>JBBRZR010000008.1:0-33153 GCA_038236495.1 Burkholderiales bacterium
GCGCTACGGCACCACCGGCACACCGGAGCAGTTCTTCGTCGCGTGGAAGGACGAGCACCCCGCCGCCGCCGTGCCAGCGGCCGGGGACTTGTTGGACAGGCCGCTGACGCAACTGTGCGACAAGGCTCGGCTGCTCGATCTGATCCGCAACTTCATCATCTTTGACGCTGGCCACAAGAAGGTGCCCCGGCCACACCAGTTCTTTGGCGTCAAGGCCGCACAGGAAAGAATCACCCGCTTCGAGGGGGGCGTCATCTGGCACACCCAGGGCAGCGGCAAGAGCATCCTGATGGTGCTGATCGCCAAGTGGCTGTTGGAGCACGACCCCGACGCCCGCATCCTGGTCATCACCGACCGCGACGAGCTGGACAAACAGATCGTGGGCGTGATGCGCAATGCCGGGGTGATCGGCGCCGATTCGCCGTCGCCGCGCATCACCTCGCGGGCCGACTTCGTCGAGAAGCTTGGGGCGGCGACGCCGCGGCTGCTGTGCGCGCTGATCCACAAGTTCGACGCGGCCGATTTGAAAGGCCCGCCGCCACCGGTGCAGGGGCGCTTCTATGTGTTCGTGGACGAGTGCCACCGCACCCAGGGCGGCGACATGAACAAGCAGATGAAGCGCTGGCTGCCAGACGCCGTGTTCATCGGCTTCACCGGCACGCCGCTGCTGAGGCGCGACAAACAGATGACGCGCGACGTGTTCGGCACCTACATCCACACCTACAAGTTCCACCAGGCGGTGGCCGACAAGGTGGTGCTGGACCTGAAGTACGAAGCGCGCGATGTGCCGCAGCAATTGCTGACGCCGGAGAAGATCGACGCCTGGTTCGAGCAGAAGACCAAGAACCTGAACCGTTACCAGAAGTCGGTGCTGCGCGGCCGCTGGGCCACGCTGGAAAAGCTGATGAGCGCTGGCGAACGCAAGCAGCGCATCATCGCCAACATCATCGAGGACTTCAGCCTCAAACCCAGGCTGAGCAACGACCGCGGAACGGCCATCCTGGTGGCGGCTTCGATCTACGACGCCTGCCACTACTTCCGTCTGTTCCAGAACACGGGGTTTGGTCCCTGCTGTGGCGTCATCACCTCGTATGAGCCCAACCACAACGCGATCTCGCGCGAGCCGCCCGACAGCGACGAGCGCT
Source organism: Burkholderiales bacterium (assembly GCA_038236495.1). Classification (GTDB taxonomy): domain Bacteria; phylum Pseudomonadota; class Gammaproteobacteria; order Burkholderiales; family Burkholderiaceae_C; genus Pseudaquabacterium. Next base: position 1,146 of record JBBRZR010000008.1, read on the forward strand.
ACAAGTTCGACACCTACACCCAGCATGTTCTGAAGAACGGCCAGACGACCAAAGCCTACGAGGATGAGGCCAAGCGCCGCTTCATCGAAGAGCCCGCCAACCTGAAGCTGCTGATCGTGGTGAGCAAGCTGCTCACTGGCTTCGACGCGCCAAGCTGCACCTACATCTACCTCGACAACGAACTGCGCGACCACAACCTGTTCCAGGCCATCTGCCGCACCAACCGGCTGGACGGTGACGACAAGGACTACGGCCACATCGTCGACTTCAAGGAGCTGTTTGGCGACGTGCAGCAGGCGATCGCCGTGTACAGCTCGGACGAGCTTGACATCGATGAGGGCAGCGGCTCCGGCGGCGGCAACAACGTCGAGCTGAAGAACTGGCTGGTAGAGGGCAAGGCTCAGTTGGATGACACGCGCCAGGCGCTGCACTACCTGTGCGAGCCTGTACCCCAGCCGCGAGAGGTGGAACAGTTTCTGCGCTACTTCTGCGGTGATGCGGCCCAGGCCGGCGCGCTGGACGAAACCGAGGCGCTGCGCATTTCGTTCTACAAGGCGGTGGCCTTGTTCGCCCGGGCCTTTGCAGACATCTCACAGAACCTGACCGAGGCCGGCTATTCGGACGCGGAAGCAGCAGCCATCAAAGGTGAGGCGGAGTTCTACGCCGAAATCCGCGCCGCCATCAAGAAACACTCGGGCGAAGAGCTCGACACGAAGCCATTCGAGGCGGACATGCGTCACCTGCTGAACACCTACATCCAGGCCGATGCCGCTGCGGACCTGGGTGATCTGGGCGCGCTGTCGCTGACCGAGCTGATCATTCAGACGGGCATCCACGACGCCATCGCCAAGAAGTTGAACCAGCAGGGCAAGCTGTCGAAGAAGGCGATCGCGGAAGGGATCATCAACAACGTCCGCAAGACGATCATCCGAGACCAACTGACCGACCCTAAGTTCTACGAGCAGATGTCAAAGCTGCTGGATGACCTGATTGCGCAGAGCCGGACCGAGGCCGAAGCCTACGAAGAATTCCTGCGCAAGGCGGAGGAATTGGTGCGCAGACTGGCGGAGAAGCAGCCTGATGTGGGGGTGCCGACCGCCCTGCATGGCAACCCAGAGGCCACCGTGCTCTACAACAACCTCGATTCGATTCCCGCGACGAGCTTCCGGTACCCGAGCGCCGATGAGGACAAGGCCGCACTCGCGTTGAGGCTGGACTGGGTGGTAAGAGAGCGTGCGCCCTCCGGTTGGAAGGGTGACGAAACGAGAGAGCGTACCGTGCAGAACGCGATCTATCCGCTGCTGGACCGCGACCGCGAGGCCACGCAGGCGTTGTTCGACATCATCAAGAACCAGCCGGGCTACTGATGACAGAGACGATCGAGCTGGGTGATGTGGTCGTTGCCCTGACGCGCAAGGACGTGAAGCATGTGCACCTGACCGTGCACCCACCGACGGGGCGCGTGACGCTGGTGGCGCCGCCCGGCACCCGCACCGAAGTGGCGCGGGCGTACGCGATCACCAAGCTGGGCTGGATTCGCAAACAGCGCACCCAGCTCGCTGCGCAGGCCCGCGAGGAACAACGCCAGTTCGTTGAACGCGAGAGCCACCAGGTGTGGGGACGGCGGTACCTGATGTGGATTGCCGAGGAAGACGACAAGCCAGGGGTGAAGCTGGACCACCGACGCCTGAATTTACGGGTTCGACCTGGCAGTTCAGCGCAGAAGCGTGCCGAGGTGATGCACGATTGGCACAAGACGCTGCTGCACGCGGCCGTGCCAGGCCTGATCAGCAAGTGGGAAGGCAAGCTGGGCGTCCGCGTCTTGGGCTACTTCCTTCAGCGCATGAAGACCAAGTGGGGCAGCTGCAACCCCGGCAAGGGCCACATCCGACTGAACACGGAACTGGTGAAGAAGCCCAAGGACCTTCTGGAGTACGTGGTGGTGCACGAGATGGCCCATCTGCTGGAGCCCAGCCACAACGAGCGGTTTGTGGCGATCCTTGACCGCCACTGGCCGCAATGGCGTGAATCGCGGGCTGAGTTGAACGAGCTGCCTTTGGGGTCAGGAGCCTGGCGGGAGTGAACGTATGCACCGGCGTTTCCAGACTGGGTGCGGTCGTTCAAGTTTCGCGCCCAAATGACTGGAACTGGCGAGAGCAGACGTTGATATCCAACCCAACCCTTATGCGCACGAATGCAGGACTCGACCGACACCTTTCGACGGCACCAGGTCGACGTGCAAGCCCACCCTGCCAACGATGACCGCAAGAAATGAGCGTTTGTCTTTCCGTTCAGAGGCCAGCCTCTTCCACTCTGACCGATCAATCTCGGACGGTATGGGATGGTCTTGAGGATGCGAATGCCACTCGCCCAAATACCGAACCGTTCCTCGACTCTTGCTCCACATCTTCTCTGCGACCGTCGCGTGACCTTGTGGAAGGCGCTCGAACGAGTACCGCGCCCTCAAATCGTCAGCGGTCGGGAAGGTCGCATCAACAAGGTTCAGGTGCTCGCCCCTGACCTCCCTGCGTATTTCGGCCCAACGTGACCGCCCGTTTCGGCATCGTGACCGGGCGTTTCGGCCATCGTGACCGGTCTGTAAATTCGGCGCATCGTGACCGATGAATTCGGCATCGTGACCGCCCGTTTCGGCGATCGTGACCGGCACCCGAGAGGCTTCTGAAGAGGCCTCTTCAGCACCTGGCGGTGTTGCGTAGAACCCAGCACTTTGGGCACCTACCCTCGATGGCTTTGCCCTCGAAGGAATCGGATGCCCAAGCAACGAATGGATCTACGCATGATCAAGGACATCATCCGACTGAAGTGGCAATCCCAGCTCTCGCATGAGCAGATCGCCATGGCCCTGAACGTCTCCAAAGGCGTCGTCTCGAAGTACCTTGCCCTCGCCAGCGCCGCTGGTCTTGATTGGGACGCTGCTTGCGCGCTTGATGAGCGACAGCTCACCTTGCGCCTGCTGCCGCGCACCAACACAGCAGGCAGTTATGTCGAGCCCGACTGGGCCGCCGTCCACCGCGAACTCGACCGCAAGGGCGTCACGCTGGTGTTGCTGTGGCAGGAGTACCAGGCTGCCAACGCTGAAGCCCGCACCTGGGGCTACACCCAGTTCTGGGCTCATTACAAGGACTTCGTGCAGCGCCTCAAGCGCTCGATGCGCCAGCACCGCCTGGCCGGCGAGAAGCTGTTCATCGACTTCGCCGGTCCGACCGTGCCGCTGGTGGACGGCAGCCGCGCGCAAGTCTTCGTGGCGGCCATGGCCGCATCGAGTTGCGTGTTCGCCTGCGCCACGCCGACCCAACGCCTGGAGGATTGGGTCGAAGGCATCGTACGGGCGCTGGCCTTCTACGGCGGTGTGCCGCAGCTCATCGTGCCGGACAACCCTCGCGCCCTGATCGCCGAGCCGGATCGCTACGAGCCCCGCGCCAATGCCACCGTGCTGGACCTGTGCCGCTACTACAGCACTTCGGTGTTGCCGGCGCGCCCGCGCTCACCCAAGGACAAGGCCAGCGCGGAGAGCTCCGTGCAAGTGCTGACCCGCTGGGTGCTGGCCCGGCTGCGGCATCAGCAGTTCGCATCGGTCGCCGAGGTGGACGCGGCCATAGCGGCCCTGCTGCCGTCGGTGAACGAGCGTCCCTTCCAGAAGCTCACAGGCAGTCGCGCCAGCGTCTTCGCTGAACTGGACGCGCCGGCACTGGGCCCACTGCCGGTGCAGCCGTACGAGCTCGCCCGCTTCAAGACGGTCAAGGTCCACATCGATTACCACGTCGACATCGAGGCGCACCGCTACTCGGTGCCCCACGCCCTGGTCGGCCAGACGCTGGAGGCCCGGCTGACCCGTGCCTGCGTCGAGTTGCTGCTGCGAGGCACGCGGGTGGCCAGCCACGCCCGCAGCGACCATACCCAACGCAAGGGCGGCTACACGACCGTGGACGCCCATATGCCGTCCGCCCACCGCGCCCACAAGGAATGGACGCCTGAGCGGCTGATCGAATGGGGCCAGCGGATTGGCTTGTCCACCGGCGAGCTCGTCACCCGGCAGCTGCATTTGTACAAGCATCCCGAGCACGCCTACCGATCCTGCCTGGGGCTGCTCAGCCTGGCCAAGCGTTACGGCGCCGCCCGACTGGAGGTGGCTTGTGAGCGAGCGCTGGCCCTGGGCACCCACAAATACAGCCACGTGCGCGATCTGCTCGCCAACAAGCGCGACCAGATGCCGCCAGCTGATCAGTCCGACTGGGTCAGCCCTGAGCACGCCAACCTGCGTGGCCCCGGCTACTACCAGTAATGCGATCCACAAAGAACACCGACCAAGGCACACCGATCATGCTCAACAACGCCACGCTCACCCACCTGCGCGCCCTCAAGCTGCAAGGCTTCGCCGTCGCCCTGGAGCAGCAACTCATCCAGACCGACATCCACCGCCTGTCCTTCGAGGAGCGCTTGGCGCTGCTGGTCGACCGGGAGGTGCAGGCCCGCGATGACCGCAAGCGAGGCCGGCTGCTGCAACGCGCTCAGCTCAAGTACACCACCGCAACGCTGGAGGACGCCAGCTTCGAGGGCGTGCGCGGCATGGACCGCGCCACCCTGATGAGCCTGGCCCTGTCGGGCTGGATCGAGCAGGGGCAGACGCTCACGCTGAGCGGTGCCACGGGTCTGGGCAAGACTTGGCTGGCTTGCGCGCTGGGGCAGTACGCCTGCCGCCAGGGTCATTCGGTGCAGTACCTGCGGGTGCCACGCCTGGCGGAGGAGTTGCGCATCCTGCACGCCAGTGGCGAGTTCCGACGCTGGCTCACACAGTTGGCCAAGACCGACGTCGTCATCCTCGACGACTGGGCTACCGGCAGCATCGATGCCGCCACCCGTGCTGACCTGCTGGAGATCATTGACGACCGCGCCAGCGTGCGCGCCACCATCATCACGCACCAGCTCCCCATCGAGCACTGGCACGGCTGGATTGGCGACGCGACGGTAGCCGACGCCATGCTGGACCGACTGCTTCAGCGGTGCCGACGCATCGAGTTGCAGGGGGAATCCAGGCGCATTCAGGAGGGTGCAAAAAGCGGTGGTGCGCGCGGCACAAAACCGACGAAGAAGGAGGTGACTTCCCGACCTGACCCCGCCTCAATCGACCCTAAACTCAAACCTACGCAACACCGCCGCCGAGGCTGCGGTCACGATCACCGAAACCGGCGGTCACGATACCTAAACGTGCTCGAAATGACCTCTCGGGCAGTCGGTCACGATAGACCGAAACGACCGGTCACGTTCGCCGAAATACGCAACCTCCCCAAGAAGCAAGCCACCGGCCTCGGGATCAGTAGCCAGGTTCTGGATGTGCTGCCTGAACACGTTGAGGACCTTTTCGTCGAAGTTGATCAGTACACGCTTATCTGGTGTTGACCAACCACTTACGAACTGCATGCAGGACATCCAGGTTGCTTAAGGAGACTGCAGTCCGGCGTTGCGCTCTGGAACTGGTAATCAAGAACACGCGTACGCAAGGTCGGCGCGTCATCGTTGTTGACCCAAGAGCTGACCATCTCGGCACCCAGCGCCGCAGCCTGCAGGGACACAGTCGCTGGAAAGGGCACATACAGGCCCTCGCATCCTTGGCCCGCCAACAGCCTTGGCATTTCACCCTCAACAGCCTGTAGCAGCCCATCCTTGTTGGCCTCGTACAGGCAGCGGAAACACCCACCCTTCCCACTTGCTCTCATCACGCCACGAACAGCTACTCCCGGCCCTTCGATCCACACCGTGAGGGTCGCTGCACCTCCATACTTCCGTGTCAACCAATGCCCCAGCGACTCCTCGCCTGTGGCATCAATGAGCAAGTCGAACTCGCTAAGCTCGGCCTCTTGCACATCCCCCGTACTCGCCGCAATCTTTGCACCTGGCGCCACGGCATCCAGCTCCCGCTTCAGTGCAACGGCTTTATTGGAAAACAGACCCGAAAACCCCAAGCGATGGCGCCCTAGATTCTGCGGCCGTAAGCCATCAAAATCGACCAGTTCCAGGGAGCCACCGTCGGTGCCGGCCCCGGCCTTCACGAGAAGGTCAGCAAGGTAGCCGCCAATCGTTCCGCAGCCAACCAAGACCAGCCGCTTCCCGGCCAAGGTCTTTCGGCCTGGCTGATTCCTCTCCGCCATGTATTGGTCGTCAAGACGGATCACTTCCAGCGGAACGACGGAAAGCGAGAAGAGTGGTGCAGCCTTCTTTTTCTGCGTCCCGGGCCGCGGGGGCGTGTCCTTCTTTAGATCGACCCACACGCCGTAAGTCATGAGCGGCGACTCGATGATGAGAACCACCGACGCCGCAGGGGTCGCACGGGCTTGCTGAATGCGATCCAGAAGCTTCTTTCGGCACTGTTTGTCGAGAAGCCCCTGCCACTCCAGCAACTGCTGCACGTTCTCGATTGGCCAGCGCATGTTGTGTGGCCTGGGTTTCGCCGTCGTCTTGACTCGATATGTCACCGCAGGGACATCGAACGTGGTCCAACCAAGTTGCTTCAACTTGGCTTGTGTCCGCGGGAGGTCATCGGTCACAACGGGGTAGACGTCCCGACCGTTCTTGACCGCCTGCGTGATCTGCTTCCCCAGGCGGTCATCACGCAAATCGACGAGACAAAAAATGCCCGTCCAATATGCATGAAATTCATCTTCAAGGTCTTCACGGAACTTGCCCGCAAGGATGTCTTGGAAGACTTCGGCGGCTCGATCCAGACAGGCAAGCGTCTGGCCAGCAGGATCGAAGATGTCGAGGACAACCGTGCCCCGCGCGATGTAGCAGATGCCGCAGTCCACCCCCAAGTGGGGAACGACGTGCGGCAAGCCGCGGGGCCGCTCAAGCAGGCGTACCCGTGGGTATTCGCTGAACTTCGGATCGACCTGGAGTTCGCAGGCAAAGTCTTCGCCTGCGCCTTCCAGGGTGCCGTGATAAACAAACCAACCGTCGTCACGCGAGCGCGCTGTGAATTCAAAGCCACGCCCGCGTAGACCGTCGGTCACATCGGCGATCCGCTCATCCGTGGTCATCAACCAGCCTTCGAGCGTCCTACCAGCTCGCTGGCGCCTAACGCCGCCGGCGCCGCCGCGACCGTTGCCGCGACCGACACCACCTTGATCCGACTCGGGCGATTCGGGAACCGCTCGCCGAATTCCTGTTGCATCCAAATGCAGACTTGGCTCGCGCTAGAAGCATGAAGCGACGCGCGCAGTACGCCCTGGAAGCGCTCGAACTCGCGTGCAGCTTCCTCGACCTTGTCCTCGCCGAGGCGCTTGGTCAGCGATTCCTCCTCGTCGACGGGATTGACCACGCCTGCGCGCAGCGCAGCAGGGAGGCCCGCCAGCACATCAAGAAGCGCAAGGTCATCGCGGCCGTGCCGGCGCTCGAACAGAGGAACGGCTGCGGCCATCAGCAGAATGGACGCTGGGCCGCCGCTGGGCCACTTCCAATCGCGGAAGGCCTTCAAGTACCGAATGACGCGGCGCAGTTGTTCGCCGCGGGCAATCAGTTGATCTTCGAACCAGTCCTTGACTGGGCGCGGGTCGGACTCCCACCAGCCTTCTTCGCGATGAGCGAGAAGCACTTCGTCGCTCGGCAGCTTGGACCACGAGTCACGCTCCGCCCTGCGGATCGCTTCGGCCGAATCCAGCGTGTTGTAGGCCTCCATCGCGGCCTTAGTCAAGGTGTGGAATTCCTCGTCAGGGATGGCGTAGAGCGGGACATCAATGTGCGCCGCCTTCGTCACCTTGATTCGGATGCAGGTGGGCTTGTCCGTGATGAGGGTCCAGCCCTTGGTCCGGCACAACCCCTCCAGGCACGCCTCGGCCGCCTTGAAGAAGATGGCCGTTGCCGCACTCGGACGCTTGGTCTGTTTGACGAAGCCCAGCGGGAGGTAGCAGCCGTCGTCAACGTCGGCCTGCTGAGGATGCTTTGCCGGCGCGTTCAGCGTCTTGTACGCCCACGATCCCTGGGTGAAGAACCGCGGTGTGGGCACCTTCCCCACGTAGCCCGCAGCCTTCAGCATCCGCGGGATACCCTCGCGCAGGCAATTGCGAACGTCGGTCTTTGCTAGGGCCAGGTCGGCCCGGACGTTGGGGGTCAGGTCAAGCGAATCCAGCAGGTTCGGCTCGTTCAGGTCCGTCGTGTGGAAGAGAGCTGTCAGGTTAAGCATGATGCGGCTCCAAATTAATCGTGGAGTTCTTGTTCGGGCCGTGGAAGAACGTCGGAGCGGCGGCCCAATGAGCTCGAAACGGTTGGAACTTCGGATCACCAAGTGCCTTCTGAGCGGCATGCATGCCACGATCCCGGAGGGTGTTGGTGGAGGCCGTCGAGACCCGGTCCAAGGCCTTCACGTCGCGGCTCTGATCCGGCGTCGCCTTGTCGTCGATGGGGAAGTAGTCATCACCCAGGGACTGCTTCAGCATGTAGTCCACGGACGACTCCTGCGCCGAGATGACCAGGTCGAAGAGACCGCCCCTCCACTGCGCAAAACCACGGTCGAGATCGGCATCCCCGCGCACGGTCGCGCCGATGGTCATGGTTCCGATGGAGAGAATGCGCACACGCGCATTCGGCATGTCCTTAGCCAAGAAGGTGCGGACCTCATGCAGGACGAAGAAGCCAGGGGCGTTACCGACCAGGCCGCCGTCGGCGAAGACACCACGCTCGTTGCGAGAAAGCGGGAAGTAGACCGGCGCGGCCGCGGTCGCTACTGCTACGTCGGTCACCTTCATCCGGTGATCCAGTTCAAAGCTGGCGTGGTGCGGGGTCTTGAAGAACTGCCCGCGACCGGTCGAGTAATTGACGGCGGGAACAAGCACGCGATGCTTCAGGTCTCCGATGGTCATGTCGCCAAAGCGATCCTCCAGCACGGCCCGAAGCCCGCCAGAAGAATGCTTGGCCTTCCACCAGAAGCCCGTCAGGCGGCGCCACAGGGACCTGCAGCCAAAAATCCTGTCACCGTGGGTCTCGAAGAGGGCCTTCAGCTCGACGGCCGGAATCTGCGCGGCCAGCCCCAGACCGAGTAGCCCGCCGGCCGATGTGCCGCAAATCAGATCGAAGTGGGGCGCGATGGGTCGGCCAAGGACCTTCTCCAGCTCGGCAAGCACCGTGGCCGTGTACAGGCCTCGGTAGCCGCCGCCCGAGAGTGCCAGGATGTGGAACGTCGGAACCTCAGCTTCAGCCATGGAGCACCTCCTGCGGAAGACCGTAGGCAGAGGCCGACTGACCTGCAAGCTGCAGGCGTTGCCGCACGCGGCCGTTCGGGGAGGCCTGGAATCGGATCAGTCGAGACATCGGTCAGCTCCAATCGAAGTGAACAAGTCGTAATATACATAGAACGAATCCGCTTGTAAAGCTGATTGATACACGGCGTCAGATTCATATACTGTCAGGCCAAGCAGCGGCTCATTTCGGAAGGACAGCTCATGTCACTAGGCGCGCGCATCAAAGAACTTCGCCTGAAGCAAGGACAGTCACTTCAAGTCGTAGCAGATGCAGTTGGGGTCTCGAAGACCCACATATGGGCGCTTGAGCGTGGGGACACCAGCAATCCGTCAGTGGAACTGTTGAAGAAGCTCGCTGAGCACTTCAAGGTCACCCTGGAATACTTAGCCGGAACGACCGACGACACGTTGGCTGACGTGACGGCTCAGCAGTTTTTCCGCGACTTCAAGTCTTTATCTGAGGCAGAGCAGGCTGTACTGCTGCAAACTCTCGAAGTCTTCAAGAACAAGAAAGCCCCAGGAGATGTTAAGACTCGACCTCATGGAGTTGGCTGACCTAGTTCGGCCGGAACAACTCGTCGACGAAATCCTCAAGCAGAACCCGCAGATGCCACTTCCTGTTCCCGTGGTCGAACTGGCCACGCTGGCAGGCATTTCAAAGATCGAGCCGCTTTCGAGTCAAGGCTTCGAGGGCGCGCTGATTGCAAATGCGGACAAGTCGGCCGGCGCGATCTTCTACAACGGCACTGCCCCAAGGTCACGCCAGAAATTCACCATCGGGCACGAGCTCGGCCACTTTCTACTGCCTTGGCACCGCCAGTCGACATTCGAATGCACAGCAGAGGACATCTCAAGTCGTGCGCGAAAGGATTGGGAAGTCCAAGCCAACCAGTTCTCTGCCGAGTTGCTGATGCCCAAGGCCCTCGTGAAATCGCGCCTTCACGTCATGCGCGACCCTGAGTTGGCCCACATCCAGGAACTCTCGGACCAGTTCGAGGTTAGCTTCGAAGCCGCCGCTCGCCGACTCGTTGAGCTCAGCGAGTACGCATGCGCCGTCGTCTTTTCCAAAGACAACGTGGTTCGATACTGGGTCAAGAGCGTCTACTTCGGCGAGCAAATCGCTGTCCGCAAAGGCGACAAACTTCCCCTTAAGAGCCCAAGCAAAAGTGCGGAGTCTGACCCTGAGGAATGGCATGAATTAATCGCGTCTTGGTGGGTCAAGGAACGAGATGACGACGATGCGCCCGAGAGTATCAACGAGCAGACCTTGTGCCAAGACTCTGGATACAAGGTGACGCTGCTTGCAATGGGCTGAAGAACTGCAGGCACCGGGCCGATCGGTTGGATCAATGACTGCAATCCGGCACCGACCGGACGGTTACATCCCAACTTTGATCAACAGCATCCGCTGCCTTGCGGTCATCGAACCGCGCGCAGCAAAGTTTGGAATTGGGGGCGCCGCTGTCGCAGCGGGACGTGACAGCATTGGCCGAGCTGACCTCTGCAGCGCTAGAAACCTGGCTCAGATGAAACCGCAGCATTGCCCCAACTCCAGCACTCCGCCAAGCGTAGTGCCCAGGACCACCCTCCAAGGCGCACCGCGGAATTAGTATAGGCAAGCCGTCAAGCCGTTGCTCGAAGCTGTTTTCGACTTTATTGTTCTGTTTACGACTGTAATGACCTGTTTACGACTATTTTTGGTCGGAATAACGCGCCTATTGCGACAGAACCGTCATTCGACCGTGACCGATTTCGCCAGGTTTCGTGGCTTGTCCACATCCGTCCCCCGTGCGCAGGCGGTGTGGTACGCCAACAGCTGCAGCGGCACCACATGCAGGATCGGCGACAGCGCGCCGTAGTGCTCGGGCATGCGGATCACGTGCACGCCCGGCTCGCTGACGATGTGGGTGTCGGTGTCGGCAAACACAAACAGCTCGCCGCCGCGGGCACGCACCTCCTGCAGGTTGCTCTTCAATTTTTCAAGCAGGGCATCGTTGGGCGCGATGGTCACCACTGGCATCGCCGCCGTCACCAGCGCCAGCGGGCCGTGCTTCAACTCGCCGGCCGGGTAGGCCTCGGCGTGGATGTAGCTGATCTCCTTGAGCTTGAGCGCGCCTTCCAGCGCAATCGGGTAGTGCAGGCCGCGGCCCAGGAACAAGGCGTTTTCCTTGCGCGCAAACTCGCCCGCCCAGGCGATCACCTGGGGCTCCAGCGCCAGCACGGCTTGCACCGCAGCCGGCAGGTGGCGCAGGGCCTTGATGTGCTCGGTCTCTTGGACGTCGCTCAGCTTGCCGCGCAACTTGGCCAGTGTCAGTGTCAGCAAAAACAGCGCCACCAGCTGGGTCGTGAAGGCCTTGGTCGAGGCCACGCCGATCTCGACCCCGGCGTGGGTCAAAAAGTGCAGCTTGCATTCGCGCACCATCGCGCTGGTGCCGACGTTGCAGACCGTCAGCGTGTGCGGCATGCCCAGGCTGCGTGCATGCTTGAGCGCGGCCAGCGTGTCGGCGGTCTCACCGCTCTGGCTGATGGTCACGACCAGGGTGCGCGGGTCGGGCACGCTGTCGCGGTAGCGGTACTCGCTGGCGATCTCGACATTGCAGGGGATGCCGGCAATGCTCTCCAGCCAGTACTTGGCCGTGGAGCCCGAGTAATAGCTGGTGCCGCAGGCCAGGATCAGCACCCTGTCAATGTCCCGAAACACAACGTTGGCGCCGTCGCCAAACAGCTCGGGCGTGATGCTGCCCACCGCCTCCAGCGTGTCGGCAATCGCCCGGGGCTGCTCGAAGATCTCTTTTTGCATGTAGTGCTGGTACGGCCCCAGCTCGGCCGCGCCGGTGTGGGCGTGCACCGTGCGCACCTCGCGCTGCACCCGCTCGATACGACCATCGGCCTGGCGTGCGGTGATCCAGTACTTGCCCAGTTGCAGGTCCACCAGGTCACCCTCTTCGAGGTAGACGATCTGGTCGGTGACGCCAGCCAACGCCATCGCGTCCGACGCCAAGAAGGTCTCGCTCTGGCCCTCAAACAGGCCCACCCCCAGCACCAGCGGGCTGCCCTGGCGCGCGCCTACCACCCGGTGCGGCTCGTCGCGGCAGAACACCGCAATCGCGTAAGCGCCCTTCAGGCGCGGGGTGGCGCGCTGCACCGCGTCGAACAAATCGCCGTCGTAGAGCTGGTGGATCAGGTGGGCGATGACCTCGGTGTCGGTCTGGCTCTCGAACACATAGCCCTTGGCCTGCAGCTCGGCGCGCAATTCGTCATGGTTCTCGATGATGCCGTTGTGCACCAGAGCGATACGATCGCCCGAGAAGTGCGGGTGGGCGTTGTGCACCGCCGGCACGCCGTGGGTGGCCCAGCGGGTGTGGGCAATGCCGGTGCCCGACTGCACATCGTCCTGGGCGATCTGCACGGCAAGTTCGGCCACCCGGCTGGTGCTGCGGGTGCGGCGCAGCTGGCCGCCCTGGTGCACGGCCACGCCGCAGGAGTCGTAACCCCGGTATTCCAGCCGCTTCAGGCCCTCGACCAGGACCGGGACGATGTTGCGGTTGCTGACCGCTGCGACGATGCCACACATGGTTGATGCCTTTGTTGTTGCGCTGCAGGAGCCGCATCGTAGACAAGGTGCTGAGAAATAAGTGTGCAAAATTCAACTCATAGAGAAATTTTCAACCTCAAAATATTTTTCTTGCAAGATAATTTCATTTAACAGTATCTTTAGGCTCAAATTGCCATGCCAGAAGCCCTAGACGACATCGACCAACGGTTGCTGGCCTTGCTGCAAGCCGATGCGTCACGCGCCAACCAGGCCCTGGCCGAGGCGGCCCATGTCTCGCCGGCCACCGCCTTGCGGCGGGTGCGGCGGCTGGTCGAGGCCGGCATCATCGAGCGCCAGATCGCCATCGTCTCGCCAGCCCTGGTGGGCGGCTTGAGCGCGGTGGTCGAGCTCACGCTGGACCGCCAAGGCGCCGAGCACTTGGCGGCGTTCGAGGCCCGCGCGGTGACTGAAGCGGCAGTGCAGCAGTGCTACCGGGTCTCGCCCGGGCCTGACTTCGTGCTGGTGCTCTGGGTGGTGGACATGGCCGCCTACCACGCGCTGGTGCAGCGGCTGTTCACCCAGGATGCCAACGTGCGCAACGTCAAGAGCTTTTTTGCGACGCACCGGGCCAAGTTCGAGCCGGCGATCACACTGCCGACAGGCTGATCACTGCTGCTTGAGCAGCGCCAGGCCCTTGAGGTACTCACCCTCGGGAAACTCGATCGTGGTGGGGTGGTCGCTACTCGCCTCCAGCCGCTGCAGGATGGCGGCGTTGACACCGGCGTCCAGCCCGGCACCGGCGACGATCTTGTGGAACAGGTCGGCGTTGACCCCGCCCGAGCAGCTGAAGGTCAGCAGCAAGCCACCCGGCGCCAGCAGCTGCAAAGCCAGGCGGTTGATGTCCTTGTAGGCCCGTGCAGCGCGCTCGGCATGGGCCGCGGTGGGGGCGAACTTGGGCGGGTCGAGCACGATCGCGTCGAACGACCGGCCGGCGGCGATGAACTCGCGCAGCGTGGCATTGACGTCGGCATCGAAAAAGCCGCAGGTGCTGTCGTCAAAGCCGTTGCGGCGGATGTTGTCGCGCGCCAGCGCCAGCGCCGGGGCCGATGAATCGACGCTGACCACCTCGGTGGCGCCGCCAGCCAGCGCCGCCACGCTGAAACCGCCGGTGTAGCTGTAGGTGTTGAGCACGCTGCGGCAGCCCAGTTGCCGCACCAGGTCGGCAAAGCGCTTGCGGTTTTCGCGCTGGTCCAGGTAGTAGCCGGTCTTGTGGCCGGTGGCCACGTCCAGGCCCAGCTGCCAGCCGTGCTCGGTGATGACGCAGGCAGTGGCGCCATCACCCCGCAGCCAGCCGCTGCGCTTTTCCAGGCCTTCTTGCGCCCGCACGCTGGCGTCGCTGCGCTCATACAACCGCGCCAGCCCGGTGGCGGCGCACAGCGCGTCGGCGATCACGTCGCGCCAGCGCTCGGCGCCGGCCGACAAGAACTGCGCACACAGCAGGTCACCGTAGCGGTCGACGATCAGCCCGGGCAGGCCGTCGGCCTCACCGTGCACCAGCCGCACACCGCTGCTGGCGATGCCCATTCGTGCGCGCAGCGCAATCGCGCGGCGCAGCCGACGCTCGAAGAACGCAGCATCGATGCGCTCGGCCTCGTCGAAGCTCCAGGCCCGCACCCGGAACATCGACTGCGGGCTGAACGCGCCCCAGGCCAGAAACTCGCCGCCATGCGATTCGACCCGCACCGTCTCGCCGGCATCGGCGCTGCCGCGTGCGATGCTGCCCGCAAATACCCAGGGGTGGCGGCGCTGCAGCGAGCGCTCCTTGCCGTCGCGCAATCGGATTGACTTCATGGCGGGATTGTCACCGGCGGGCGTCAACCGACGATCACTTGCGCCTGGCGCGAGGATGCGCCGCGTCGTAGACCTTGGCCAGGTGCTGGAAGTCGAGCTTGGTGTAGACCTGGGTGGTGGTGATGCTGGCATGGCCCAGCAGCTCTTGCACCGCGCGCAGGTCGCCGCTGGACTGCAGCAAATGCGAGGCAAAGCTGTGGCGCAGCATGTGCGGGTGCACCCGCGTCGCCAGGCCAGCATCAGCCGCCAGCTTTTGCAGGCGTGAGCGCACCTGGCTGGCCGACAGCCGTGTGCCGCGCTGGCTGACAAACAGCGCGGCCTCGCCCGGTGCGGCCAGCGCGTTGCGCACCCGCAGCCAAGCGGTGAGCGCCTGCAGCGCCGGGCCGCCCACCGGCACGCTGCGGCGTTTGCTGCCCTTGCCCAGCACATGGGCGGTGGCATCAAGGGTGTCGATCCAGCCCGCGGCAGCCACGCCGGCCTGCAGGTCCAGCCCGACCAGCTCACCCACCCGCAAGCCACAACCGTAGAGCAGCTCGACGATGCAGTGGTCACGCGCCGGCAGCGATGGGTTGTCGCTGCTGGGCACCTGCTGCGCCAGCGCCACCGCCTGGTCGACGTTGAGCGCCTTGGGCAACGGCTTGGGCGCCTTGGGCGCGCGGATACCGTCCACCGGGTTATGCGTGATCAGCCGCTCGCGGCCCCAGTGGCGGTACAGCCCGCGCCAGGCCGCCAGCGCAATCGCGATGCTGCGCGGCCCCAGGCCACGCTCGCGCAATCGGGCCGTCCAGCCGCGCACATGGTGGGTCTGGGCTTGCGGCAAGTCGATGCCCTCGTCCGCCGCCATCTGCTGCAGCCAGCCCAAGGCGTCGGCATACATCGCCAAGGTGCGGGCGGCCAGCCGACGCTCGACCCGCAGGTGCTGCAAGAAGCGGGTGATGCCGTCGCCCAGCCCGGCAGGCGTTGCCGCGGGCGGCAGCGGTGCCGACATGGCGGCCTAGCGCAGCGGCAGCAAGCGGGCCAGCCCGGCGCTGGCCACCTCGCCGATGCGGGTCAAAAACTCGGTGCCCATCTCGGCGCTGTAACGGGTGGGGTCGGGGGACCCGAGCACCAGCAAGCCGACCACCTCGCCGGCCCCGCCCGTCACGCCAGTGCCGGCAAAACCCTGGGCATCACCGGTGCGCAGCGGGATCAGCGCCACCGACATCACGGTGGCGGCATCCGTCAGCCAGGCGACCGCCTCGAACCCGGCGTTCAGCCCGCAATACGGCACGCTCAGGCTGCGGGCAAAACTGCGGGTGTCGTCGCTGGCGCCTTGGGTGAAGGGCAGCGACGCAAACGCTTCGTCGGCGCCCCACAGCCGCAGGGCCGCCTGCGGGATCATGAACTCGTGCTGCAGCGAGTCCAGCAACACCTCGGGCAGCGCCCCCGGGCTGCCGGCCAGCAAGATGGCGCGGGTGAAGCGGTGCAGCCGGTCGGCAATGGCGACGTTGTCCTGGCCATGACGGATCATCTCCATGATCTTCTGCTCCAGGCCCTTGATCTTGTCGCGCAGCATTTCCATCTGCCGCTGCTGCAGCGACACGGCGCGCTGGCCGTGCGGGCTGGTGAGCTGGATGCTGGCCAGCAGGTCGGCATTGCGCTCGAAAAACCCGGGCGTGTTGGCCAGGTAGTTGGCGATGTCGGTCTCGGTGATGGCGCCTTCGATGCTCACAGGTCTATCTCCCCCTCAAAAACGGTTTCAGCCGGCCCGGTCATCAGCACCGAGGCCTCGTCGTCAGGCCATTCGATGGTCAGCAGGCCGCCCCGGGCCTGCACGTCAACGCGCCGGTCCAGCCAGCCCAGCCGGATGCCGGCCACCACCGCCGCACAGGCGCCGGTGCCGCAAGCCAGCGTCTCACCGGCATCACGCTCGTAGACCCGCAGTGCGATCTGCTGGCGCGACACCACCTGCATGAAGCCGGCGTTGACCTTGCGGGCAAAACGTGGCTGCTGCTCGATGCGCGGGCCCAGTTCGGCCACCGGTGCATAGCGCACATCGGCCACCCGGTGCACGGCATGCGGATTGCCCATCGACAGCAGCGCCACCTCGACCTGCCGGCCCTCGCCCACGTCCAGCGGCCACAGCTCGAACCCGGCCTCCCGCCGCGGCACCAGCCCAGTGGCGTCAAACGGTAGCCGGGCCAAATCGAATATCGGCCGGTTCATGTCCACCGTGACCCGGCCGTCGTCCTGCAAGTGCAGCAGCAACAGGTTGTTGATGGTCTGGACGCGCAAGGTGCGCTTGTGGCTGAGGCCCCGCTCGTGCACAAAGCGCACAAAGCAGCGCGCGCCGTTGCCGCAGTGCTCAACCTCGTCGCCGGTGTTGTTGAAGATGCGGTAGCGGAAGTCAACGCCCACATCGCGCGGCGGCTCGACCACCAGGATCTGGTCGGCACCCACACCAAAGCGCCGGTCACCCAGCCGGCGCAACTGCTCGGCCGACAGATCGATCGGCGCCCGGGTGGCATCGAGCACCACAAAGTCGTTGCCCGCGCCCTGCATCTTGGTGAACTTGAGTCGCATGGGGCGGGATTATCGGCTGGCAGCACAGGCCGGGCCGGTGCGGCGCAGGCCGCTACCCACGCCCGGGCTCGCCGGTCAATAGAAACCGGGCTCACCCTCGGGCCGGGTCTTGAAGCGCTTGTGCACCCACAGGTACTGCGCCGGGTTGCGCACGATCTCGTCGGCGATCCACTGGTTGATGCGGGTAGCGGCCTGGATGTCGTCGTCGCCGGGGAAGTCGGTCCAGGGCGGCAGGAACCGCACCCGGTAGCCCGCGCCGCCGGGCAAGATTTCAGCCAGCACCGGCTGCACCGTCATGCCCAGCGCCCGGGCCATGCGTGCCGGCGCCAGCAGGGTGGCCGCCGGCACGCCGAAAAACGGCACGAACGCCGCGTCCCGCGCGCCAAAGTCCATGTCCGGCAGGTTGAAAAACACCCGCCCGCGGCGGATCGCCCGCACCAGCGGCAGGGCCCGCTCGCTGCGCGCAAACACCTCGGCCAAGCCAAACCGCAACCGGCCGCGCCGCATCGCCTCGTCGAACACGGTGTTGCTCTGGGCCTGGTAGATCGACGCGACCTGGCGGCTCTGGTAGAGCTGGGTCGCGACACCCGCCACGTCCAGCGCCACGAAGTGCGGCACCAGCCACATCACCGGCTTGTCGCTGCGCTCGGCAAAACCGACATCGCCCTCGACCTGGATCAGCGACTTGAGCCGGGCCGGTGAGGCATACCACAGCAGGCCACGCTCCAGCAGGCTGCGCGCCAGCCAGCCAAAGTGCTCGCGCACCAGCCGGGCGCGGGCGGCCGGGTCCAGGCCGGGCAGGCACAGCTCGACATTGCGCACCGCAATACGCCTGCGCCCACCCGCCAGCGCATGCAGCAGATGGCCCAGGCCCCGGCCCAGCGCCGCCTGCACACCCAGCGGCAAGGCCTGAAAAGCCCACAACACACCCAGGATGGCCCGGGCCAGCCAGCGGCCGATCATGGCGCGGCCTCGGCGCCGGTGACAGCGTGTGCCTTGCGCGGCTGCTTGTAGCGGTTGTAGCCCCACAGGTACTGGCTGGGGCACTGGCCGATCAGGCCCTCCATCTCGCGGTTGACGGCGGCAGCACAGGCCAGTTGCAGCGATTCGTCATCCACCGCCTGGGTGGGCAGGGGCTGCGACGGCGCACTGACGCGCAGCACATAACCACGGCCCCCGGGCAGGCGCTCGGCCCAGATCAGCAGCAGCAAGGCGCCGGTCTGCTGCGCCAGCCGGGTGGCCAGCGTCATGGTGTAGGCCGGCTGGCCATAAAACGGCGCCCAGACACCCATGCCCTCGGGCGGCACCTGGTCCGGCAGCAGGCCGACCGATTCACCGCGCCGCAGCGCACGGATCATCTGCCGAACGCCCGCCAGCGCGGCCGGCGCAGTGGCCAGACCGGGCCGGGCGCGGGCGGTTTCTTCCAGCTCACGCAGCCAGGGCTGACGCGCCGGGCGGTACATGGCGGTCAGTCGGGTACGGTCGCCGTAGCGCTCGGCCACGGCCTGGGCGCAAACCTCAAAGCAACCCAGGTGCGGCGTCAGCAGCACCAGGCCCCGGCCCTCGTCGAGTGCAGCATCGATCAGCGCCTGGCCCTGCCATTGCACGCTGCTGCCCAGGGGGCGGCTGACCGGGCGCAGCCACAGCCAGGGCAGCTCGGCCACCATGCGGCCGGCCTCGGCCACTGCGCTACGCCGGGTGGCGGCTTGCAGCCCGGCCAGGGTGGCGTTTTGCACAAGACGCCTGCGGTAAGTGCCGGACAGGCCATAGGCCAGCCAGCCCAGCAGCCCGCCCAACACGTGCAAAGTTGACAAACGCCGCCGGGACAGCCAGCGAATCAGGATCAGCATTTTTTATATACTTCGGGCGTCGCCGAGTTAAAGAACAACTTGCGGGGCGACACGTGGCAGCTTGCCACGACGTGTGGGTTGTGCGCAGGCACGGCACCACGACAAATGCCGCTAAAGCGTTCGCCGCACCTCCAGATGTTGAAACGGCGACGCAGGTTTTCAACTATCCAAGGAGTGTATTGAAGTGGCGAACGACTTTCTCTTTACGTCTGAATCCGTCTCCGAAGGCCATCCCGACAAGGTGGCCGACCAGATCTCCGATGCCATCCTGGACGCGATCTTCGCGCAGGACCCACGCAGCCGCGTGGCGGCCGAAACCCTGTGCAACACCGGCCTGGTGGTGCTGGCGGGCGAGATCACCACCCAAGCCAATGTCGACTACATCCAGGTGGCGCGCGATACGCTCAAGCGCATCGGCTACGACAACACCGAGTACGGCATCGACTACAAGGGCTGCGCCGTGCTGGTGGCCTACGACAAGCAGAGCAACGACATCGCCCAGGGCGTTGACCACGCCAGCGACGACCACCTCAACACCGGCGCCGGCGACCAGGGCCTGATGTTCGGCTACGCCTGCGACGAGACGCCCGAGCTGATGCCCGCGCCGATCTACTACGCCCACCGGCTGATGGAGCGCCAGGCCCAAATGCGCAAGGACGGCCGGATGCCCTTTCTGCGGCCCGATGCCAAGAGCCAGGTGACGATGCGCTACGTGGACGGCAAGCCGCACTCGATCGACACCGTGGTGTTGTCCACCCAGCACAGCCCGGACCAGAGCGAGACCCAGCACAAGATGAAGGCCAGCTTCACTGAAGCCATCATCGAAGAGATCATCAAGCCGGTGCTGCCCAAGGAGTGGCTGACCGCCGACACCAAGTACCTGATCAACCCGACCGGGCGCTTCGTCATCGGGGGCCCGCAGGGCGATTGCGGCCTGACCGGCCGCAAGATCATCGTCGATACCTACGGCGGCGCCTGCCCGCACGGTGGTGGAGCCTTCAGCGGCAAGGACCCGAGCAAGGTCGACCGCTCGGCCGCCTATGCCGCGCGCTACGTGGCCAAGAACATCGTCGCCGCCGGCATTGCCCGCCAGTGCCAGATCCAGGTGGCCTATGCCATCGGCGTGGCCAAGCCGATGAACGTGACGGTCTACACCGAAGGCACCGGCGTCATCAGCGACGAGCGCATCGCCGAGTTGGTCAACGAGTATTTCGACCTGCGGCCCAAGGGCATCATCCAGATGCTGGACCTGCTGCGGCCGATTTACCAGAAGACCGCCGCCTACGGCCACTTTGGGCGTGAAGAGCCGGAGTTCGGCTGGGAGAAGCGCGACAAGGCGTCGGCTTTGAGGGCAGCGGCCGGCCTGAAATAAGCGGGCGGCGCACGCCAAGCAGGGCAGCCGAGGCTGCCCTGTTTTGTTTCTGTCTCAGGCTGGCCTTGGCCGCACCTTGGCCGCCGCCAGCTTGGCCTGCACCCGCGCCCGCTCGACATCGGCATCGAACACCAGCGCCACGCCCATGCGGCGCTTGACAAAGCTCTCCGGCTTGCCAAACAGCCGTATCTCGCTGTGCGGCACGCGCAGCGCCTCGGCCACACCGTCAAACACGATGCCTGCCGCCTCGACGCCGCCGTAGATCACCGCGCTGGCGCCCGGACTTTTCAACGTGGTGTCCACCGGCAGGCCCAGGATGGCGCGGGCGTGCAACTCGAACTCGTTTTGCCACTGGGTGATCATCGTCACCATGCCGGTGTCGTGCGGGCGGGGGCTGACCTCCGAGAACCACACCTGCTCGCCTTTGACAAACAACTCCACACCAAACAAGCCCTGGCCGCCCAGGTTGTCGGTCACCGCCTTGGCAATCTCGCGCGCCCGCTGCAGCGCCGCCGGGTGCATGGGCTGCGGCTGCCAGCTCTCGACGTAATCGCCGCTGATCTGCACATGGCCGATCGGTTCGCAAAAGTGGGTCTCGACCTGGCCAGCCTCGCCCAGCGCTCGCACCGTCAGCAGGGTGATCTCGTAGTCGAAGTCGATGAAGCCCTCGACGATCACCCGGCCCGGGCCGACCCGACCACCGGCCATGGCGTAGTCCCAGGCGGGTTGCACATCGGCAGGACCGTCGATCTTGCTCTGGCCCTTGCCCGAGCTGCTCATCACCGGCTTGACGATGTTGGGGTAGCCGATGCCGTGCTGGACGCCCGTGCGGTCCGTGTCACCGATCGCCGCCTGCAACTCGGCCAGCGAGTCGCAAAACCGGTAGGGGCTGGTGGGCAGACCCAGGGTTTCGGCGGCCAGGCGGCGGATGCCCTCGCGGTCCATCGTCAGCCGGGCGGCGCGGGCGGTGGGAATCACCCGCACCCGCCCTTCAGCCTCCATCGCTTCGAGCACCGGCGTGGCGATGGCCTCGATCTCGGGCACCACCAGGTCGGGTTGTTCGGCCTCGATCAAGGCCCGCAGCGCCGCCGGGTCGCTCATCGTGATGGTGCGGGCATGGTGCGCCACCTGCTGGCCGGGCGCGTGGTCGTAGCGGTCTACCGCGATGGTCTCCACGCCCAGACGCTGCAGGGCGATCAGCACCTCCTTGCCCAGTTCGCCGCTGCCCAGCAGCATGACGCGGGTGGCGGACGGGGACAGCGGGGTTCCGATGGGTTTCATGGCGGGCGCATCAAAGGTTTCGAGAGGCGACGATTGTCGCGCTGGCAGCGGCGCCGCCGGGCTGACGCGGCGGGCCACGGCCGCTGCTAGGCTTGCCCGATGACCGCCGTCCTCACACTGGACCAACTGCGCCACCACGCCGTGGCCCGCACGCTGTTTGCCCCCACCACCCTGCCCCAGGCGATACGCCGGCTGGGTTTTGTGCAGGCCGACCCGATCCGTGCCCCGGCCCGGGCGCAGGACCTGACGCTGCGCCACCGCGTCAAGGGCTACCGCGCCGGCGATCTAGAGGCACGCTACGCCCAGTTGGACATCGAGGAGGACTTCTTCGTCAATTACGGCTTTTTGCCACGCGCCACCCAGGCGCTGATGCACCCGCGCACACCGCGCACCGTGTGGCCGGCAGCCCGCCACCGCCAAGCCGCTGCCGTGCTGGACTTTGTGCGCGCGCAGGGCGTGGTGCACCCGCGCGAGGTGGACGCAGCGTTTGCCCACGGCAAGGCCAAGAACTGGTTTGGCGGCTCGTCCAACGCCAGTACCCAGCTGCTGGACGCGATGCATTACCGCGGCCTGCTGCGTATCGCCCGGCGCGAGGGCGGCGTGCGGCTGTACGCCGAGCGGTTGGCGCAGCCGAACCCACTGGATGCCAAGGGTGCCATGGACGCACTGGTCGACGTGGTGGTAGGCAAGTACGCGCCCTTGCCCACGCCATCGCTGGGCCAATTGCTCAGCCACTTGATCGGCGGCGCGCCGCAGTGGGCCGGTGAGCGCGCCGGCGCGCTGGCCCGGGCCCTTCAACGCCTGCCGATGGTCCGAGTCGGGGGCGTCGGCTGGGTCTGGCCCGCCGGTGAAAACCCGGCCTCGGCTCGCCACACCCACCGGGCCCAGGCCGACACCGTGCGATTGCTCGCGCCCTTCGACCCGATCGTCTGGGACCGGCGCCGCTTCGAGATCCTGTGGGGCTGGGCCTACCGCTTCGAGGCTTACACGCCGGCGCCAAAACGGTTACGCGGCTACTACGCGCTGCCGCTGCTGTGGCGCGACCAGGTGATCGGCTGGGGCAATCTGGCGGTCAAGGACGGCGTGCTGGTACCCGATATCGGCTTCGTGGCGGGGCCGGCGCCGACGGAGCCGGCCTTCACCGCAGCGCTGGACGACGAGTTGGGCCGGTTGCAGCGCTTTCTCGGCCTTTGAGCAGCACGGCTGCGGGCGCGCGCGGCGGGCTCAATGACGGGCCAACGGTCTTTGCCTTGCCGCCAGCAACGCCCCCAGCGCCAGCATCGCCGCGCTGACTGCCAAGCCACGTGTCAGGCCACCGGGGCCGTCGGCGATCAAACCCACCACGCTGGGACCGGCAATCTGGCCGAGTGCAAAAACGATGGTGAAACCCGTGATGCCGCCCGCCCAGGCTTGCAGCGGCAGGTTGTGCCGCACCAGGGCGGTGGTCGAGGCCACCACCGACAAGAACACCGCACCAAACAGTGCGCCCGAGGCAAACACCGCCAGCGGGTGCGGGCTGAGCACCGGCAACACCGTGGCCAGCGCCAGCAAGGCGTTGAGCAGGGCCATTGCCTGGCCACCTTGGCAGCGCTGCAGCAGCCCGGCCCACAACCAGGACGAGGCCACCACGCCCAGCCCGAGCGTGACGTAAAAAGCGGTGATCACCACGGGCATCAGTTGCTGCTCGCGCAGCAGCGTGACGATGAAGGTCATGTAGCCGATATAGCCCAGGCCAAACAGGCCGTAACCGGCCAGCGCCCAGGCCAGGCGGCGCCAGGGCACCGGCTGCGGTTGGACCGATGCGGCACTGGCCGGTGCGTCGGGCGCTGTGCCGGCGGCCATCAGCAGCGTCATCAGCGCGGCCGTCACGCCCAGCGCCAGCCAGGCGGGCTGCCAGGCACGCAGCCAGCCTGCGCCGACGCCGTCGATCGCCGGCACCAACAAGGCGGACACGACGATGCCCAGGCCGGCGCCGCCGTAGTACAGGCCCAGCACCAGGCTGGCAGCCACCGGCGCGGGCGCCGCGGGCAGGCCCTGCCCGGCCGGCCCGGTGTCCCCACCCGCACCTGGCGGCAGGTGCCTTATTGCGCCCACGGCCCGGCTGCCCAGCCGCGCCGCCAGCAGGCCGCCGGCGACAAACGTGGCCGCGCTGGCCGTGCCCGACAACAGCCGCAACGTGGCCAGCAGCGCGTTGGTGCTGACCAAGCCGTGCAGCGCCAGCAGCAAGGCCGTGCCCACGCCGCCCGCCACCAGCGCCGCCCGCGGCCCGAAACGGCCGATGACGCGTGGCATCAGCAGCGCACCCAGCAGATAACCGGCGGCGTTGCCGGTGTTCATGGCGCCGGCAGTGAAGTAGCTCCAGCCCAGGTCAGCGCGCATGGTCCCCAGCAGCAAGGCGTAGGAGAAACGCGCCAGCCCCAGCGACACCGCCGCGCCCAGCGACAAGGCCAGTGCCTGGCGCAGCACCGCGGCGCGGGTGATGGGCGGTGGGTCGGCGGCGCGGGTCATGCTGCGCGCCGGGCCGCCAGCAGCGCGGCCGCGACTTCGGCAAATCCGGCTCCCCGTTCTCCGGGCGTGACGTAGCCGGGCAGCGAGTGCAGCTGCGGCACAAAACGGGCGATGTTGGCCACGCCCACCGACAACGGCAGGCATTCGAACATGGCCTGGTCGTTGGTCGAATCACCGATGTAGACCCACTCGTCCGGCACAAACGGCAGCCCCAGCGCCTGCGTCACCGCCCAGCGTGCGCCGCTGGGTTTGCCGTGGGCGCCTAGCCAGCCGTTGATGTGGATCGAGCTGACGGTGGCGGTCAGGCCGTGCGACTGCATCAAGGCCACCACCTGGGCAATGCGTTCGGGCGGCAGGTGGCTGAACTCGCTGTGGTCGATGGCGATGTCGGTCAGCCGGCCGGCGCTGTCCTGGGCCAGCAGCGCTCCGGGCACCTGTTGCAGCACCGCCTGCGCGCAGGCCTGCAAACGGAGGGTGTTGGCGGCTCGGGTGTGGGCATCCTCGACAAAATCGATCTGCAGCGCGCCGCCCTGTCGGCGCAGCATCACCGCGCCGTTTTCGGCCACGATCGCGGCCACCGGCCAGGCCAGCGCAAACGGCTCGCTCCAGCCCGCCGGCCGGCCGGTGATGGCGATCACCGGCACTTGGGCCGCGGCCAGGTCGTGCAGCGCAGCCAGTGCAACCGGCTCGATCGCACCGCCCGAGGTCAGCGTGTCGTCGATATCGGTCAGCACACCGCGCAGCGGGGCCAGGCGCGCCGGCGGCAGGTCGGCCAGCGGCCGCAGGCGATCAACGGCCGATGCGGCATCGCGGCGGGCATCTGAACGAAATGGGGACGACGGCATCGCCAAAGTCTCCCACAGCCTGATCGCTCACCCGACGCGCTTGATGTCGGTCAACGCCGCACGAGAGCAGGACGCGGCATCATGGCGGTTTCATCTCGCCGTCACTGGAGCCTGGCATGGCCAAAGAACCCACCACCCCCGCCAACCCGGCCACACCGGCCACACCGGCGGCATCGGCCAGCACGGCACGCAAGCGCCGCCCGCGCAGCACCGACCGGCCGGTACAGGCCGGTGATGTCGCGCCCTCGCTGCGGCGCCGCGATATCGAGACCAACACCGTCTCGCGCGCCACCACCGGCGCCCGGACAGAGCGTGCGATGGCACTGGCCGATGTGCTGGCCAACCACAGCCAGGCTGCGGGATCGGGACCGGGCGGCACGCTGGCTGATCTGCAGGCGATGATCGCCAGCGCCTCGCCCGACGATGTCAAGGCGCTGCGCCGCCTGCTGTTTCAGCCCGACGCCAAGACCGACACCGACACCGACCCGGACATCGAACTGGCCGCCGGCTGGCGCGACGGCCGCTACCCCTACAAGAACCTGCTGTCGCGGCGCAGCTACGAGCGCCAGAAATACCGGCTGCAGGTCGAGCTGCTCAAGCTGCAGGCCTGGGTCAAGGACACCGGAGCGCGGGTGGTGATCCTGTTCGAGGGGCGGGACGCGGCCGGCAAGGGCGGCACCATCAAACGCTTGATGGAGCACCTGAACCCGCGCGGTGCCCGGGTGGTGGCACTGGAGAAACCCAGCGAGGTCGAGCGCGGCCAGTGGTACTTTCAGCGCTATACCCAGCACCTGCCCACGCGCGGCGAGATCGTGCTGTTCGACCGCAGCTGGTACAACCGCGCAGGTGTCGAGCGGGTGATGGGTTTTTGCAGCGACGCCGAGTACGACGAGTTCATGCGCCAGACGCCCGAGTTCGAGCGCCACCTGGTGCGCAGCGGGGTGCACCTGTTCAAGTTCTGGTTTTCGGTCAGCCGCAACGAGCAGCGGCGACGCTTCAAGGAGCGCAAGCTGCACCCGCTCAAGCAGTGGAAGCTGAGCCCGATCGACCTGGCCTCGCTCGACAAATGGGACGACTACACCCGGGCCAAGGAGGCGATGTTCTTGCACTGCGACACCTCGGACGCGCCATGGACGGTGATCAAGAGCGATTGCAAGAAGCGGGCGCGCCTGAACGCCCTGCGCTACCTGCTGCACCGCCTGCCCTATGCCCGCAAGGACCCGAAGGCGCTGGGCCCGGTGGACCCGCTGATCGTTGGCCGTCCGTCGCTGGTACCCAGCCGCAGTGACGACCAGTTGGCGGCCGGCAACGACTGATCACGGCCTTGCCCTAGCATTGGGCGCATGACGATGCGCCGACGACACACCTTGCAGCGGGGCCTGGCCGGCGGCCTGGCGCTGGTGCTGCCCCTGCCGCTGCTGGCGGCGGCCCGCAGCGCGCCGTTCAGGCGCCTGGCGGTGGTCGATCCACCGTTCGAGGAAGAGTACGAGGTGCTGATCGCAATGGCGCCGCCGCTGGCACGCGGGCGCATTGGCTCGATCATCAACCGGGCGGTGACCGGCGCCGATTCCCAGCTCAAGACCGACCGCCTGACCGCCGCGCTGGACCCGGACAAGACCCGGCTGCACGAGCATTTTGTGCATGCGCTGGCCGACGCGCTGGACGACGCCGATGTCAAGGTGCTGCTGGTGCCGGTGGACGCCGCCGCCAACGAGGCGGCGCTGATCCAGGACGTGCGCAAAAAAGCCCCACAGGCCGACGGCATCCTGTTGGTCAACGTGATGGGCCGCTTCGTGGCACTGCACGGGCTGGTGGCGTACTCGCCCGGGGTGATGGTGGGCATCAAAGCGCAAAACCCGCGCGGCGACGCGGTCTGGCTGGAGCAGGTCTTCTCGGCCGGCTTTCGCGGCATCGACCCGCGCGCCGAGCACCTGGAGGTGGTGGACATGCCCGAGCAGTTCGACGATGTGAGCCAGCTGCTCAGCCAGGTGGACGCCGCCCGCAATGCACTGGTACGCGGTGTCGAAGCCATTGCCGCCGAGGTGGCCAAGCGGCTGATGGCCTGAGCGCCCGACCCCCCTGTTTGCGGGGGATCACAAAGCGCGCACGATTGCACAACCCGTGGCCGGCAAGGATTGCGGCGCTGTGCTTAAAATCCTGCCTGTTTCGAGGAGCGTTGCGAGGCCACCACCGGCCCCAGGCTCGAAACCACTTCTGTGCAACGTCGCTCACCCCCAGCTTTTGACGCGGGTGAGGTGCCATCCCCCCCTGTCATGAGTTGTTCGGGCCACTTTGTCTCCGGAGCCAAACCCATGAACGCCGTTTTGAAATCGTTTCCGCAAGCCCAACACATCATTGCCGACATCACGCTGGCCGCGTGGGGCCGCAAAGAGCTCGACATCGCCGAGGTCGAGATGCCCGCGCTGATGGCCATCCGCAGTGAATACGCCGCCAGCCAGCCGCTCAAGGGCGCACGCGTCACCGGCTCGCTGCACATGACGATCCAGACCGCCGTGCTGGTCGAGACCCTGCAAGCCCTGGGCGCCGAGGTGCGCTGGGCCTCGTGCAACATCTACTCGACCCAGGACCATGCCGCAGCGGCCCTGGTCGAGCGTGGCACGCCGGTGTTTGCCTACAAGGGCGAGACCTTGAAGGATTACTGGGACTACACCCACCGCATTTTCGAGTTTGCCGACAAGGGTGAGGCGGGTGAAGGCCCGAACATGATCCTGGACGACGGCGGCGATGCCACGCTGCTGATGCACCTGGGCAAGCGCGCCGAGCAGGACCTGTCGGTCATCGCCAACCCCGGCAGCGAAGAAGAGATCGAGCTCTACGCCGCGATCAAGGCCAAGCTGGCGATCGATGCCACCTGGTACAGCCGCAAGTCGGCCGAGATCATCGGCGTGACCGAAGAGACCACCACCGGCGTGCACCGCTTGAACGAGATGTCGGCCAACGGCACGCTGATGTTCCGCGCCATCAACGTCAACGACTCGGTCACCAAGAGCAAGTTCGACAACCTGTACGGCTGCCGTGAGTCACTGGTGGACGCCATCAAGCGCGCCACCGACGTGATGATCGCCGGCAAGGTCGCCGTCGTTGCCGGTTACGGCGACGTGGGCAAGGGCTCGGCCCAGGCCCTGCGTGCGCTCTCAGCCCAGGTCTGGGTGACCGAGATCGACCCGATCAACGCGCTGCAGGCCGCGATGGAAGGCTACCGCGTCGTGACCATGGAATACGCCGCTGACAAGGCCGACATCTTTGTCACCGCCACCGGCAACAAGGCCGTGATCACGCACGACCACATGGCCGCGATGAAGCACAACGCCATCGTCTGCAACATCGGTCACTTCGACAACGAGATCGACATCGTCTCGGTCGAGAAGTACGAATGGCAAGAGATCAAGCCGCAGGTCGACCAGATCCTGTTCCCGGCCGTGGGCGACCAACCGGCCAAGCGCATCATCATGCTGGCCAAGGGCCGCCTCGTGAACCTGGGCTGCGGCACCGGCCACCCCAGCTACGTGATGAGCAGCTCGTTTGCCAACCAGACGATCGCCCAGATCGAGCTGTTCACGCGCCAGGACGCGTATGAAAACGGCAAGGTCTACGTGCTGCCCAAGCACCTGGACGAGAAGGTCGCGCGCCTGCAATTGGTCACGCTCAACGCCCAGCTGTCCGAGCTGAGCGACGAGCAGGCCGCCTACATCGGCGTGGCCAAGACCGGCCCGTACAAGCTCGACACCTACCGCTACTGATCGGCAAAGCTCGCGCGCCCTGCGGTGCGCGACGCCTGCGCGGCGCCCTACCCTTGCGGGCGGGCGCCCTTTTTTTGATCCCGAGGGTGCAAGGCGGCAGTGCGATCGCCATGCGCCAGGAGACGCGACCATGACTGTTTTGTCCCCGGTGCCGATCAGCATCGAATTCTTTCCGCCCAACACCCCGGTGGGCAGCGAGAAGCTCCAGACCGTGGTGCAGGAGCTGTCGGTCCTGCAGCCCGAGTTCTTCAGCGTCACTTACGGCGCTGGCGGCTCGACCCGCGAGAAGACGCTGGCCACCGTGCGCGACATCGCCGCGGCCGGCTTCGAGGCCGCACCGCATTTGTCCTGCGTGGGCTCGACCCGCGAGGGCATCGCCGAGATCCTGGCCACCTACCGGGCCCAAGGCATCCACCGGCTGGTGGCGCTGCGGGGTGATCTGCCCAGCGGCACGGCGGTGGCGGGTGAGTTCCGCTACGCCAGCGAGTTGGTGAAGTTCGTGCGCGAGACCCAGGGCAGCGACTGGCATATCGAGGTCGCCGCCTACCCCGAGTACCACCCCGAACAGCGCTACGCCCGGCGTGACCTGCAGCACTTTGCCGACAAGATGGCGGCCGGCGCGGATGCCGCGATCACCCAGTTTTTCTTCAACCCCGACGCCTACTTCCACTTTGTCGACGAGGTCCGCAAGCTGGGTGTGGCCGCACCCATCGTGCCCGGCATCATGCCGATCCACAACTTTGCCCGGGTGGCGCAGTTTGCGGCGCGCGACGGCATCGAGATCCCGCGCTGGGTGATGTTGAAGATGGAAGGCTACCTGGACGATGCGGCGTCGATCCGGGAATTCGGCATCGAGGTGGTGAGCCGGCTGTGCGAGCGGCTGATCGCCGGTGGTGCGCCTTCGATCCACTTCTATGCGCTGAACCAGTCGGCGCTGACGCTGGCCATCTGCAAGCGGCTGGGCTATTGATGCTGCGGGCCTGGCCAACGATGTGACAGCCGCCGGACCGGGCTGGACCGCGCTGGCCTACAGCTTGTCAGCGACCGGGACCATGACCAGGACCAGGACCAGGACCGGTCAGGGTTTCAGGGAAAACGCCTCCATCATCATGTAATTACAGGATTACAGTGAAGGGATGATCGATCCCGCACCGCTGCACGGCACCTCACTGCACGATGGCGTGGCCACCCGGCTGCGCAACATGGTGTTCGAGCGGGCATTGGCGCCAGGCGACTACATCGACGAGCTGGCACTGGCCGCAGGCTGGCAGATCAGCCGCACGCCACTGCGGGAAGCCCTCAAGGTGCTGGCCGCAGAAGGCCTGGTCGAGCTGGTGCCGCGCCGTGGCTGCCGGGTGGTCGAGCTGACCGACGAAGACGCCGAGCAGCTGTTTCCGGTGATGGCGATGCTGGAGGGCCGCTGCGCACACGAGGCCACACTGCGGGCACACGACGACGACCTGGCCCTGCTGCAGCACCTGCACGACCAGCTGGAACGCTACGCCGCCGCGCAGGATCTGGACGGCTACTACCGCGTCAACCATGAGTTCCACTCCCGCGTGCAGGCGCTGGCCGCCAACCGCTGGCTGGACCGCGCCACCGGCGACCTGCGGCGATTCATGCGGCTGTGGCGCGGCCGCCAGCTCAAGCTGCCGGGCCGCATCGAGGCCTCGATCGCCGAGCACCGGGCGCTGCTGGCGGCCATGTTGGGCCGAGACGCGCCGTGTGCCGAGCGCGCCATGCATGCGCACCTGATGGCCCAGCTGGCGGCGCTCAAAGCGCTGCAGCAGGCCGAGACCCAACACCTGCCTGCCTGAGGGTTTGCCATGCCCGCCCCTGCCGTCGCTGCCCGCCCCAAGGCCCGCCCCGCAACGCGAACCGCTGCAAGCACCGGGGCTGGCAGCGGGACAAGCAGCACCCCAAACCCCACCCGACGCGGCGCTGCCGGCGCTGCCCTGCGCGCCACCCGCAGCGGCCCGCAGGACCAGGCCTTGCGCGGCCTGTTGCTGGACTGCCGCCGGCTGATGTCCGAGCGCGGCGAGGCCAACGGCCCTGGCATTGCCCAGGCCATCGTCGGCCAGATCGACGGCTTGACAGACGAGTTGCGGGGCCGGTTCTTCGAGCACCTGGCGCACGACTACTCGCCCGACCCGAAGAAGGTGCTGGCCGCAGCGCTGGCCTACGCCCAGGCCCCCGCCAACAGCGCCCACCTGATCCACCTGACACAGGCCGCCGAGCCACCACGCCAGGAGCTGTTCCGCCGCATCAACCGGGCGCCCGGCGGCACCGCGGCGCTGGTGCGGCTGCGCCGCGCACTGCTGGAGCGCCTGCCGCGCAAGCCCGCGCTGGCCGGGGTAGAGCACGACCTGCTGCACCTGTTGTCGAGCTGGTTCAACCCCGGCTTTTTGCAAATGCGCAAGGTGGACTGGACCTCACCGGCGCAGCTGCTGGAGCAGATCATCCACCACGAGGCGGTGCACGAGGTGGATGGCTGGGACGACCTGCGGCGACGCCTGCAACCCGACCGGCGCTGCTTTGCGTTTTTTCACCCGCAGTTGCCCGACGAGCCGCTGATCTTTGTCGAGGTGGCGCTGGTGCCCGAGCTGGCCGGCGCCATCGCGCCGCTGATCGACAAGAAGTCGCAGCCGCTGGCGCCCGACCAGTTCAAGGTGGCGGTGTTTTATTCGATCAGCAACTGCCAGCCCGGCTTGCGTGGCGTGTCGCTGGGCAACTTCTTGATCAAGCGGGTGGCCGAGCAGCTCAAATCGGAGCTGCCCCAGCTCAAAACCTTCTGCACCCTGTCGCCCATCCCGGCGCTGAGCGCCTGGCTGCACCAACTGGCCAACCCGGCGCACGGTCCGGCGCACGGTCCGGCGCACGGTCCGGCGCACAGTCCGACGCAAGACCCGCCCCACCCGGGCAGTGCCCTGGCCGGCCTGCCCGCGGCCGCCACCGAGCGTGCCCTGCATGCGCTTGCCGTGCTGCGTGAGGCCGCCGGTGAGGAGTTGCAGGCACTGAACCACGCCCACACCCTCAGCGCCCTGCCCGCCGCCGCGCACCATGCGCTCTGGCGCCTGGCGGCGCTGTACCTGGTGCACCGGTCGGCACAGCCCGGCGGCGACCCGGTGGCGCGCTTCCACCTCGACAACGGTGCCCGGCTGGAGCGCCTCAACGCCCAGGCCAACCTCTCGGTCA
>JBBRZR010000009.1:0-32294 GCA_038236495.1 Burkholderiales bacterium
CGCCGCGCAACACACGGCCATCGACCTGCAGGCCGACCTGATGCGTTTCACGGTGGATGCCATCGCCGGCCTGGCTTTTGGCGCCGATGTCAACACCCTGCAGTCCGACGACGACGTGATCCAGCAGCACCTGGACAAGATCTTCCCCGCGCTGGCCCGGCGCCTGTTGGCACCGATCCCCGTCTGGCGGGTCTGGCGCTCGGCCGCTGACCGGGCCTTAGACCGCAGCGTGGTCGAGGTCAAGCAAGCGGTGGACGGCTTCATCGCCCAGGCCCGTGCCCAGATGCTGGCCGACCCGGCCTTGCGCGAGCACCCCAAAAACCTGCTGCAGGCGATGGTGGTGGCCGCCGAGCAGCCCGGCAGCGGCATCAGCGACGCGCAGGTGGCCGGCAATGTGCTGACCCTGCTGCTGGCCGGTGAGGACACCACCGCCAACACCGTTGCCTGGATGATCCACCTGCTGTGGCGCAATCCGGCAGCACTGGCCCGCGCCACCGCCGAAGTGCGGCAATTTGCCGGCGACCCGGCCGCACTCACCATCGACCAGCTGGCCCAGCTCGATTTTGTCGAGGCCTGTGCCCACGAGACGATGCGCCTGAAGCCCGTGGCCCCGGTGCTGCCGCTGCAAACCCTGCGCGAGACCACCGTGGGCGATGTACTGGTGCCCACGGGCACCGTGGTGATCAGCCTGCTGCGGCGCGACAGTGTCAGCGACACCCACCTGCCCAACGCCGCCGCCTTCGAGCCCCAGCGCTGGCTTGCCGACGGCGGCCCGGCCCAGCAGGCCAGTTCGGCCAAGCGCATTTCGATGCCGTTCGGTGCCGGCCCGCGCATCTGCCCGGGCCGCTACCTGGCGCTGCTGGAGATGAAGATGGCCATGGCCGTGCTGCTGGGCCGCTTCGACATCGAGGCGGTGGACACGCCCGACGGCCAAGAGGCACAAGAGCACCTGTCCTTCACGATGACGCCGGTGGGGCTGCGCATGCGTCTGCGCCAGCGGCAGCCGTCATGAGCCGCACCCTGCCCCCAAGCCCAACCTCATCCCCAACCGCCCGGCCGGTGGACCTGCTGATCGTCGGCGCCGGTTTTGCCGGCCTGTACATGCTGCACAAGGCGCGTGGTCTGGGCCTGTCGGCGCAGCTGGTCGAGGCTGCAGACGGCGTGGGCGGCACCTGGACCTTCAACCGTTACCCGGGCGCGCGGGTCGATATCCAGAGCCTGGAGTACTCGTTCGGCTTTGATGAGGCCCTGCAGCAAGATTGGCACTGGACCGAGCGCTACGCCGGCCAGCCCGAGCTGCTGCGCTATGCCAACCATGTGGCCGACCGCTTCGGCCTGCGCGACGGCATCTTGCTCAACACCCGGGTCAGCGGCGCGGCTTTTGATGAGGCCGGCCAGCGCTGGCAGGTGCAGGCCGAGGCCGGTCCGTCAACCGATCCGGCCACCGGTGCCCCCGCCACCGGCCAGCCGCGATCCTGGTCGGCGCGCTTTCTGGTGATGGCCAGCGGCCCCTTGTCCACCCCCAATTTGCCGGCCTTCCCAGGCCTGGACAGTTTTGCCGGGCCGGTGCACCACACCGCCCGCTGGCCGCAGCACGCGGTCGATTTCACCGGCCTGCGGGTGGCGGTGGTGGGCACCGGCTCGTCGGCGGTGCAGGCGATCCCGGTGATAGCGCGCCAGGCCAGTGCGCTGACCGTCTTCCAGCGCACCGCCACCTACGCTGTGCCGGCGCACAACGGGCCGCTGGACCCCGCCTTGGAGGCCCGCATCAAGGCCGACTACCCGGGGTTCCGGGCGCGCAACCGGCAGATGCGAGGCGGCTTCGGGTCCGAGTCGCCGCCTAACCCGGGCTCGGCCGAGGCGGCCAGCCCGGCCGAGCGCGAGGCCAGCTTCGAGGCGCGCTGGCAGCGCGGCGGGTTTTCGCTGCTGGGTGCTTTTGATGACCTGATGGTCAACCCAACATCCAATGCGCTGGCGGCGGAGTTTGTGCGCGGCAAGATCCGCGCGGCGGTGGTTGACCCGGCCACCGCCACCCTGCTGTCCCCGCAGCACACCATCGGCTGCAAGCGGCTGTGTGTGGACACCGGCTACTACGAGACCTTCAACCGGCCCAACGTGCGGCTGGTGGACGTCAGCCGCCAGCCGATCGAGCAGTTCACACCCGGCGGCCTGCGCGCCGGCGGGCAGGACTACCCCTTCGACGCCCTGGTGCTGGCCACCGGCTTCGACGCGATGACCGGCACGCTGATGCGGCTGGACCTGCGCGGCCGGGGTGGCCTGAGCATCCAACAGAAATGGGCGGCCGGGCCGCTCAACCACCTGGGCCTGATGGTGGCGGGCTTCCCCAACCTGTTCAACATTGCCGGGCCGGGCAGCTCATCGGCGTTCACCAACGTCATCGTCTCGATCGAGCACCACGTCGAGTGGATCGCCGACTGCATCACCCACCTCGACCGGCAAGGCCTGGCCACCATCGAGCCCACCGTGGCGTCCGAGACCGCCTGGGTGGCGCATGTCAACGCGGTGGCCGCAGGCACGGTGCTGCTGAGCTGCAACTCCTGGTATTTGGGCGCCAACATCCCGGGCAAGCCGCGCATGTTCATGCCGCTGGTCGGGTTTCCGCCGTATGTGGCGCGCTGCGCGGCGGTGGCGGCCACCGGCTACCCCGGCTTCACGCTGGACGCGCCCCACGCGCTGGCGTGACGACCCGCCCGGGCTAGACCCTGGCGGGGGCTTGTGTGGCTGCGGGCGCGGGCGGCTGGGCCTGCGACAGCGGCAGCGTGACGATGAACTCGCTGCCCCGCCCGGCACCGGCGCTGCGCGCGGTCACGCTGCCGCCATGCGCTTCGACCAGCGCGCGTACCACCGTCAGCCCGATACCCAGGCCCTCCCGGTTCAAGCCCAGGGCTTGCGGGTCCTGCGAAAACGGCTCGAACACGTCGGCCAAGGCCTGCGCGCTGATGCCGATGCCGGTGTCACTGACCGTCAGCACCAGGGTCTGGCCCTGCCGCCGCACGGTCAGAAAGATGCGCCCGCCGTCAAAGCTGTGTCTGGCCGCGTTGTCCAGCAGGTTGCCCACGATTTGCGCCAGGCGCGCCGGGTCGCCGGCCAGGGTCAGCGCAGAGGAGGGCAGCAGCAGGTTCAGTTGCTGGCCGCGCAAGGCCATCACCGGCCGGTAAGACGCCACCAGGCGCTGCAGCAAGCCGGTCAGGTCAACCGTCTGCCAATCCAGCGCCAGGCTGGCGGGCTGCGCCGCAGCCGCGCCGGCCTGGCCCGGGTCGCTGCGCCGGTCCAACAACCGGGACACCTGAGCGGCCTGGCGCTCGACCAGCGCTTGCAGCAGCGGCAGCAATGGCGCATCGCCACCGGCGCGGCCCAGCATCGCGATCGCCTGGCGGATCGGCGCCTCCGGGTTGCGCAACTCGTCCGCCGCCACGGCCAGCAGGTCGATCTGCCGGCGCCGCGCCCGCTCGGCGGCAGCCGCCAGCGTGCGGGCGTCCAGCGCGGCCAGCACCAGGTGCTCGTTGGCATCGCGCAAACGTTCCAGGTGGCGTGCCTGCTCCGCGGCCACAGCCGGGTTGGGCACTGCGGCGGCTGGCGCCATGGCGGCTGCGTGGCCCGCACCGGCGCGCTGGCCATGCCAGGCAAAGCCGCCCTGGCCCAGCCGCTTGGCGCGGTACATCGCGGCGTCGGCCTGGCCCAGCAAGGTGTCGGCGTCGGGGCCGTCATCGGGGTAGATGCTGATGCCGATGCTGGCCGACAGCGTCACCGGCACACCGCCGGCCAAAGCCGGCAAGGCCAGCGCCGCAGCCAGCTTGCGGGCCACCTGGGCGGCGTCGTCGGCCTGGGCAATTTCAGTCAGCAGCACCACAAACTCGTCGCCGCCGTAGCGGCAGACGGTGTCGGCATCGCGCACAGTGGCCAGCAGATTCGCGGCCACCCGTTGCAGCACCGCATCACCTGCCGCGTGGCCCAGGCTGTCGTTGATCTGCTTGAACCCGTCGATGTCGAGAAACAGCAGTGCCAGCCGGCCGCCGTGGCGCCTGGCCGCGATCAAAGCCCGCTCAAACCGGTCACGCAGCAGCAGCCGGTTGGGCAGGCGGGTCAGCACGTCCAGCTCGGCCGATTGCAGCGCGGCGTCCAAGGCCATGGCGGCGTTGGCGGCATCGGTCTGGCTGCGCAGGGCCGAGATCACCAACTCCTCGTTGGCCTCCAGCATCTGGGCCGTGGGGTCGCGGTCAGCGGGCTCCTCCAGCGTCACCACGTCCTGCAGCAGGCGCACCAGCACCACCCGGGCCGCGGCGACCTTGGCCTCTACCTGGGCCAGCGTGTCGTTGGCGGCTGCGGTGGCTGCCGTGCTGTCCAGCCCAACGGGAGTGGGGGTCATCGCAGGCCGGCCGCGGCTTCAGTCGCCTTGGCCATCGAGCAGCAGTGCAACCGGGTCGCCCAAGGGATCGCCCACCGCATGGATGAGGGTGGACCG
Organism: Burkholderiales bacterium; assembly: GCA_038236495.1. Classification (GTDB taxonomy): domain Bacteria; phylum Pseudomonadota; class Gammaproteobacteria; order Burkholderiales; family Burkholderiaceae_C; genus Pseudaquabacterium. Next base: position 4,484 of record JBBRZR010000009.1, read on the forward strand.
GCCGACGAGCAAGCCTTCCCGATTGCTCAGCATGTCGCCCATCTGGATGCCCTGGGCATTGATGCTGAACTCACGCAACTGGTTGGTGTGTGCGCTGCCGCGCACCTTGACCACCGCCATCATGCGCAGCAGCCGGCTCTCGACCTCGATGTAGCGCTGCACGATGATTGCGTCGGTCATGAAGGCCGTGCCGTAGGGCGAGAAGCGCAGGTCGGTGTAGCGGTCTTCCAGCTCCGAGGTCATCAGCACTGTGACGCCGGCGCTGGCCAGCGCCGAGACCAGGCGCGCCAATGATTCACGAAAGTCCTCGCGGAAGGTCGGCGCCAGTGCCAGCTCAAAGCCCGACAGCGAGTCCATCACGACCCGGCTGGCGCCGACACGCTTGATCTCGGCCAACACCCGGAACATCACCTCGTCGATCGACAAATCGGCGGTGCGGCTGTCGATCAGGCTGACCTTGCCGCTGGCAATCAACTCGGCCACGACCGGGTTGCGCGCCTGGCTGGACTGCTGCTCGAAGGCGGCAAACACGCCGGTCTCGCCAAGCCGTACGCCCTCGGCCAGAAAGGCCGCCGCCAGCATGCTTTTGCCCGAGCCCGATGGGCCGGCCACCAGCAGCGAATAACCGCGGGGCAAGCCCCCGCCCAGCATCTCGTCCAGGCCGGGCACGCCCATCGTCACGCGCGTGGCGCCCGGCAGCATGGCGGTGCTGGTGTGCGCCAGCGCCGGCGCAAACACTTCCAGCCCTTGGGTGGTGATGCGGAAGGTGTGCAGACCCGGCAGCGTGGGCTGGCCGCGCATTTTCATGATCTGCAGCTTGCGCACCATCGAGTTGCGCTGCACGCTCTGGCGCAGCCAGATCAGGCCGTCGGCCACGGTGAACACCGGGTTGGCATCGGTCTCGCTGAAGTACTCGCCAATCAAGAAGGTGGTGGCCTGCCAGCTGGTCATCAGCATGCCCAGCTGCTGCACGAACTGCTGCAGGTGGTTGTGGGCGTGGTTTTCGGTGCTGTGGGCCTCGACCACCGAGCGGAACGAATCGACAAACACCAGCCCCGGGCTGTGCGCGGTGACCTCGTCGACGATGCGGCGCAGCACCCGGTCCAGGTCGCCGGCCATCGCCTCCTCGGACAGGTTGATGAAGCGCACGCTACGGTTGATCACCTCGCTGTCGAAAAAATCGAACTGCTGCTGGTAGCGCAGCATCTTGAGTGGCGGCTCGCCCAGCACGGTGAAGTAGATCGCCGGCCGCTCGGGCGTGGCCAGCGCAAACATCATCTGGTGCGCCAGCGTGGTCTTGCCGCAGCCCGGCGGCCCGGCAATCAGGTTGAACGAGAACTCGGGCAGTCCGCCGCCGAGCACCGCGTCCAGCCCGGGCACACCAGTGGCCAAGCGGTTGATGGTGACTTTGCTGTTCATGGCGGTGTGTCCTGCGCGGAAATAGGGCGGGGAGAAGGTGTCCAGACGGCGCGAAGCAGCCGCTCGGTCAGCGATGGGCCGACCAGGCTGGACAGCAAGGCGTAAAACACCTGCAGAAAAGTGGTGCCGGTGGTGGTGGCGTCGGCGGGGCTCTGGTGCGCGATCAGGGCTTGCAGCAGGGCCGGGGTGGTGGCGGCACTCAAGGCCAGCTTGGCGGGCTCGCCAGCGGCCGCCAAGGCGGCGTCCGAGGCCGTGAGGTGCAGTGCCCGCAGGTACAACGCCACCAAGCCGCGGGGGCCGACCACCGGCGTCATCGCATCATCGATCGCGTGCCAGGCCGTGATCACCGCCAGGGCGGTCTGGGCGGCGGGCGGCTCTTCACCGGCCCGAGGTGCCAGGAGGGCGGTGATTCGGCGGCGCTCTTGGTCGTCAGTGGACATGGAGAACTTTGCTAGCGATGCACGGCAGCGCTGAGGGCTTGAGGGTACACCTGGCCGGCTGCCGACACCGTGCGCTGGCGCACCCTGCAAGGCGACGCGCGCTGTCGGTCAGCCGGTCAGCCGGTCAGCCCGCCTGCAAGCGGCGGCGCACCATCTGGATGTGGCTGCGCAGTGCATAAAGCTCGTCGGTGTAGCTCAGCGGCAGCTGGACGCGGCCGACGTGGGCCTCGATCTCGTCCAGCTCGGCCATCAGCGCGTCCAGCGGGCGCTGGCCCTTGGCCGCCTCGACCCCCCGCAGCCGGGCGTACCAGCGGAACACCCGCGACCGGATGCGGAACTGGTAGAGCGGCGGCACCACCCGCGCCAGCGGGATCAGCACCGCGACGATGGCCACCAGCACCACCCACATGCGGTCGGCCAGGTTGGCCAGCCAGAACGGCAGGTAGCGCTGCAGCCAGGGCACGCCGTTGCGGTAGATGCGGGCGGCCTCGGGCGCCAGCGGCCGCTCGGTGTTGGCCGCCGTCGGAAAATCTCCCCGCCGCTGGAACCAGCCGGCACCGCCGTGCACCTGCTGTGCGGTTTGCACCAACAGCTGCACCAGCGCCGGGTGCAGCGTGTCGCGCGCCAGCAGCGTGGCAGTGGGCGCCACCAGCCGCACGTCGCTGGCCGGCAGGTCGCGTGCCAGGTCCACCACCCCGCGGGGCAGCAGCACCGGGCTGATGAAGGCAAAGCGGCGCGAGTAGGCCTCGGCCTGTGCAAAGTCGAACAGCGCGATGCCCGGCGTCAGCAGCAGCATCTGCACCATCAGCGCCTCGGGCGCCGAGGCCAGCGCCAGGGCGTCGATACGGCCCTCCAGCAGGTCCACCACGGCGGGCGTGGTCGGCTGCTGTTGCAGGCGGACGGTGCCCGGCGCAATGTTGTTGGCCGCCAGCAGGCGCTCGATCAGCGGCGGCGTGCCGCTGCCCGCCACACCGATGTTCAGCGTGGCCCCGGCCAGCTGCTGCAGGCTGGTGAAACGGTCTGACTGCACCAGGCGCTGGGCCGCGGCCTGGCGGTAAAACAGCCACACCGGCTCGTAGAACAGGCTGCCCAAGGACTGCAAGGGGGCCTCGGCTGGGCCGTCTGCACCGGCCGCCGGGGCCGGCGTCAGGTCGGCGCCGCCCTGCACAAAGCCCAGGTCCACGCCGGATTTGGGGTCACGCAGCAGGGCCAGGTTGTCGGCCGCGCCCTGGGTCTCGCGCAGCTCCACGGTGATGCCGTGCTTTTTAAGCAGCTCGGCATAGCGCAGGCCGAACTCGCTGTACGCGCCCTGCGGCGCGCCGGTGGCCAGCACCACGTGGCGCGGCGGTGACGGGTCCAGCACCCAATAGGCCAGCACCAGCAATACCAGCGTCAGCAGCACAAACGGCCCGGCGGTCAGGGCCAGGTCACGCAGTGCCAGTCGGACGGCGAGCGACCGTTTGAACAGGGCGCTGGCATCACGCCCCGGATTGAGAGTCGGCAAGTTTTTCTCGAGCAATGGCAAAAATCAGGCCGATCCGACGGCACTTTCAAATTTGAAGTGCGACACCGCGACCGAGATCAGATGTCCGCTGGCAGAAGACTTCGGCGGGTGGCTGCACGTTCGGCTGTCACCACAACGGCCTGAATCCTGCCGGAGACCTGACCAGGTCCGAAGCGCTGGCTGATAGCGGCCGTGGCAATAGCCGTCGCCTCGCCCAGGACCGATGCGTCCCGTGCCTCGATCTCGCTGCGCAGCGGCGTACCGTGGCAGTAGGCAACCGCGACAAACCGGGCCGACTCGGCCAGGCTCTGCGCGCTGACGGTCTCGAAGACAGGCGTGCCCGTGAAGCCACCCTGGAAAAGCGCCGTGGCGATCGCCTTCTGATCATGGTGGCCATGCGGTAACCTGGCCAGGAATCGGGGCGGATCAGCCGGGAACAGTCCAGCCATTGATTGGGTCACGCAGTCAGCAAACTCGTTGTCTTCTATTCGGTCCCACACGTTGAACAAAAACGTGCCGCCGGGGCGCAGAACCCGCCAGGCCTCTGCAAAGGCTGCCGCCTTGTCCGGAAAAAACATCGCGCCGAACTGGCACACCACGACGTCGAAGGTTTCATCGCCAAACGGCAGATGCACCGCATCTGCTTGCCGCCAAGTCACCGGCCGGGCCGTGCCGATAGCCATCGCGTGATCGAGCATCGGCTGATTCAGGTCGGTTGCCACGATGGATACATGGTCCGCCAACCGAGCGGCCATGTGTCGGGTGACAACGCCAGTGCCTGCAGCGACCTCGAGCACGGCTGCGGGTTGAAGCGCCGCCAGTCGGTGGGTCAGGTCTCTCGCATAGGGGTCGAAGATCATCGGCACCATGTATTGCTCATACAACTGCGCAATGGATCCCGAGAAGATTTGATCGCCGTTGGTGGAATTCATGGTGTTCGACTCCGGTGGACCTGCGGGCAAGGTTTCACCGCTGCTGCAGGGCAGCGCCTGCGGCCAAGACACAAGGACGCGCGAGCGTCACGCTGCCCGCTGCGATGTCGCCTCCAGGGTGTGCGGTGAGTTCTGGTGTTGGCGGTTATGGGGCAGGTCAGGCGTCACCTGTTGGCGCACACGCCGATATTGGACTTCATTTCAACGAGCAGCACGTGCGTTGGAGTTTCGCCGGTATTGGTGCCGATATGTGTCTGTGCGTCTGACCACATGACGTCGCCGCTATTGAACTGACGCTGAAGGATTTTGCCGTCGGGCAGGGTAATCGATCTCCTGAATGGCGTGAATGCATACAGCACAAATGCAGGATGCCTGTGCTGGTGGGTGGCCTGGCCTGGAAGGTCTTTGTAATCGAGAACTCTGACGCAATCGTTCTCGAATATCACCTTGTACTTGTCGCCATCTGTCTGGGTAGCATCTTGAGCGAAGGCGTTGGTGGACGCGAGCATCGCGGTGAGTAACAAAGTCTTGGCATGCATGGGATTCTCCGGGTACTGAAGCAAGCGGCGCGCCGCTACGGGCTGTTTGGCGCAGGTCAGCCAGACCCAGCAAAGGCGGCACCAGCATCTTGGCGCTGGCTGGCTATAGGTGTGGGTTTTTGGTGGTTCAGGCTTGTCGGTAGCGCGTGGCGGGCATCGTTCCTGGCCTGTTGGGTCGTCTTCGGATCGGTCGAGACGGTGGCCTGACTCTAGCCGGCCAGACACCGGGACCGCGAGCCTTGCCTAGGGGGGTGCCCGGCGACTTCAGGCGCGTCCGGCCTACACCGGCAGGCGCGGCTGGGGCGCCATCATGGCCTTGCAGGGGTCCTCGCGGGGTTGTGCGGGTACCGGCACGGTCTCGTCGAAGGCCTTGGCGGGAAGACCGCTGCCGGGCTCCAGGTAGAGGATGGTCTTGGCGCGCTGGCGGGTTTGGGCGCTGAGCCAGCGCGGCACGCCGATGTCGTTGCGGACATGGCCGTTGCCGGCCAGCAGCACCACGCCACGCCCGGCGTAGCGGTCCACCGTTTGCGCCATGGCCTGGTCGCGCGCCACTTGCGCCAGCGCCATCCGGGCGGCTTGGGCCGGGTTGATCTGCCCACAATGGCTGTCGGCGATGTCGGCGGCCTGGGCGCGGGCGATATCGGCAGGGATCGCGGGGTTGAATCCGGTCGCGGCCAGGCCTTGCTGCATGACCTGGCGTGCGTCGGCGCGCGAGACATTGGCCGCGACGATGGGCAGCCGGTATTGCAACGCCAGGCGCAGGACGGGCCGGTACAGCGTCCAGTCCCAGCCGCCTGAGCCGGTGGCCGGGCTGCCCAGTTTGACCAGCGCGTCCACGGCGGCATCCAGTTCGGCGTCGCCGGGCGGCATGCCGGGGGCGTACTGCTGAGCCTGGTCGATCTGCGGCTGCAGCTCCCGGTCGAACTGCTCCATCAGCAGCGCTGGCCGGGCGCCGGTGCGCACCTGCTGGGTCAGTGTCTGCAAGCGCAGCGCATGGCCGGCGGCGTTGTCATGCACCTCACCCAGCAACAGCACCGGCGCTTGGCTGGGGCCCGGCGTGCTGCAGGCCGCCAACGTGGCCAGCGCCACCAGCCACCCGGCCAGGCCTGCCGCGCAACGGACCGGCCGGTGGGTGGGCCGGGCCGGGCGGGGCAGGCCGCCCGTGGCGTGATGGGCAGCAGCAGGCGGCGGGTGGGTGTGCATCCGGGCATTCTGCCGCCCGGCGGTTGCCGGCCGGCGGCGCGGTGCGCGCGGGTGGCTGCCGTGGTGGGCCGCGGCGCCAGGCCGTGGCGTCAGCCCGGCGCGGGCAGGATGGTGCCGGCGCAGTCGCCAAAGCCGATGCGGACGGCACCGGGCTGCTCGCAGTAGGCACGCAGGATCAGGGTGTCGCCGTCGGCCAGGAAGGTGCGCTGCTCGCCGCCGGGCAGGCTGATGGGCTGTTTGCCACCGACCGAGAGCTCCAGCAGCGACCCGCCCTGGCCGGCGTCGGGGCCGGACTGGGTGCCGGTGCCCAGCAGGTCGCCGGTCTGCAGGTTGCAGCCGTTGCTGGTGTGATGGGTCAGCAGTTGGGCCAGCGTCCAGTAGGCGTCCTTGAAGTTGCTGTGCGACAAACGCTGAGGTGCGGTGCCGGCGCTGCGCATGGCGGCGGTTTGCAGCCACACCTCCAGTGTGATGTTGATGGCGCCGGCCTGGCGGTTGGCCTCGCTGTCCAGGTAGGGCAGGGGCTGCGGGTCGCCGGCAGGCCGGCTGAACGGCCCGCGGAACGGCGCCAGCGCCTCCATCGTCACCACCCAGGGCGACAAGGTGCTGCCGAAGCTTTTGGCCAGAAACGGGCCCAAAGGCTGGTACTCCCAGGCCTGGATGTCGCGGGCCGACCAGTCGTTGAGCAGGGTCAGGCCGAACAGCCGGTCCTCGGCCTCGGCGATGGGCACAGGCTGGCCCAGCGCATTGCCGGGGCCGACCAGCGCGCCCAGCTCCAGCTCGCAGTCCAAGCGCTGGCAGGGGCCGAAGCTGGGGGACTCGGCGGTGGGCGTCTTGGTCTGGCCCAGCGGGCGGTGCAGCGGCGTGCCGCTGACCACCAGCGACGAGGCCCGGCCGTGGTAGCCGATGGGCACCCACTTGTAGTTGGGCAGCAGCGGGTTGTCGGGGCGGAACAGCTTGCCCACCGCGGTGGCGTGGTGGATGCCGGTGTAGAAGTCGGTGTAGTCGCCGATGGGGCAGGGCAGGGCCATCTCGGCGTCGGCCTGGGACAGCAGGCAAGCGGTGAGGGCGGCTTGTTGCGGGCTGCCGGCGCGCAGCGCGGCCGACAGCGCGTGGCGCAGCGCGACCCGGTCGGCCTTGGGCGCGGCCATCACTTGGGCCAGGTCGCCGGCGGCCAGTGCGGCGAGTGCGGTTTGCACCGCGGCGCTGGCGTTGGGCCAGAGGCTGGTGGCGGCGTTGGTGGCGGTGCTGGCGGTGGCGGTGGCGGTGGCGGTGGCGGTAGTGGCGCTGGTGGCGGCGATGGTCGTGCTGGCGGCGGTGGCCGCGGCCAGGTCGAGGATCTGGTCGCCGATGGCCACGCCGATGCGCCAGGGTTCGTCCCGTCCCGCCGGGCCGGCGCGCCGGAAGCGGCCGTAGGGCAGGTTTTGGACCGGAAACTCGCAGCCCGGCAGGTTGGCCGAGGCGACCCAGCTGGTCAGGCCGGGGGCGTGTGTGGCGTCGATCGACGGTCCGGTCATGGCGGGCTCTCGGCGGGTGGGGTGGGGATGGTGGCGATGCTGGGGGCCGCGCTTTGGCGGGCAGCGGCCAGTGCCTCGCGCAGCACCCGCAGGTCACCGATGTGGTTGGCCAGCAGCAGGATCAACCGGGCGTTGACCGCCTGGCTCTGGGCATCGTCCAGGCCGCGGTGGCTGTCGATCAGCGCCTCGTAGAAGTCGTCGCCCGGGCTGTAGGCGTTGAGGTAGCGCTGGCCCGGGACGCCGAAGTTGGGCTGGGTCTGCAGGTGCTGGGTCATCGTCGCGATGGGTTGGGGGCGCGGGTTGGGGGCGCGGGCTGGGGGCTCAAGCGGGCACGGGCGTGGGGCGGGCCGGTGCGGCGGGTGGGGCCGGCTCGGCCGAATCGGCGCTGTGCAGGGGGGCGTCCGGGCCGGCCTGGCCGGTGGCCCGCGCCAGGGCGGCGGCCACGGCCGGCGCGTCCAGCCAGCGCCAGCGGGCAGCCACGTGCTGGTCGGGGCGCAGCAGGTAGGCGGTGCCGGGCTGGCCGTCGAAGCGGTGGGCGGCGGCGCCCTGGTGATCGATCAGCACGGTGCAGCCGGCCGGCGCGGTGCCGGCTGGCGGGCTGCCGGGTTGCGGGCAAATCAACACGGTGTGCACGGGGATGCGGCTGTTGGCCAGCGGCTGCAGCGCCTGCAAGGTGGCGGCGTCCAGCGCCTCGGGGCTGTCTGCAAACAGCAGCAGCACAAAGCGCCCGCCGGTGTGGCTGAGCAGCCAGCCGTCGGTCCAGCTGTCCGTCTCGCCGCCCAACCTGTCAGGCGCAGCAAGGCGCTGGCGCACCGGCGCGTCGGCCACCGGCGCGCCGGGCTGCATCACGCTGTTGAACTCGGCAACATCAGGGGTGTTGAGCGGCGACGCCGTCAGGTGCGCCGGCACCGACAAACGGCCCGAGTTGACCAGCGCACGCGCAAACGCATGCTCGCCGGCCAGTGTCAGCACCGCGTTGCGGAACTGGCGCGACACCGCGCTCTTGGGTGTGATGAAGTCGGTGGACCGGGTGGAGTTGAGCAGGTTCTCGTCGGCCGCGGCCACCCGCTCGTCGCTGTAGCTGTCCATCAGGCTGTCGGGCGCCAGGCCGTCCAGCACCAGCTTGAGCTTCCAGGCCAGGTTGTCGGTGTCTTGCAGGCCGGAGTTGGCGCCACGCGCGCCAAAGGGTGAGACCTGGTGCGCCGCGTCGCCCGCAAACAGGATGCGGCCATGGCGAAACTGCTGCATGCGCCGGCACTGGAAGGTGTAGACGCTGACCCACTCCAGCGCAAAGTCGCGGTCGGGGCCCAGCATCGCCCGGATGCGCGGGATCACCCGCTCGGGCTTTTTCTCTTGCTCCGGGTCGGCGTCCCAGCCGAGCTGGAAGTCGATGCGCCAGACATTGTCGGCCTCGCGGTGCAGCAGCACGCTCTGGTTGGGGTGAAACGGAGGGTCGAACCAGAACCAGCGCTCGGCGGCGCCGTCAGCAAACATCTGCGCCTGCATCACCACATCGGCGATCAAGAACCGGTCCTGAAACACCTTGCCCTCGACGTCCAGCCCCAGCTGGCGCCGCACCGGGCTGCGGGCGCCGTCGGCCACCACCAGCCAGTCGGCCTGCAGGGTGTAGCGGCCGTCGGCGGTTTCGACCTCGATCAGCGCGCCGGGTGAGCCGGTGGCGGGCAGGTCCGCGCCGGCCGTTTGGACAGTCCCCAGCGGCGTGACCGAGACGACCTTGTGCTTCCAGCGCAGGTCCAGGCTGGGCAGCGCCATCGCGCGCTCGACCAGGTACTGCTCCAGGTAGTACTGCTGCAGGTTGACCATGCCGGGGCGGCAGTGGTCGGGCTCGGGCTGCAGGTTGAAGTGGAAGACCTCGGCCTCGCCAAAAAACGTGCGGCCGATGTTCCAGGTCACGCCCTTGTCCACCACCGGCTGGCCGCAGCCCAGCCGGTCCAGGATCTCCAGCGTGCGCTTGGCGTAACACAGGCCACGCGAGCCGACGCTGACGGTGTCGTCGTCGTCCAGCAGCAGCACCGGCAGGCCGTGCTGGGCCAGATCGATGGCCGCGGCCAGGCCGACCGGGCCGGCACCGATCACCACCACCGGGCGGCGGTGCAGCGTGTCGGGCGTGTCGAGCTCGGCCGGCCGGCGGTAGGCGTAACGCGGGTAGGTGTAGGTGCTGAGCATGGCCGCTGTGGGTTGGGGTTGGCTGGCGTCAGGCCAGCGCCGGGCCGCTCCCGGGCGGCCTGCGTTACCCCGCTGGGGGTGGCGTCGGTACCCCGCCGCCGGGAGGCACCCTCTCAGGCGGTGCCGGCGCCCAGCTCCTGGGCGTGCATCCAGGCGGCGTGTTTGGGCGCGCGCTTGGTGGTGGCCCATTCATTGAGCATGGCCCACTTGACGTCATCGAGCTGCCGGTTCATCTCGGGCGTAGCGGTATCGACGGCCAGCTCCAGCCGGTGGCCGTTGGGGTCGAAGAAGTAGATCGACTTGAAAATAGTGTGGTTGGTGGGGCCTATCACCGCAATGCCGGCCGCCTCCAGTTTGGCCTTGGCGGTCATCAGCTCGTCTTCGCTGCCGACCTTGAAGGCGATGTGCTGCGTCCACTCGGGGGTGTTGGGGTCGCGCCCCATCGTGGGCGAGTTGGGCAGCTCGAAGAACGCCAGCACGTTGCCGCCGCCGGCGTCCAGAAACACGTGCATGTACGGGTCGGGCGCGTGGGTCGAGGGCACGTGGTCCTCGGCAATGGCGAGTACAAAGTCCATGCCCAGGTGGTCGCGGTACCACTCGACGGTTTTTTTGGCGTCGTGGCAGCGGTAGGCGACATGGTGGATGCGCTGGATGGACATGGCGGTCTCCTGGGGGTGGGGGTTTGACGGTGCGGTTGGGGCGGGACAGGGTGGCGAGGCGGCGGTCAGGCTTCCAGCGTCTTCCACATCTGCACGTCGCGCTCGGCAGTCCAGATGCGCGGGTCGGGGTACTGCGTCACCTCGTCGAAGCAGCGGGTCACATCGAACGGCATGCAGTGCTGGAAGATCACCCAGCTGCCGTATTTGGGCGACAGCCGCGCCATCGTGTCCTTGTAGACCGCGTTCAGGTCCTTGCCGGCGGCCACACCGTCCTTGACGCTGTTGTAGACGTCGGCGATGAAGTCGCGGGTGCCTTGCAGGCCGGCGGCCACCAGCGCGGGCGTGGTCAGCGCGGCGCCGCGGCCGGGCACCAGCTGCTCGGGCTTGAGCGCGGCGATGTTGTCCAGCGTCTGCGGCCAGTCCTTGAAGTAGGCGTCACCGGCGTAGGGCGTGGCGTCGAACTCGACCAGATCGCCCGAGAACAGGATTTTTTGCTGCGGCAGCCAGGCCACGGTGTCGCCCTTGGTGTGGCCGCGGCCGAGTTGCAGCAACTGCACTTCGAGCGAGCCCAGCCAGAGCGTCATCTTGCCGGTGAAGGTCATCGTCGGCCAGGTCAGGCCGGGCGGCACGCTCTCGACGTTCTGGAACAAACGGGGGAAGCGGCCGATCTCGCTGGCCTTGTCCTGCTCGCCGCGCTCGACGATCAGGTCGCGCGTGTCGGCGCTGGCGATGATGTGCTCGCAGCCCTCGGCCTTGTAGGCCGATGCGCCCAGCACCCGCACCGCGTGGTAATGCGTCATCAGCACGTACTTGATGGGCAGGTCGGTGACCTCGCGGATGCGGCGGATCACGTCTTGCGCCATCACCGGCGTGGCTTGCGTGTCGAGCACCAGCACCGCGTCGTCGCCAATGATGATGCCGGTGTTGGGGTCGCCCTCGGCGGTGTAGGCGTAGGCGTTGGGCGACAGCTTCGTGAAGCTGACTTGCTTGACGTCCAGATCGGCCTGGCTGGCAAAGGCTTTGCTCACGGGGGGTTCTCCAACAGTGTCCAACGGGGGTCAGGGGCGGGCCGCCCCAAGGGGCTGAGCCGGGTAGCAGTATCCGGTTCGAGTTAGCTTTTGTCAAACCAATTCGTTTTAAACGAATAATCTCACGCCGCTTCGATGATCTCGAAGCGCAGCCCGGCGTGTGCCTGCAGCCGCCGTACCAGGGCCAGGCCCATGGCCGACCCGGCGGTCCAGACGCCGCCGGGTGTGGCGCGGTGGTCCACGTCCTGCAGCAGGCACAGCGCGGCCTCCGAGATCATCTTGCAGGTCGAGCCGTAGCCCGGGTCGCGGTCGCCGGTGACCCGGGCTGCCAGCCGGCGGCCGTCGGCGGTCTGGCCGTCGAAGCGCAGGTCGTAGTGGCCGCTGGCGCGTGCGGCCGGTCCGGGGCCGTCGCCCGGCTGCGGCAGCGCAAACCGGCCCAGCAGCGTGCGGGTGGGTGCAAAACCCAGCAAGGCGTTTTGCACCCGCGCGCCGCCGGCCAGCAGCCGGGCCGCCCATTCGCCTTTGGCGCCGCGGCCGGTCATCCGCTTTTCGTCGTACAAAAAGCCGGTACCCCAGGGATGGCCGCGCAGCGCGTTGGTGCGGTGCACGTTCTTGGTGTTGATCGTGGCCATCACAAACGGCCCGGCCCAGCTGTGGGTGGGCTCGTCATAGGCGGCCACATCGCCATCGGGCTGCGGCGGCCCGCTGAACCCGGGCGTCAGCGCAAACGGGTCGGCCATCAGGGTGGCGGTGGCCGGGTCGCGGCCCATCTGCTCGAAGGTGGCCAGCGCGCTGGCCAGGGTGCCGCCCGACATGCCGCCCTTCATCGTCTTGACCCGGCCGCGCACCTGCACCAGCGGTGCGCCGAACCGCGCCGTCGCCTCGGCCTGCAAGAAGACCACGCCCAAATCAAAAGGGATGGAATCGAAACCGCAAGAGAACACGATGCGCGCGCCGCTGGCCTGGGCCGGCGCGGTCAGTTGGGGGATCATCTTGGCCATCCAGGCCGGCTCGCCGCACAGGTCGACATAGTCGCAGCCGGCTGCGGCGCAGGCAGCCACCAGCGCGTCGCCATGGCGCTGGTAAGGCCCGACGGTGGTGATCACCGCCCGGGTCTGGCCGACCAGGACGGCCAGCGTGGCGGGGTCGGCCGCATCGGCCTGCAGCAGCGGCAACGTGGCCGGCGCACCGATCAGGCTGCGCACCTGCGCCAGCTTGTCCAGGCTGCGCCCGGCCATCGCCCAGCGCAAGGGGCCAGCCGCCCCGCTGCTGCCGACGCCGTAGGTGGTGTGCAGGTACTCGGCCACCAGCCGGCCGGTGAAGCCGGTGGCGCCGAAAACAATCAGGTCGTAGGGCTTGGTCATGGCCCATCGTCGCATGGCGGGCGCGTGGCACCGCTCCGTCAGGACCCTGACGGTGCGGGGCCGCTGCGGCGGGCTGCACGCCGAGCCGGTGGCCTGCCCGCTGCGGCGGTACTGCGCTTGGGCGACGTTTGCGCGGACAGTTTGGGCGGCAATTCGGGCGGCAGCACCGCGTGCAGCAGCGCCTCGCAGGCCTCTTGCGTCATGCGGCGCGCCACCGGGTAGTGGGTGTCGGCCTCCCAGCAGGCAGCGGCGGCCAGCGCAGGGATGTCGGCGGCTTGCAGCGCCGCCAGGTGGCGCGGGATGCCCAGCGTGTGGTTGAGGGCCTCCACGCCGTCGAGAAACCGGTCGGCCAGCGTGGCCTCACCGTCATGCAGCGCGCCCAGCCCGGCGCGCAGTGCCAGCTTGGCCAGCCGCGGGCCGGTCTCGTCGGCGGCAAAACGCAGCACACCCGGCAGCATGATGGCGTTGGCCAGGCCGTGGGGCGTGTGGTACTTGCCGCCCAGCTGGTGGGCGATGGCATGCACATTGCCCACATTGGCACGGGTGAACGCCAGACCGGCAAAGGTGGACGCCAGCGCCATCTGCTCGCGCGCCACCCGATCAGCGCCGTTGCGGCAGGCCCGCGGCAGGTGCTTGAAGATCATGCCCACGGCCGCCAGCGCCATGTGGTCGGTATACGCAGTGGACCAGCCGCCGAGATAGGCCTCGACCGCGTGGGTCAGCGCGTCCATGCCGGTGGCGGCGGTGATGGCGGGTGGCAGGCCGACCGTCAGGTCCGGGTCCAGCGCGGCCAGCGTGGGCACGATGCGGGTGTCGGCGATCACCAGCTTGCTGCCCTCGGCCGGGTCGGACACCACGGCGGCCACTGTTACCTCCGACCCGGTGCCGGCGGTGGTGGGCACGGCGTAGATAGCCGCCGGCGCATGGCTGGCCTTGAAGTAGCCCACCAGATCGCGCGGGTGTTTGCCGTTGGCGGCACACAGCGCAATCACCTTGGCCGCGTCCATCACCGACCCGCCGCCCACCGCCAGCACCGCGTCGCAGCCCTGGGCGCTGAACAGCGCGATGCCCTGCTCGACGACGGCGATCGGCGCGTCCGGCGTCACCGCGTCGAACACCACCACCGGCGTGCCGGCGGCCGCCAGCGCGTCCAGCACGGTCTGGTGCAGGCCCAGCCTGGCCACGTCGGCATCGGTCACCAGCATCACCTTGTGGTGGCCAAAATCGCCCACCGTGCGGCCCAGCCGGCCGGCCGCGCCCGGCCCCACCAGCAACACCGGTTGCGGGATCGGCAGGCGACGTGTCACCACGCCCGCCGCCTGCTTGAGCCGGGGCAGGCCAAATGAGCGCGCCATGTCGCTGATCAAGTTGGGCATAGCAGTCTCGCTCCATGATTCAAAGCTCCACTTTGCGCCGGATTCCGAATGAAAACCGTGATCAGCATCAGCCTGGGCTCAAGCAGCACCGATTTCGATTTTGTGACCCCCTTCCTGGGTGAGCCGCTGCGGGTGCGGCGGCAAGGCAGCAACGGCAGCAACGCCCGGGCGCTCAAGCTGCTGCAGCAGGCCGACCAGAACAAGGCGGTGGCTGCCGTGGGCCTGGGGCTGGTGCAAGACAGCCACCTGCCACGCGCCCGCCGCACAGTCAAGGCCGACGCCGCCCGGCTGCAACAGGCGGTCACCCGGGTGCCGCTGACCACAGGCGCCCGGCTGGGCGAGATTTTTCTCGAATGGGCGCTGCGCCACAGCCAGGCCACGCTGGGCCACTACTTCGACAACGCCCGGGTGCTGTTTTTCTCGGGCCTGGGCAACTACAAGCTGGCCAGCGCGATGTCGGAGTACAGCGAGAACCTGCTGTTTGCTGACCCGCTGCTGCAGCTGGGCGTGCCCAAATTGCTGACATCGATGGACGCGCTGGGCCTGTACGCCAGTGGCATGCACCAGGTCTCGGACTGGGTGCCGCCACGGGTGATGCCGGGCGCGCTGCTAAAGCAGTGGACCCATTTCGTGCTGCGCCGGGCAATGCAGAAGGCCACGGTGGTGGTGGCGCCCGCGCATGAGCTGGACGACTTCGGCATCGAGGAGCTGGCGGGCAAGACGGTGATCACCAGCACCGTCAACGCCGAACGGCTGGCCGCCTTCAAGGACAAGGGTGTGCACCTGGTGGTGGACGCAGCACCGGTGCTCGGTGGGCAGGTGCTGTCGCCCGACCTGCTGGACGCAATGATCCTGGCCACTTATGGCCAAGCCAGCGGCAAGACCAGCGAGGACCTGCACGACGACGACTACCTGGAGATCATCACCACGCTGGGCATGACACCGCAGCTGCTCTACCCCAACGGCTTCAAACGGGTAAACCGCTTTGCCTTTGTGATCCACCCGCTGTCGCAGGAATATTTCAAGATGGTCAAGCCGGTCGAGATCCTGTCCCGGGTGTCACCGCCGCTGTTTCTGGACACGCTGGAGAAGGTGATGGCCTATGCGCCGCCTTTTGTCTACTCCAAGGTGGAGGGCATCCAGTCGCCCACCGGCGTGCAGGCCGAGGGCTGGCTGATCTCGGTCGGCGGCACGCCGCGCGAGATCATGCGGCACGGCCCCGAGTTCACCTACCGGCGCTTGCTTGAGGCATCGCGCCTGGCCAAAAGCCTGGGTGCGCAAATCATGGGCCTGGGCGCCTTCACCAAAGTGGTCGGCGACGCCGGTGTCACGGTGGCGCGCCGCGCCACGCTGCCGATCACCACCGGCAACAGCTACAGCGCGTCGGGCGCGCTGTGGGCGGCGCACGATGCGATGCTGCGCCTGCGCCTGCTGCCGCCGCCCAAGGGCAAAGGCCGGGTCAAGTTCAAGGCCATGGTGGTGGGCGCCACCGGTGCCATCGGCGCGGCCTGCGCCCGGTTGCTGGTGCGCGCCGCCGAGGAGGTGACGCTGGTCTCGCCCGAGACCGCCAAGCTGCTGACGCTCAAGGCGTCGATCCTGCGCGAGACGCCCGACGCCAAAGTGGTGCTGTCGGCCCATGCCGACACCCACATCGGCCAGATGGACATGATCGTCACCGCCACCTCGGGCGCGGGCAAGAAGGTGCTGGACATCATGCTGGTCAAGCCCGGCTGCGTGATCACCGACGTGGCCCGCCCACTCGACCTGCCGCCCGCCGAAGTGGCCAAGCGGCCCGACGTGCTGGTGATCGAGTCGGGCGAGATCCGGCCGCCCGGCAACGTGACGATGAAAAACATCGGCCTGCCCAAGGGCGTGGTCTATGCCTGCCTGGCCGAGACCATCGTGCTGGCGCTGGAGGGCCGGTTTGAGAGCTACACCGTGGGCCGCGCCATCGAGTGGGAGAAGGTGCACGAGATCTACAAGCTGGGCCTGAAACACGGCATGCAGCTGGCGGCGATCTCGGGCGTGAACGGGGTGTTCAGCGACGAGGACATTGACCGGGTGCGGGCGTTGGCGCTGGCGGCAAGGGCCAGACAGGGCAAATCGGCCACGAAACGGGCCACCCGACGGACCACCCGACGGGCCACCCGACCGGCCACCCGTCAGGCCTTGAAACTGACCTCCGAACCCGCCGCCCAATCCGCCAAATCGACCCGGCGGCCCCGCAAGCCAGCAGCCACTGTGCCGGGCTGACTACTGCAGCAGCGCCAGGTACTGCGGCCGTTTGCCCGCCATGCCCTTGAAGCTGCGCAGCAAGTGCGCCAGCTCAGGGCCGGTAATGCCGTACAGCCGTGCCACGGTCAGGTCGTTGTCGGCGCGCAGTTGGTCGCGGGCCTTGTCGGTGAAGGGCAGGTCCTTCGCTTGAATGTTGAACAACGGCGCCAGCTCGGCAAAGTCGTCCCAACTGACGGCCAGGCTCAGCAGCAGCGCGTTTTTGGCGAGCTGGCTAAAGTCTTGGCTGGCAAGTATCTCGGCGTCGCTCGGTTGGGGCACAGGCAGGCGAAACAAATACGTCTTGTTGGCGTGAATTTGAATCATGAATCGCGCCAGCCAATCCACCGGCACGCTGTTGAACCAAGCCAACGCAAAGAGAAGGCGCAACTGCGAGGTTGGCCTGATGGTCAGGCTGCCGGCATCCCCTAGTAAATATTTTTTTGGGATATTGAGGTGCACGGTATTTCCGCCACCAAAATTCTTTGGCAGTAATGAAAAAATCAATGTGCGCTCGTTTGTGTCGCTGGCAATGTCTCTAAACCCAAGCCGAATAAAATCTCGATCAAATCGCACCTCAGCCGAGTTTTTGGCCACCTCGGCCTTGGGCACGCCCAAATCCTGCGCCATGCGGTGCAGTTCCTTGCTGTGCAGGCGTGCATCAAAGGCGGTCGGGTCCAGCCAATACTGAGGCGCATCAAAACCATGGCTGTACTGCCAGATCATCTTGCCCTCATACAGCGGCAGCAAACCCGGTGCGTCTTGCTCGATGAACAAATCCTTGTCGTCGGTCATGTGCAACTCGCGGCGGAAATCCAGCCAGTCGGCTGACAGCGCCGGGAACGCGTCATAACACTTCTGCAAAATCGGCAGGTCCGCGCCGTCGCGCAATTCCATCAGCGCCCATTGCTCGGGCGACAAGGCCTTGACGGTGGCCAGCGGATAAGCCACGTGAGTTTCAGGCCGCTGCAAGTCAGCTGGGTCCAGCACATAAAAGGCAGTGTCAATGGGCGCAACCGGTGCAACGGACGCAACGTCCCCTGCAGCCGCGTCGTCGGGCGGCGTATTCACCACCTGCAGCATCGCAAATTTGTAGCTTCGATGAACATCCGGGAAAATCCCCTTGTTGTTCTCGAAGCTGTAGAAAAATTTAAGCTGACATTTCAAAAAAATATGGTGACGCAACCCAGCCGAGCCCTCTTCAAACATCAGCGCGCTCGGCAACACATAATTCAAACTGCCGCCCGCAACCAGCAAGGCCAGATTGCGCTCGACAAATAGCCGAAACAAATTACCGTCGCCTGCGCCCTTGTTGAGCGGGAAAATACCCTTGTCTTTGTAATATTCGTTGGCGGTGTTGCTGGCCTTCAAGTTGCTTCGGTAGGCAGCGGCCACGTGCGGGCTTTCCAGCAAGCGCTTTTGCACCGCAGCTTTGTCAGTGTTCTTGAGGCTGCGGTAATTGCTGTGGTACTGCGGAAAAAAATCGGTATCGGCAAACTTGGTCTTGTCCCAGGGCGGGTTGCCGACAATGATGTCGAAACCCTTTTTATCGCCCGCAAAAGCCTCCGGAAACGCCACCTCGTAATGAAAGAAGTGAAACTGCCGCGCATAGGTCTCAACCTGGCGCAGCGCTGCGCTGCGGGTTTTGCCTTCGTCAAACAACTGCTTGATCAGGTCCGGGGTTTTGTCCAGCTTCTCGCAAGCGGCGCGGTCGCCCTCGGCCAGCAGCACGCGGCGGGTGCAAATAAAACTCAAGGCGCGCGCCAGCAAATCAAGTTTTGGCGCAATGCTGTCTTGCCACAGCAGTTTTGATTGCGCCACCTCGGCGGCGGTGGTGTCGCGCATCGCGTCCAACTCTTGCATCACGGCGCGCAATTCATCAAAGCGGGCGCTCAGGTCGTCCACAAACAAATCGTTTTGCTGCGCCTCCAGCGCGTTGTAGTTAATAAAATCTTGCACGCTGGCGCCCATCAGTGCGTTGCCGTGCTGCACATGGTGCTCAATGAACGATAACGGCGTGCCAAAAATAAAACTGTCCATCCACAAACTCAAGCGTGCCAGTTCCACCGCAAACGGGTTCAGGTCCACGCCAAAAATGCAGCGTTTGAGCAGTGCACGTTTGAGTATCTGTGCATCATCGGGCTGATAACCCAGATTCAAAAACTTCAACTGTTCGGCAATCTTGGCGCTTTCTTGTGCCACGAGTTGCTGCAGGTCGGCGTCGGTGTCAAGCCGGGCCAGCGCAAGGTCGGTTAAATAGCCCAGCGCCTCGACCAAAAAATGGCCGCTGCCGCAGGCGTTGTCCAGCACCTTCAAGTCCATCAGTGCTCGGCCCTGGGCGCCGGCAGCCGCCAGCGCCTGGTCCACGCTGGCCTTGACCAGGGGCGCCGACAGCGACGCCGGTGTGTAATAACTGGCGGTGGTCTTGCGGGAATTGCTGGCGCTTTTGAGGTAAACATCGCCCTTTTTGACGCTGATTTCACGCAACGACCTGAAGCCTTTTTCTTTGCGGATCAGCGCAGTGTCGTAAGCGTCAAAATAAGCCTCAACAGCTTTGCCTCGGGTCAGGTTGGACTGATACTCCAGGTACACCGCAGTCTCCAGTGCCCGCTCAAACCTGAACTCCAACAGCCCCTCGTATATACGGCCAAGGTGGGTAACGCTCATGTTCTTGAAGTCGCGTCGGGTGTCAAACAGGGTGGTGCCCCGGTTGGTTTTGTACAGCAGTTGTTCAAGAATCTGGCGCAGCGTGTGGTTGTCAAATATTTTGGGTTGCAGCAGCAAGGGCGCGCGCTGCGGGTCAAACAGGCCACCGTTGAACAGCGGGATGTCGATGTCCTCGGCGCCCTCGTTCAGTATCTCGAACAGGTGTTTCAACGCGTAGACGCCGTCGTGCAGGGCGCTGGCTGCGCCCGGCTTGTCGGGCAAGCCCCTGAAAATATGGTCCAGGCTGTAGCGTTTGTAAAACGGGTGCTGCGCCAGCAAAGCGTGGTTCTTGTCCTCAAAATAAACTACAAACAACAGGCGGAACAGCAGTACCACGCTGTTTTCATAGACTGCCGCCATACTGGCCCTGGGGTTGGCGCGGTGGATCGCACGGCCCATGATCTCAAACAGCGAGTCCTCACCCGCATAACCGTAGATCACTGCCTTGAGGTTTTCTTCAACCGCCAGCGTGAAATCAGCCGACGCGGCAATGGCCTGTTCGATCGCGCTGGCCTGGCCCGGCACCGCCGGCGGCACAAAGGTATCGCGGCCAAAAAAGAATGCAAACAAGGCCTGCGCCTCAGCCTTCTCGGCGGCATTGGGCAGCGCGCAAATCGCCTCCAGATCAAACTGAAGGTAGGTTTTCTTGGCGGTGATCTTGTCGGTGTCGTAAATACGCCAGATGCGGCCGTTGGTGAGGATGCCAAAGCGCACCCGCAGCGTACTGAGGTAATCCTGCAGTTGGTGGTGCGGGTTGTGGGTGCGGTCGGCCTTGCCGGTATCCAGGGTTTTGCCCCAGGCCTTGGACTCACAAATCGCGGTGATCAGCTGGTGGTCTTTGCTGGCGATCAGCGCGTTGTCTTGGCCGGATTGCAGCAGCAGGCACCAGTCGGGTTTGGCTTGTTTGCCCTGCACCGTGATGACCTCTTGCGTCACCTTGGTCCAACCCAGTTGCGTCAGCAGCGGGCCAATAAACCGGTCTTCAAGCTGCGCCTCGCTGCGGCGGGACAGGGTGTCGGCATCAAAATGCTGGTCCAGCCACGGGCCCAGACCATAGGGCAGCGGTAATTGACCGACCTGGATTTTTTTGCGCGCAATGAATCCCTCATCGAGCAGGGTATTGACCAGCCATGGGCTGGGGATCAAGTCGTCTTGGGGCATGGGCGCAATGTAGGCGAGGCCAGGCAGGGCGGGCTAGGGCACACGGCAGCGGCCGCAGGCCAGGGGGTAGGGTTTTGGCTGGCGGATCTCAGTCGGCCGGCCGGTGCCCCAGGCGGGCCGATACCGCAGCGGCGGATTGCCGCATCGCCGCGGCCAGCGCGCCGTCCCAGCGGCTGTCCAGCGCGGCGGACGGGCCGATCACGGTCAGCGCCAGCACCACATCGCCGCGGTGGTCGAACACCGGCGCAGACAGGGCGCTGACACCCGCCACCACCGCGCCGTCAGACCGGCCCAGGCCTTGCGCCCGCACCTCGGCCAGGGTGGTTTTTGCAAACTGGGCCCAGGTCGGCAGCGCTTGGGCGTCGGCCTTGGGGGCGGCGCCGCGCCGCTCGGCCTCGTACAACGGCCGCACCACCGCCTCGGGCAGAAACGCCGCAAAGAGCTGGCCCGACGCGGTGCCAGCGATCGAAAACACCGTGCCGTGGCGCATGTTGACGTGCACCGCCGCCGGTGACTCGGCCAGCCGCACGATGGTCGGGCCGTGTGTGCCCCACACCGCCATCGCCACGGTGTGGCCGGTCTGCTGCGCCAAGTCCTCGATCGCCGGCGTGGCCAGGCGCACCGGGTCGGCCTGCTGCAAGCTCATCAGCCCCAGTTGCAAGGCCAGCGGCCCCAGGCCGTAGCGGCCGCTGGCGCGATCCTGCTCGACCAGCCCGATCTTGCCAAAGCTGACCAAATAGGGGTGCGCCTTGGCCGCGGCCATGCCGGCGGCGGCAGCCAGGTCTTTCAGGGCCATCGCCCGGCCCTGGTGGGCCAGCGCATGCAGCAACTGGCCGCCCACCTCGATGCTCTGGATGCCACGTTGTTCGTGTTCGGGCTTGGGGTCGGCAGGGGTCACGGTAGCGGGTGGGGGGTGGCGGGTTGCCGGCGGGTTTAGCCAGGAGGCGATGGGGTGCGCAACGACGAGGCCATTGTCAGCGCGTCGTCCCCGGTACACCGAGGCGCTTGCGCCGTTGCGCAGTTGGCGACAAGGATGTGGCAAGGACCATGCCCCCGGGGCCAAGGGCGACCGGTGCAAAAATTGATGTGGCCGGCTCGCGTCGGATACATCCGCAGCCGTCTCGCGCAGCCGCTGCACGAGAGTCGCCGTCATGGGGACTTCCCGGCAATGGCCGGGCGGCGGATCATGACCACCACCAGCGTCACCACGGTCAGCGGCACCACAAAGCCCAGCATCACGCCCGAGAAGGCCTGCAGCGCGTCATGCTGCTGCGCTGCCAGGATCAGGTACGCCACGTAGGCGACGTAGTAGCCGAGGAAGACGCCGCCTTCCCAGCGCGCGATCTCGCGGCCGGTGATGAACACCGGTATGCAGGCCAGCGCCACCGCCAGCATCACCCAGATGTCGAAGGCCAGCAGCGACGGCGCAATTGCCAGGCCCAGGTCGCCCGACACCAGCCCCGACAAGCCCAGGCAACCCAGGATGTTGAAGGTGCTGCTGCCGACGACATTGCCCACGGCGATGTCGCGCTCGCCCTTGATCGCGGCCGTGACGCTGGTGGCCACCTCGGGCATGCTGGTGCCGGCAGCGACGATGGTCAGGCCGATGACGAGATCGCTCACGCCGATGGCTTTGGCAAAACTGACCGAGGCCTGCACCAGGTAGTCTGAGCCCAACACCAGCGCTACCAGGCCGGCGGCGATCAAGCCGATCTGTACCGCCCAGTGGCTGTCCCAGGCGCTGGCCTCGACGGGCTGGATCGCATCGGCGAACTCGTCCTTGGCGGCCTGGGTCTCGCGCCGCGACTGCACGACCAGGAACACGGTGTAGGCCACCAGCAGCGCGAACAGCAGGCCCCCTTCCAGCAACGAGAGTTTCCCGTCCAGCGAGAGCGCCAGCAGCAGCAGGCTTGCGCCAAACATGATCGGCACCTCTTGCCGGATCAACTGGATATTGACCACCAGCGGTGCGATCAGCGCGCTGATGCCCAGGATGAACAGCACATTGAAGATGTTGCTGCCCACCACGTTGCCCATGGCGATGTCGGTCTTGCCGTCGAGCACGGCGCCGACGCTCACCGCCACCTCGGGCGCGCTGGTGCCGAAGGCGACGATGGTGAGCCCGACGACGAGCGGGCTGATACCGAACGACAGCGCCAGTTTGGACGCGCCGCGCACCAACGTGCTGGCTCCGATGACCAGCAGGATGAGGCCACCGAGAAACATGAGGATATTCATGGCCGCTTACTGTAAGTACAAATGTCGTTGCGAACGGCTGCCCTTCGCAATACGGCTTGCTTCACGCAGACAGCCAGAAGACCCGACTCCCTTGCGTCAGCCGCGTCGTCCCTGCACGGATGCAGCATCGCCGTCGCGCTTCCCGTCACGCAGCCACCTGCCCGCCCGGTCGATGACCGGAGCCGCCACCGCCACGGCGGCGCCACATTGCAATCAGCAGATGCAGCGCAGCGCCCATCAGGACAAGCAGCGCACTGCCGAAGCTCCAGATCACCCAGGCCGCGATGGTCAGGCCGCCAGCCAGCGCCGGCGCAGACTGCAGCAGACTCTCGACGACGGGCGCCAGGCCCGACAGCATCGACATCATCGCCTGTGCGATCTCGGGCGGCACCCAGGGTGCCAGCCACTCCGGCAGCCGAAGGCCCTGAATGCCCGAGGTCGCGCCGGTTGCAGCGTCCGATGCAGCGCCTGTCAACGCGCCTGCACTCGAGACCGTCCACACGGCGACAGCGTTTGCCGCCCAGGCGGCCACTGACCAAAGCGCGAGCAGGCTGAAAATCACAAACCAGCTGAGGGCGTAGAACATGATGGGTTCGTCTTGGTTGAGTCGCAACAGCCGGTAGTCTCCAGCAACTCAGAGTTCGAACAAACCAGTTCTTAGAAGATCTTGACTTCGTCTTTTCCGATGTGAAATCAGTGTGCTGAACTTGGCCAGAACCTGCGCGCCCAGCCAGTCGACAAAGGCTTGGGTTGCCAGAAACCGGGCAAGCCGCGCGCGCTGCCCGATGTCACCCACCACCACCACCACCACATCCGGCCGCTGCTGGGCTGCCAGTGCGACCAGGGCCTCGGCTCTTGTGCAGAGCTCTCCACAAGAGCCGGGATGAACCGCTCGCGGGCGCGCAGCCAACGACCGCTGGTCGCCGCCTCGCTGCCGCAGAAGCCGTGAAAATCAGGTCTCGGTCATCGACCTGTCTGCGGACGCCGGGGTGTAGGCGGCCGGGGCCGCCGGACCGGCGGTGTTGGGGCCAACGGCCGTGCGGTGGCAGAAGAGCGCAACCCAACCGGCACCGACGGGGCGCGTCAGGCCAGGCTGAGCGGGCTGTGCGTCATCATGCAGCGCTGGCCATCGAAGCGGGACGGAGACCCGGGCGCCCCTCGCAGCCCCGGGACATCAGGGCAGCTTGCCCCACAGCTGCTGCAGCCGTGCGTCGCGACCGCAGGACAGGCGGTAGTAGTTGTAGCGCACCGGATTCTTGTGGTGGTAGTCCTGGTGGTACTCCTCGGCCGGGTAGAACGCGCCGGCAGGCACGATCTGCGTCACGATGGGCTCCTTGAAGGGCTTGGACTTTTCGAGATCGGCCAAGGACTTGCGTGCCGCTTCGAGCTGCATCGCGTCATGGGTGAAGATCACGGTGCGGTAGGGCGTGCCGACGTCGCAGAACTGGCGGTCCCGGGTGGTGGGGTCGATGCTGGTCCAGAACCTGGCCAGCAGCTGCTCGTAACTGACTTTGGCCGGGTCGAACACGATCTGCACTGCTTCGGCGTGGCCGGTGGTCTTGGACGACACCTGCTGGTAGGTCGGATTGGCAACGCTGCCGCCGGTGTAGCCCGAGGTGGTCGAGATCACGCCCGGCACCTTGTCGAAGTCGGACTCGGTGCACCAGAAGCAGCCGCCAGCGAAGGTGGCCAGGGCTGTGGTCTGCGCCCGTGCCGCGCTGGAAGCGGCTGCAGCGAAGATCAGCGCGGTCATCACAGTGGCGGTCACCGCTGCGATCCGGTCGAGCAGCGGCTTCATGCTGCCGCCGCCACAAACGTCAGCGCCACACCGTTGTTGCAATAGCGCTTGCCGGTCGGACGAGGGCCGTCGTTGAAGACATGCCCTTGGTGGCCCTCGCAGCGCGCGCAGTGGTACTCGGTGCGCGGCAGGATCATCTTGTAGTCGGTGCGCATGCCCAGCGCCCCGGCCAGCGGCGTGTGGAAGCTGGGCCAACCGGTGCCGCTCTCGAACTTGGCATCCGACGAGAACAAGCGCAGATCGCAGCCGGCGCAATGGAAGCTGCCCTGGCGTTTTTCGCTGTTCAAGGCGCTGCTGCCCGGCGCCTCGGTGCCCTCCTGGCGCAGCACGCGGAAGGCTGCAGGGGACAGGCGCTGGCGCCATTCCGCGTCCGAGAGGCGCAGCGTTTCTGGCACGCCTTGGCCTGCCGCGGGCGTGGCGGCGGACGCAGCGACTGAAGTGGCGGCCTTGCCGCCGAGGCCGAACAGGGACAGCAGGCTCATGATGTGGCGTCGGTTCATGGTGATCATGGTGATATGGGGTGCGAGGGTAGTGGGTAGTCGTGCGGCAGGTGCAAACCTTTCAGCAGACCCCTGAGAGGCGCCGGTGCGGCTGCCCGCAGTGGCCCAGGGCAGCCGGCCGCTTGCACGCTGGCCTGCGCAGCCACCCTCACCCCCAGTCGCAAGACTATGCCACCAGCCGCTGCTGATTCTGCGCCCAGCGCTGGCGGTGCAAAATCGTCAGTGCCAGGCGACGGCCCTCTGCTGCGCCACGCCCCACCCAGACAGGACCCGCCCCATGCCCGCCACGCCTTTGTTCCACCTCGCCTTCCCGGTTCGCGACATTGCCGAGGCGCGCCGCTTTTACGGTGACCTGCTGGGCTGCCCCGAGGGCCGCAGCAGCGAGGCCTGGGTCGATTTCGACTTTTACGGCCACCAGATCGTGGCGCATTTGTCGCCCGCCGAATGTGGTCTGGCGGCCACCGGCCAGGTCGATGGCGACGCCGTGCCGGTGCGCCACTTTGGCGCCATCCTGGGGCTGGACGCCTGGACCGCGCTGGCCGACAAGCTGCAAGCCGCTGGCACCCAATTCATCATCGAGCCCCATGTGCGTTTCAAGGGCGAGGTGGGCGAGCAGGCCACGATGTTCTTTCTGGACCCGTCGGGCAACGCACTGGAGTTCAAGTCGTTTGCCGACATGAGCCAGGTGTTTGCCAAGTAAGCGCACCGGCCACCCCATGAAGGTCTGCATCTACGGCGCGGGCGCCATCGGCGGTTTCATCGGCACCCGGCTGGGGCTGGCGGGTGACTGCACGGTCAGCGCCGTGGCGCGTGGCGCCACGCTGGCGGCGCTGCAGGCCCACGGCCTGCGGCTGCGCCAGGGTGGCGAGCTGTTCAGCACCCCGGTGCAGGCCAGCGACGACCCGGCAGCGCTGGGCGTGCAGGACCTGGTGGTGATCGCGGTCAAGGGCCAGTCGCTGCCCGAGGTGGCCGCCCGCATTGCGCCGCTGCTGGGGCCACAGACCCGGGTGCTGCCGGCGATGAACGGCGTGCCCTGGTGGTTTGGCGCCGGACACCCGGTGCTGGGCGATCCCGCGCTGGCCCCGCTGCACAGCATCGACCCCGGTGGCCGCATTGCCGCGGCCATCCCGCTGGCGCAGGTGATCGGCTGTGTGGTGCATGCCAGCACCAGCGCCTCGGCGCCGGGCCTGGTCGAGCACAAGATGGGCCAGGGCCTGATCCTGGGTGAGCCCTTGGGCGGCGATTCGGCCCGGGTGCAAGCGCTGGCCGGGGTGTTGCGGCATGCCGGTTTCGAGACCACCGCCTCGGCCGACGTGCGGCGCGACATCTGGTACAAATTGTGGGGCAACATGACGATGAACCCCATCACCGCCCTCACCGGCGCCACCGTGGACCGGGTGCTCGACGACCCGCTGGCGCGCGGCTTTTGCAGCGCTGCGATGGCCGAGGCCGCGGCCGTCGGGGCACGCATCGGCTGCACGATCGACCAGACCCCCGAGGACCGCCACAACCTGACCCGCAAGCTCGGCGCCATCAAGACCTCGATGCTGCAGGACGTGCAAGCCGGCCGCGCCGTCGAGCTGGACGCACTGGTGACGGTGGTGCGCGAGATCGCGCAGCGGGTGGGCGTGGCCACGCCGTTCATCGACGCGCTGCTGGGCCTGGCCCGGCTGCACGCCCGGGTGCACGGGCTGTACCCGGCCGCCGCGCCGGCGGCAACGCCCGCCTGACCCGTAGCGCGGCCGGCCGCCGGTGCCGGCTGCGGCACTGCCGCTGGTCTGGACGCTGGCCACGCGCCTGGCCGTAGCCCGGGCGCTGGCGCTGCGATCCATCGCCCGATGGATGTTGTTACGCATCCAACGGTCCTAGGGATACGCCCCACCCCAGTCTTGCGCTTCAATGCGACCCAACCCGGTCGCTGTTCGACCGCGTCCGTGAGTATGCCGCCTGGCGCCTGGCGCCACGTCGAAGCTAAGGAGATCGCGATGGCAGAGATGGTGATTCCGGGCACCTACATCGAGGTGCGGTCCGAGGGCCTGATCTCCGCCGGCGGTGTCAGCACCGGCGTGGTGGGCGTGATCGGCACGGCCAGTGCGGGCCCGGTGGGGGTGCCGGTGGTGCTCTCAGGCATGTCCGAGGCCAACGACCTGTTCGGCGCGCCCGACCGTTTTGCCGTGCCCACCGACGGCGCCAACCCGCTGACGCTGACCCGTGCGCTGGGCCTGGTCTATGGCAACGGCGGCTCAACAATAGTCGCGGTGCGGGTGGCCAGCCCACGGGCCACCGCCGCCCGCTTTGCGATCAAGGATGCAGCCGACAACACGGTGGCCACGCTGGTCGCCAACAGCCCCGGCACCTGGGCCAACAACATCCAGGTCTCGGTCGATGCGGCCAAGGTGCCGGCCCGCATCACGGCTGAGCGCCAGACCACGGGCTTTGCGTCGCTGATGTACCACCGCGTCCTGCCCAGCCCGCAAAACCGGTTGCAAGTGGTGCGCGGCGATACCCGCCGGGTCGACAGCTTTGTCATCGACTACAAGTCGGTGACCACCGCCGAAACGGTGGCCAAGAACGGCGGTGGCAGTTTTCAGCTGGGCAGCCTGCCGGTGGCTACCGTGCCGGCCATCAACAGCGTCTGGGTGCTGGACGCCAGCGGCAACCCGCTGCGGGCCTATGGCGCCAACCCGCCGGTCGGCGTGGTGGCCGGCACGTTGATCTACAACATCGCCGTCACGCCGGCGATCAATGAGTTGCGCATCAACGCCGCCACCGGTGTGCTGACCTTCGAAGCCACGCAACTGCCCGCCGCCGGCCAGACGGTGGTGGCCACCTACGGCGTGGACCACGCCGCACCCGCCGCCGGCCATGTGCTGGTCACCACCTGGAACGGCCAGCTCGACTTTGCCGCCGGTGAGGCACCGCGGGTGCTGGCGGCCGACGTGATGACGGTCAGCTACGGCGTCGAGGCGGCC
>JBBRZR010000010.1:0-32193 GCA_038236495.1 Burkholderiales bacterium
CTCGTTCAATTCAGCGCCGAAGCGGAGTCCGCGGCCGCGCTGCACGGCGTGCCCGCCGCAGTGCTGGTGGCCATTTGGGGCATGGAGAGCAGCTACGGCGCCAACACCGGTGACATTCCCGTCATCGACGCACTGGCCACCTTGGGCTTTGACGGCCGGCGCGAAGCCTGGGCGCGCGTGCAACTGCTGGCGGCGCTGAAGATCCTGCAGAGCGGTGACATCGAACGCGCCCGCATGGTGGGTTCTTGGGCCGGCGCCATGGGCCAGACGCAGTTCCTGCCGACGAACTTCATGGCCTACGCGATCGACGCCGACGGCGACGGCCGGCGCGACATCTGGGACAGTGTGGCCGACGTCATGGGGTCGACCGCCAACTTCCTGGCGCGCGTCGGCTGGCTACGGGGCCAAAGCTGGGGCGCCGAGGTCAGGCTGCCACCCGGCTTCGACCCCGGCCGCGCCGACGCTGGCGTGCGACAGCCCAGCGCCGCCTGGGCCGCGGAGGGCGTGCAGCCGGTGGCGGACGCCGTGCTGCCCGATCTGTCCGACGCCTTCGTGCTGCTGCCGGCCGGCGCGCGCGGCCCGGCCTTTCTGGTCGGGCCCAATTTCCGCGCCATCCTGCGCTACAACAACGCAACGAGCTACGCGTTGGCGGTGTGCCTGCTGGCGCAAGGCGTGGCCGGCCGCCCCGGCGTGCAGGCGTCCTGGCCGCGCGACTTGACGGCACTGTCGCGCAGCCAGTTGCTGGCACTGCAGGCGGCACTGAACGCGCGCGGTTTTGCCAGCGGAGAGCCTGATGGCGTGATGGGGCCCGCCACACGCGCTGGCATCCGCCATTACCAGCGCAGCCTGGGCCTGCCAGCGGACGGTTACCCCAGCGCGGACTTGCTGGAGCGCCTGCTGCATCCATAGAAGGAGCGCAGGGCGCTAGAAGACGCGGTAGCGCAGGTACGCCGCCTGCGGGTCTTCGCCGGCACGGATGGCGCGCACCATGTCGCCCTCGGTCGCCATCTTGCGTTCTGCCGCCTCGACGACCGCTTCCACATCGGCCGCGCCGACCAGGATGATGCCGTCACGGTCGGCCAGCACATGGTCGTCGGGCAGCACCTGCTGGCCACCGATGGCGACCGGCACCTCGAACGCCTCGGCGCGCCAGGCGCAAACGATGTCGATGGGGGTCGCGTAGCGCGCGAAAACGGGAAAGCCCTGGTCGGCCACGGCCTGGATGTCTCGGCAGCCCCCATCGACGATGTAGCCGCGCACGCCCTTGATCTGCAGCGCTTCCGCAGACAGGCCGCCAAACAGCGCACGCGTGTCGTCTTGCGGCTGGCACACCACCACATGCCCCGCCGGGGCGCGCGACAGCAAGCCGGCCCATTCGTACAGCGAGGTGTGCTTGTCCAGCGTTGGGTCGGGTCGCCCGCGGATGGTGAACACCGGCCCGGCCGCCTTCATCGTGCGCTCCAGCCCGACGATCCCGCGTGGCAGCACACGCAGCGGCAGGCCCAGGTCTTTCATCACGTCGTGCACCACGGCGCTGTGGCAAGCGTGCAGGCGGTCGGCAAGGGTCATGGGTGGCTCCTGTGGGGCGGCGGGGTGGCGCCGTTGTGATGGTAGGGCGCGGGGGAATGGCGTGAGTTTCTCGCGGTTGGGGTCCTAGGATCGCGCTGGCATGTTGGGCGGATTCAGACTGAAAGCGGCCGGCCAGCTCTGGGCGGCGTCGGTGCGCCAGAGCCAAGAAACTGGCGCGCCAGTCAGCGGTCATTCGTAGGTACCGGCAAACGACCCATACCAGCCCATCGAAGCGCTCCGAAGCTGCCGGACGACGGGCCCTGATCTTTCATCTTCCGCATCTACGAAGCTGCAGTTCGTGGCCTACGGCGGTCGGCCAATTCCTCGGCGACAAGCCAAAGGTGCTGGACGGATTCGCCCCGAGCGGTGCAACACTGCTGCTGCACTGCCTTGATCGGCACGGTGTAGGGTGCGGCGCGGTCATCGCTGCCAGGCGTCAAGCGACCGCTGCCGTACCCGACTACTTCGGCATCGTCGCCGTTGTACTGCGCCAAGCCATCACGGCGGCGCGACGCTCTACGTGGGCTTCATCAGTTCGCTGAATCGCCAAGGTATCGCTCGCATCCCTGCGGGCAACGCCCTGCGAGGGTCGAGCCATGAGTACATGGCGCAACCGGGGCGCCTCCGGCGGCCCGGCAGGGGCCTCAAGCAAATTTGAATCCAGACCGCAAAAAGCGAAAACCGCCACCTCGCCGTCATTTGGGGGCGGTTATTGACCGGCGATCACACCTGTCGCTGGCCACAGGCAGCTTACCGGCACCTCACCTGTCCGTTTTTACGCCTAAGGCGGCAAGAAGGTAGTCATCAGAAGGTGGGCGGATGGAGGCTGGCACCCGCAGATTGGCGCGCAGGAGGGCAGTTGTGCGCGGTATGGGGTTTGGGACCTTCTGAGGTCACCACTCAGCCGCACCGCGGAAGCGTCAGGACGAAGTCCGTCGAGACGCCCATTCGCCCCTGACTGAATATCATCGGCTTCCCCCCCGACAGAGGCCACCATGCACCGCATAGCCACCGCGATACTCGCACTCGCCATGACGTCCGTCGCCGCATTCGCCCAAACACTTCCGCTGCCCGCGATCGCCCCCGTGCGCGAGCACGTGCTTGTTTGGCACGGCGAGAAGGTGAACGACCCCTGGTTCTGGCTGCGCGAGAAGGACAGCCCGCAGGTGCTCGAGTACCTGAAGTCCGAGAACGCCTACACCGAAGCGGCGACGAAGGGCCTTGCGCCGATGACCGACGCGCTCTACAAGGAGATGCTCGGCCGCATCAAGGAGACCGACCTAGACGTGCCCATACGGCGCGGCGCTTGGTACTACTACAGCCGCACAGTGAAGGGCCTGCAGTATCCGATCCGCTGCCGCCGCCCGGCGACCGCAGCTCTCGCGTATGACGCGAAGGCCCCCGAGCAAGTGCTGATCGACCTTAACACGATGGCCAAGGGCAGGGCCTTCATCAGCCTGGGCGACATGAAGGTGTCCGACGACTCCGCGTGGCTGCTGTTCACCACCGACGAGACCGGCTTCCGGCAGTACAGGCTGTTCCGCAAGAACCTCGCCACCGGTGAGGTCGAGGGCCCGCTGGGCGAACGGGTGACGACGGTCGAGTGGGCGGCCGACAACAAGACCCTCTTCTTCACCACGGAAGACCCGGTGACGAAGCGCTCGGATACGCTGTGGCGCGTGGGGCCGGGCAGTACGCCAGAGCGGCTACTCACGGAGAAGGACGAACTCTTCAGCATCGGCCTTGGGCGCACTAAGGACCGTCGCTACCTCGTGCTGCAGTCCCACTCGACGGACACTTGGGAGAGCCGGCTGCTCGACGCGCGCCAGCCGGGCGGCACCTTCAGCGTAGTGCTGCCACGCGAGAGGGGCCACAAATACGACATAGAGCACCGCGAGGGCGTGCTCTACATCCGGACTAACCGCGACGCGAAGGATTTTCGCATCGTCACTGCGCCGTTGGCGGACCCGCGACCGGAGAACTGGAAGCCGTTTGTCGACCACCGCCCGGGAGTGCTGGTGCAGGACCTCGAGGTGTTCAAGGACTTCCTCGTCGTCAGCGAGAAGTCGGAGGGCCTGTCGCATTTCCGCGTCCAGAACCTCGCCACCGGGGTCTGGCGCGAACTGCCTTTCAACGACCCGGTGTACGCGGCCGCCAGCGGCCAGGCGCCGGAATACGACAGCACGGTCTTCCGCTACACCTACCAGAGCTTGGTCACTCCGCCTTCGGTGTACGACCTCGACATGAGGGGCGTAAAACCGAAGTTGTTGAAGCGGCAGCCGGTTCTGGGCGGCTACGACCCGCAGCAGTACGCGTCGGAACGCCTGTGGGCAACGGCGCGCGACGGCACGCGCGTGCCGTTGTCGATCGTCTACCGAAAAGGCCGACCGCGGGACGGCAAGGGTGCGCTATGGCTCTACGCCTACGGCTCGTATGGCTATGGCATGCCGGCCACCTTCAGCAGCGCGCGGCTGAGCCTGCTCGACCGCGGCGTCGCGTACGTCATCGCGCACATCCGCGGAGGCAACGAGATGGGCGAGACCTGGCACGACGACGGTATGCTGATGAAGAAGCAAAACACCTTCTTCGACTTCATCGACAGCGCCGAGTACCTGGTGAAAGCGAAGTGGGCCGCCAAGGACCGCGTCGCCATAGAGGGCGGCAGTGCTGGCGGCTTGCTGATGGGTGCCGTCACTAACCTTCGGCCCGACCTGTTCAGGGCCGTGCACGCGGCGGTGCCTTTCGTCGACGTGATGAACACGATGATGGACGCCAGCCTGCCGCTGACCGTGGGCGAGTACCTCGAGTGGGGTAACCCGAACGAGAAGCCGGCGTTCGACTACATGCGCTCGTACAGCCCGTACGACAACCTACAGAAGAAAGACTACCCGCCGATCCTCGTCACCACCAGCTACAACGACAGCCAGGTGATGTACTGGGAGCCAGCGAAGTACGTCGCCAAGCTGCGCGCGCTCAAGACGGACGCCAACCCTTTGCTGCTGAAGATCAAGATGGACCCGGCCGGCCACGGTGGCGCCTCAGGACGTTACGACGCGCTGAAGGACCGCGCTTTCGAAGTGGCGTGGATGCTGGATCAGCTGGGAATTCGGAAGTAGACCAGCGCTAACTGCCGCGCGCAGGTGCGAAGATGTGCAGGTTGTTGCTGCCGATGACAGCGCTCAGCCTGTCCAGCATGAAAAGAAGGCGCCGTATTGGATGTGGCCGCGCCAGTTGCGGCAGCAGGTTCGAGGACCTGACGAGTTGATCGTCGAGGGAGGAATGCGACCGATGCAGTGTCACGGCCTGTTCGGGCACAGCAGAGGGCAACTCTCTGGCAATGACTTTCAAGATTCGAATGGCAGCTCAGGGTCGATACCGCCACTTCGCTCGACAGGTGAGCAGTCGTCGGAGCACCGAGACCGACCAGTGGCTACCCGAGGTCAGCTGTACCTCGTAGAGCTGCCGCTCGGGCCAGCGCCGGTGGCCGAACCGAACGTCGTCTTGATGGCGGATACCGTGAGTACCGGCGCTTGTGGGCGGCGATCGGCTCCTTACGCTGCATAGCGTTCATTCGCAGGCCTGTTGCGGAGATGCAGACCCCGGGCCAAATGCGATCGGATTGGCCGACAACCGCTGCCAAGTCCAGGTCCAAAGCGCGTTGGCATCTTTGTTGTCGAAACTTGCCCTCGCTTGGCAGGAAGAGACGCCATATTGGCAACTTTGATTGAGCGGCAGACCGGCTGTCTCACCCTCGGAAGCCGCGCCAATACTCACCGTCGATTAGCAACTTTGTTCTGAGCGACCAGCGCCAGCCCCAGCGCCGGAACGGCGCTGCAGGTTTCGGGGCTTGCGGTGAGGCTAACCTGGCGCAGCCAAATCAAGGTGCAAAGCGCCGGCCGAAACCACACACCGAGAAACTTGGCCAAGTCAGTCACGGCCGAATGATCGGCAGGGGTTTGTGGCGCACCGTGATCGTATAAAGAAACAGTATCCGGTTGGCGCCAATTGCCCTGGCCGCCTTGACCAATTGCTCGGCGGGCCGAAGTCGAACCCAGAGGCGTTGCTGCCGTTGCCCGGCGTGCGAGGGAGTCCGCCATCGCACGGCTGGTGACCATCAAGGTGGCTGCGGTCATGACCGCCCCTACAAAGGGTGTTGTGCGGCGAAGCTTCGTGAAATCCCGCATGGGCATCACCGTCACTGTTGAACGTGCTTGATCTGCTGGGCCGGACACTTGCCGTCCGTGGGGGGAGCTGACGCGGTCTGCATATCGGCGGCCCGATGCATCCGCCGGTGCCAAAGGTACCAGCCCGTCAACTCTGTCAAGCGGTTCGACCCACGCCGCTTGTGGCGACTGATCTAGCTTTGTTCAGCCAGCCGGTGGGCGAGCTTCAAGCGTGAACTTTTCGGGTGTTGGCCGACAAGATCTTTGAGTGCCGACTGGCCCAGTGCGACCGCCTCGGCGGTGCGATCGAGCGCGGCCAGCACCTCGCCGCGGCGCAATGCCGAGTCGGCTGAATCGATGCGAGACTGGAACGTCGGGTTCGCTGCATCAGCTTGTGCGAGCGCCCTGACCGCTGCCGACAAGTCACCGAGGCGCGCCGCAGCCAGCGCCGCCATTTCTGCGGCAACTCGATGGGGTCGGCCGGCACGTGCATCGTTTTGTTCCAGCAGTGTCATCAGCGCACTTGTGCTCGTCTGCGCAGCAACCGGGTTATCGGAGGCCAGTTCGGCCGCAGATTGCTGTAACAGCAGTTGCACCCATGCAGCGGTCGGTTGCCCGGGCTCGGGCCAGGCGTTGCGCATCTGCGTGAGTAATGCCAAGGCTTCTCGGCCGCGTCCGGCGAGGGTCCAAACACTTGCCTGTGCGAGGAGTAGCTGCTCATTGGCGCGTACAGCCGCTGGCGTCGTGAATGCGTTCACCTCGTCGGGCGACAGCCCGTCCGCCGATGCAAGCTCACCGGTCAGCCAGGCGATCTCCAGGCGACGGCGGCGCAGTTCGCGCAACTGGGCCGGCGCCAAGCCGCCGGATTCAAGCGTCTCTGCCAACAAGCGCTGTGCGCGCGCCGTGTCGCCTTGCGCGGCTATCGCGTTGGTCAGCCTACCGATTGCCAACACCGCGTTCCCGCTGGTGCGGCCGTAGTCGCGCGCATAGACGTCCGCCGACCTGCGCAGCACCGCCTCGGCCTCGGCGTTGCGTCCGTTGGCTGCCATCGCCTCGCCGAGATAGCGCAAGTAGGCGGCCTGCTCGTCGTCGGGCGCCGTGGCGGCCGCCAGCATGCTGGCGTGGGCCCGACGCAGGAACTGCAGAGCGCGCGCGTCGTCGAAGCCGAGCCAAAAGACACCCAGGTGCCGCAGGTTCTCGAAGCGAAGCAGGTTGTTTGGGAACCGCTGCGCCGCAACTGATTCATTGCGTGTCAGCACGGACAGCGCTTCACTGCGCTTGCCGCGGGCACGCAGAATGCTGCCCAGGTCCACGGCCGCGCTGAGCTGCGCCAATTGCGTGTATTCATCGTTCACCTCAGGCGCCCACGCTACAGCTGCACGCCGCATCGTTTCGCATTCTTCAAGGCGTTGCAGCTTGAACAGCGTGCGGCCCAGCGCACCGTAGGCCTGGATCACTTCGACCGGCAGCGCAGCGTGCGCCTTCAGGTGTGCCAGGTAGTCCCGCCCGACCGCGAGAGACGCCTCGAACTCGTTGCTGAAGTTGAGCTGCAGCATCACGGCCTGCATCTGCGCGCCGAGTTGTGCCGGCCGATCGGCATAGCGCGGCGCACGGTCTTGCAGCTTCTGGCGCAGCACGGCCGTCACGGCATTGGGTTTGGCCAGTTCGGCCGGCTCGTCCTTGGCCAACACCGCCACACGGCTCAGCGTCTCGAGGTACAGGTCTGACACGGCGATCTGTTTGTCGGACTCCAACGATGCACGTTGCTCCTGCTGCCGCGCCACCTGCGCCTGCCACAGCGACAAAGCGCTGCCCGCCAGGACCGACAAGCCCAGCGCGGCGCCCATCGCCACACCCAATCTGTGGCGCCGCACGAACTTGCCAGCCCGGTAGCCGGCACTGTCGGGCCGTGCGTGCACTGGCTCGCCGCGCAGGCAGCGCTCCAGGTCCTGTCCGAAGGCCTCCATGCTCGGGTAGCGCTCGGTGATCGACTTCTTGAGCCCGCGGTTCAGGATGGCGTCGATGTCGCCACGCAGTTCCTGGCGCAGCGCCTTCGACGGTGCTGCGTCGCTGGCGAGCAGCGGTTCGATGTCGTCGATCGCTTCTTCCAGTTCGGCCGCACTGCCGCGCGTGAGGCGATACGGTCGGGCCTGTGCGAGCAGCTCGTAGGCCACCACGGCCATGCTGTAGACATCGCTCGCCGTACCCAGCGGTTCGCCGCGTATCTGCTCGGGGCTTGCGTAGTCGATCGTCAGCGCGCGACCGCCGAGCGCCGTCAATGCGGTCTCACGGGTGCGTTCGCCTTCAAGCAGCTTGGCGATACCGAAGTCCAGCAGCCGCACCTGGCCTTCTTTGGTGACCAGGATGTTGCTCGGCTTCAGGTCGCGGTGCACCACCAGCCGTGCGTGTGCGTGCGCCACCGCAGCCATCACCTGGAGCAGCAGCGCGATACGCTCGCGCACCGTCAGGTCGCGGGTGCGGCAATACACATCGATCGCTTCGCCCTCGACGAACTCCATCGCAAGGTAAGGCCGGCCGAAGTTGTCGATGCCTACGTCGTACAGCCGGGCGATGTGCTCGTGGGACAAGCTCGCAAGGATGTCGCGTTCGCGCACCAGTCGATCAGCAAAGGTGCTGCCCCAGACCGAGTGCGGCAGCTTCAGCGCCACACGGCGACTGACCAGACCGTCGGCGCGCTCAGCGAGCCAGACCGTGCTCATCCCGCCCCGACCAATCTGCTCAAGCAGGCGATAGGGACCAACGATGCCACCCGCTTCGAGCCTGCCGGTGGCAGGGTGTGCCGCGTGGTCCGCCGACGCATCAGACGGCGTGCGGGGCAGTTTTGGGAGCTCGGCCAAAAAGTCGTCGGTTTCGAGGTTCGCCTGCGTCGCGAGCAAATCGGTCAGGACACTGCGATGTTCGGCGCGGGTACCACTGAGGCTGGCGAGCCAATCCGCCCTGGCGGCAACTGGCAGGGCCAGCGCTTCGTCGAGCAGCTCGCTGATGGCGGGCCACTGGGGCTGGAGTTGAGCAAGCGGCTTCATCGTGGAAAGCGCATGGTGAAGCGCGCCCTATCCCTTGTTGTCGTCACTAGCCGCGCAGCGCGTGGGCGAGCAGCAGCCTGGCCTTCTCCCAGTCGCGCCGCACCGTTCGGGAGGTGAGTGCCAGCGCCCCGGCGATTTCGTCGTCCGTCATGCCGGCAAAGTAGCGCATCTCGACAACGCGAGCCAGGCGCGGATCGAAACGGGCCAGGTCTTCGAGCGCGGCATGCACGTCGAGAATCTCTCCAGCGGGGTTGGGCACGGTGTCGATCAGCTCGGTGTCGAGCCTGACCTGCTCTGCATCCCCGCCGCGTCGGTCGGTGCCGGCCGCACGCGCAGCGTCGACGATGATCGATCGCATCACGGTCGCCGAATAAGCGAGGAAGTGCGCCCGATCGTGCGGGGACAGGCTCTCGCGCTTGACGAACTTCATATAGCACTCGTTGACGAGTGCAGTGGTTTCGATCAAGCCGTCTCGGGCGCTGCGGGTGAGCCGGCGGTGCGCAATCCGACGCAATTCTGGGTAGAGCAGTTCGAAGATCCGGTCGAACGCCGCGCGGTCGCCGCCGCGCGCACGTTCTATCAACAGAGTGACTTCTCCCATGGATGCGTCTCGTGTTACCGCCGACAACTTCGAGCCGCGATGGTAGCTGGAGAATCGCACAGCCACGGTCCCAGGCCGGCCGCGAGCCTATTGACCGCTGCATAGCCATGTCATTCCAGACCGCGCTGCGGCTTAGTCGGTTGAGGCAGCGTCAGGCGGGGCAAACGTTCCAGCCTAACCAGGGCCATCAGCCCTGCACACACACAGGCCAACACCAAGGCGATGGGCGCACCCGTGCGTGGCGCCAGAAGCACGAAAACGGCGCCAAACGCCACCTTCCCGAACAGACCCCAAACGTAGCCGCGCAGAAAGTTGGTGACGGCTCGATGCCCACCATGGTCGTGCGCAACCATGGCAACCGTTGCACTGATCACGGGCAAGGACGAGAGCAGTCCAGCAGCAAAGCTGCCAAGGGTCGGACCGGCCGTCGCGGCCAATGCAGTGACGCCGCCGGCAGCGACGGCGGCAAACGCCAGCGAGTGATGCGGGCACCGCCCTGCCAAGGACTCGTGCGTGCGATGGGGCATGGCGATCAACGCCAGCGCGGTGCAGCCAAGCCCGAGCGTCAAGGCATCGGTCAGGCTGGCGCTTGCCGCGAATGCCGGCCAGGCAAGTGCCAAGGCGCAAGCGAGCCCGCAGACCAGCGCACACAGCCTGCCGCTGTGTCGAGATGCGATGGAATAGCCGAGAGAGAACGCGGCCAGCATCGCACAGGCGCTGACGCTCGCCACCGCAGCGTTGACGGCGAATGTCACACCACGCTCGTGCGCGAGCCAAGCCAGTGTCGGCGCCGTGATGGTCGGTAGCGCAGCGGCGACGCCGGCCCAGCGCGGACCGCTGCGTCGGCACACTGCCATGACGAGCAGGACCATGCTCGCCGTCAAACCTGCCTTCAAGACCCAATCCATCCCGCCCTTGTCTGGACAGCGCAGACCGTGCGCGCATGTCCTAAGAGGTTGAACGAGATCGATCGGCGAATCCGGACATACTTCAGCGAGATCCCACACCGCAGCGCGTGCTGGGACTTGCCCGTCACGATCACGCAGCGTCAAGCCAGCGTCATCTGTTTGATTGAAGGCGGTGGCACGCCGCGCGTGAAGCTTGAGGCCTCGCTACTGCACGCCGCAGTATTGATGTCCGCAGGCGGCCGTAGACGCAGCCGCAGGCGATTGCCGACACGCTGGAGGCGGTGGGCAGGCCGGACCGGGCGTGCATGTGATCCGCACGCCCGAGCAAGACGGCGTGCTGTCGCCGATCACATGGGGTGCCGCTACAACTGCCGGCTTGCGGTGAGGCTAACCTGGCGCAGCCAAATCAAGGTGCAAAGCGCCGGCCGAAACCACAAACCGACAAAATTGGTCAAGTCGGTCAGGGTCGAATGACCGGGACGGGCGTGCGGCGCGCATGACCGCCCGGAACACGCTCTGTGCGGCTCTGGATAGGGTCTGTCGGGCTACTGCGGTGCACAAGGTGTCTGTCGCAAACCGGGCGGGCAAGGCGATCACGGCGATGCGATCGCTGCATCGACGATCGCCTGCGCCTCCTTCAGGATGCGCTGCAGGTGCTCATCGCCGCTGAAGCTTTCGGCGTAGATCTTGTAGATGTCCTCGGTGCCCGACGGGCGGGCGGCGAACCAGCCGTTCTTCGTGACCACCTTGATGCCGCCGATGGCCGCGCCGTTGCCGGGCGCGTGGTCCAGCACCGCCATGATCGCGTCACCCGCCATTGCGCGTGCACTGATGCCCTCCGGCCTCAGCGCCGCAAGTTGCGCCTTCTGCGCTGCCGTTGCTGGCGCCTCGACGCGGTCGGCGAATGGTGCGCCGAGCGAACCTGCCAGGTCCGCATAGACCTGGGCCGGGTCGCGTCCGCAACGCGCCGTGATCTCGGCGGCCAGCAGCGCGGAGACCAGGCCGTCCTTGTCGGTGGTCCACACCGTGCCGTCGCTGCGCAGGAAGCTGGCGCCTGCGCTCTCTTCGCCGCCGAAGCCGAGCGAGCCGTCGAGCAAGCCGGCCGAGAACCACTTGAAGCCGACCGGCACCTCAACGAGCTTGCGGTGCAGCCGCTCGGCGATGCGGTCGATCAGGCTGGTGCTGACCACGGTCTTGCCGACCGCCGCGTCCACACGCCACGACGGCCGATGCTTGAACAGGTAGTCGATGGCCACCGACAGGTAGTGGTTCGGCGGCATCAGCCCGGCCGTGGGTGTGACGATGCCGTGGCGGTCGTGGTCGGTGTCGCAGGCGAAGGCGATGTCGAACCGGTGCCTCATGCCTTGCAGGCGCTGCATCGCGTAGGGTGACGACGGGTCCATGCGGATTTGCCCGTCCCAGTCGACCGTCATGAAACCGAAGGTCGGGTCGACCACGTCGCTGACCACGGTGAGGTCCAGGCGATGCTGCTCGGCGATGCGCGCCCAGTAATGCACGCCGGCACCGCCGAGCGGATCGACACCCATCCGGATATTGGCATCACGGATCACGTCGAAGTCGATCATGTTGCCGAGATCGGCGACATAGGCGCCGAGGAAGTCGTGGCGGTGGGTCGTCTTGGCGCGCAAGGCTTGCGCGTAGGGCAGCCGTTTGACGCCGGTCAGCGCGGCTTCCAGGTAACGGTTCGCAGCGGCCTCGATGCCGCCGGTGATGTCGGCGCCCGCCGGGCCGCCGTGGGGTGGGTTGTACTTGAAGCCACCGTTGTCCGGCGGGTTGTGCGACGGCGTCACGACGATGCCGTCGGCCAACCCGTGGCTGTCGGGGCCGAAGCGCCCGCGGTTGTGCGCCAGGATCGCGTGCGAGACCGCCGGTGTCGGCGTGTAGCCGTCGCCAGATGCCAGCATCACATCGACGCCGTTGGCGGCCAGTACCTCGATCGCGCTGGCACAGGCCGGCTGAGACAGCGCATGCGTGTCGATGCCCAGATACAGCGGCCCGCTGATGTGCTGGCGCTGGCGGTAGTCGCAGATCGCCTGCGTGATCGCCAGCACATGCCATTCGTTGAACGAAAGCCCGAACGACGAGCCACGGTGGCCGGAGGTGCCGAAGGCCACGCGTTGCGACGGCTCTGCCGGGTCGGGCACGCCGGTGAAGTAGGCGGTGACGAGCCGGGGCACGTCCACGAGCAGGGAACGCGGCGCTGGCTTGCCGGCCAGTGGGCTGATCAGGGTGGGCATCGCGGTCTCGTCAGGCAGGGCTGGACATAGCGACGAACAGCCGCTGGGCGATCAGCGTTGACCTGCCGATCGCCGAATCCATCCGGTAGCGGCCAACGACCCGGTCCCAGACGCCGAACAGGCGCGCTGGCGCGATGCCAACGTCCGCCACGCCCTGCGCAGGGGTCGAGACCGCGACGAAGTGCCGTGCGGCGACGGTGATACCGTCCACACCGCGCGCGGCAGCAATATCGCCATTGCGGTTCATGCGCCAGTCCCGGCCAGTCTGTCGCTTTTTTCGTGGATGCGCGCCAACAGCGCATGCCATGATTCGGCGAACGCGTCGGCACCCTCACGCTGCAGTCGTGCGGCCAAGGCTTCGTCGTCGACGCCCTCGCGTCTGAACTCTTCCAGCACCGCCTCGGCGTAGCCGCCATCGGCAGGCAGTACGGCACCCACCTTGCCGTGCTCGGCGAAGGCCTGCAAGGTCTTCTCCGGGATCGTGTTGATGGTGTCGGGCGCCGCCAGCGCCTCGACGTACAGCGTATCGGGCGCCGCCGGGTCCTTGGTGCCGGTGCTGGCCCACAGCAGACGCTGCGGCCGGGCACCGGCCTGGGCCAGTCGCTGCCAGCGCTTTGATGCCAGCAGGTCGCGGTAGGCCTTGTAAGTGCGCATCGCGATCGCGATACCGAGACGGTTGTGGAACGGCGGCGAGATCTCCTGCTTCACCGCCACATCCCAGCGGCTGACGAACAACGAGGCCACTGAGTGCACGTTCGGATCCAGCCCCTCCTCCAGACGGCGCTCTATCCCGCGCAGGTAGGCCTCGGCCGCCGCCAGGTATTGTTCGCGCGAGAACAGCAGCGTCACGTTGACCGGCACACCCCCGAATATGGATTCCTCGATGGCTTCGGCGCCGGCTGCGGTGCCCGGGATCTTGATGAACAGATTCGGCCGGGCCGCCGCCTCGTGCAGCCAGGCTGCGGCGTGGATCGTCTTGGCAGCATTGTCGGACAGCAGTGGCGACACCTCGAGCGAGACCCAGCCGTCAAGTCCGTCGGTGGCGTCGAAGACCGGACGGAACAGATCGGCCGCCGTGGTCAGGTCCTCCAGCGCCAACGCGAAGAACAATGGCTCCGCAGGTTCACCGCGCTGCGCCAACCGGGCAATCGCTTCGTCATAGGCGCTGCCGTGGCCGATCGCGTGCTCGAAGATCGTCGGGTTCGACGTCAACCCGGTCACGGACAAATCGGCGATGTAGCGCGCAAGCGTGCCCCGCACCAGCATGTCGCGGCTGATGTTGTCGACCCAAAGGCTCTGGCCCAGGTCGTGCAGTTTTTTCGTGTTCGGGTTCATGGGTTCTCCGGTTTGGCGCCGGCTTGCTCGACCGGCGGCATGATCAATGGCGAGAGATCGATACCGGCGAGCTCGCCGATGTGCTCGATCGTTAAGTCGGCAGCCGGCTGGCCGGCGACGATTTCCGGGTCCAGCGCGTAATGGCCCTGGCGCGGAAAGATGGTGGTGAGCCGGTCCCGCCAGAACGCCTTCATGGCTGCCAGGATGCGCAGCTTGTCGTCGACCATCACGTAGTGCCGGGCGGGATAGTGACGTTGCACGGCGTGCAACACCTGTTCCTTGTGCACGTAGACCAGGGCGCGGCCGTCAACGGCGTCCCACAGGCCCGAGCGCTGCAGCTTGCGCGGCTGGAACACGACGTCGCCATCGGTCAGGATCACGGTCGGGCCGAAGCGGCCCAGGTGCGCAATCACCTCCAGCGCCCGGGCATACAGCCGATCTGCGAACGGGTAGTCGAGGAGGAACGAGGCCATCATCAACAGCCGCTGCTCGTCGACGCTGCCCTGTTCGACGTCGATCCGGTAGCGCTGCAAGGCGCCCAGGTAGTCGACGTAGCCCAGCTCTTCGCGCAGCCTGTCGAAGATCGTCCAGTAGCGCTGAGCGCAGGCGATGCCGAACTCGCCTCTCAAGTGGTCGCGCAGATCGTCGACGATGCGGTCGCCGTCGAGCAAGGTGTTGTCGACATCGAGCAGGAAGACCACGTCGGCTGTCATCGAAGGCCTCACGCGGCTTGGCCGCTCCGCGCGGGCGCATCGGCCGCGGGGTCGTGCCAGCCGCCATCGCCAGCGATCAGTGCAGCGGCCTCGTCGGGCCCCCAGCTTCCGGGTTCATAGCGCAGCGCCGGGCCATGCTCGGTCAAGACCGGCTCGACCACCGCCCAGGCTGCCATCACCGCAGCTTCGTCGGTGAAGAGCGCGCCGTCGCCGACCATCGCGTCGCCGAGCAGGCGTTCGTAGGTCGACATCGTGTTCGGGTCGCCCTCGCCCAGGTACAACTCGCGTTGAACGCCGACGAATTCCCTGCCCGGGCGCTTGACGCGCGCCGCCAGCGCGATGCTGGCCTCAGGCTGCAGGCGGAAGCGGAAGTAGTTGGCGCGGCCCTCAGGGCCAAACCCGGCGGGCCCGGAATCGTCGAACAGTTGCTGCGGCGGCGGCTGCATCTGCACCTGCACTTCGACCACCGAAGCCGGCAGACGCTTGCCGGCGCGCAAGTACCAGGGCACGCCGGCCCAACGCCAAGAGTCGATGAACAGGCGCAGCGCGCAGAAGGTCTCGACGTCGGAGTCGCTCGCGACGCCCTTTTCGTCGCGGTAGCCGATGTACTGCCCGCGCACCAGGTCGGCCGGCTTGATCGGCAGCATCGCGCGCAGCACGCTGGCCTTGGCGCTGTGCACCGCCTCGAAGCTCTGAAACGCCGGTGGCTCCATCGCCAGCATCGCGACAATCTGGAACAGGTGGTTCTCGACCACGTCGCGCAGGCAGCCGGCGCTTTCATAGAAAGCGCCACGGGCGCCGACACCGAAGTTCTCGGCCAGCGTCACCTGCACGCTGGCGATGTGGTGGCGGTTCCACACCGGTTCGAGAAACGAGTTCGCAAAGCGGAAGTAGAGGATGTTCATGATCGCCTCTTTCCCCAGGTAGTGGTCGATGCGGAAGATCGACGACTCGGCGAACACCGCCTGCGTCACTGCGTTCAGTTCGCGCGCCGATGCCAGGTCGCGGCCGAAGGGCTTCTCGACGATGACACGCGCGCCCTGTGCCAGGCCGGTGCGGCCCAGGTTCTGGATCACGGTGGCGAACAGCGACGGCGGAATGGCGAGGTAGAAGGCCGGTCGCCTCGCCCCGCCCAGCGCGGTTTTCAGTGCGGTGAAGGTCGCAGGGTCGTTGTAGTCGCCGCTGACGTAGTTCACCAGCGACATCAGCCGGTCGAAGGCGGCGGGGTCGTCGATGCCGCCAGCGTCACCTTCGTGCAGCAGGCTGTCGCGCACATGACGCTGCCATTCGCCCGCGCGCCACTTCGACCCCGCAACGCCGATCACCGGCACCGTCAGGTGGCCCTTCTTCACCATCGCGTACAGCGCCGGCAAGATCTTTTTGCTGGCCAGGTCGCCCGTGAAACCGAAGACAACCAGAGCGTCGGCGTGTGGCTGGGAGGTGCTCACCGGGCGTCCTCCGGCGGCTTCTCGGCGTGGCCGCCAAAGGCATGACGCATCGCCGAGAGAACCTGATTGGCGAAGCCGGCCTCGCCGCGCGACGCGAAGCGC
The DNA here is from genome assembly GCA_038236495.1 of Burkholderiales bacterium. GTDB lineage: Bacteria > Pseudomonadota > Gammaproteobacteria > Burkholderiales > Burkholderiaceae_C > Pseudaquabacterium. The sequence continues at coordinate 16,142 of JBBRZR010000010.1, forward strand.
TCATGCAAGGCGGCGCTGAGCACCGGTGTCGGCACGGCTTCGTCGATCGCCGCCTGGACGGTCCAACGGCCCTCGCCAGAATCGGACACGCGGCCGTCGAAAGCGTCGAGCTGCGGGTCCTTGTGCAGCGCAGCGGCCGTGAGGTCGAGCAACCAGGATCCAATCACGCTGCCGCGGCGCCAGACCTCGGCGATCTCCGGCAGGTCCATCGCGTAGCGGTAGAACTCGGGGTCGCGCAGCGGCGTGGTCTCGGCGTCGCCAGCCTGCGGGCGCAGCCCGACATCGGCATGGCGCAGGATGTTCAGGCCTTCAGCATAGGCCGCCATCACGCCGTACTCGATGCCGTTGTGGACCATCTTGACGAAGTGGCCTGCACCCGATGGGCCGCAATGCAGAAAGCCCTGTTCAGCCGCCGTGATCGCGCCGCTGCGGCCGGGCGTGCGCTCTGCCGTGCCGACACCCGGCGCCAGGGCGGAGAAGATCGGCGTTAGATGGCGCACGACGGCTGCTTCGCCGCCGATCATCAGGCAGTAGCCGCGCTGCTCGCCGGCCAGGCCGCCGCTGGTGCCGACGTCCACAAAATGCACGCCGGCCTCACGCAGGTGCTTTGCGCGGCGCACAGCGTCGCGGTAGAACGAGTTGCCGCCGTCGATGACGATGTCGCCGTCTTGCAAATGCGGTGCAAGGGCCGCGAGTTCCGGGTCGACGATGGCGGCCGGCACCATCAGCCAGACCGTGCGCGGCCGCGACAGCTTGGCCATGAACGCTTTGATCGACGCCGTCCCGTCGGCGCCTTCTGCGTGCAGCGCGGCCACAGCTTCGGGCCGGGTGTCGTGGACGACGCAACCGTGCCCATGCTTCATCAGGCGCCGCACCATGCTGGCGCCCATGCGGCCGAGGCCGATTATTCCGAGTTGCATGGCTCTTCCGAGATTATTTTGTGGGCGTGCCGGGCTTGGTGCCTGCAAGCCCGGAACCCGTCAGCAGGGCGACCGGGTTGCAATCCCGCACCCTGCATACAGCATCCTGAAGGTTGCTCGCCTCGTTTGGCAGGGTCTGTGCGCCAGGCAACAGACCGGATATTCGTATCCGTACAAAGTGACCGGCATGCGCGCTCATCTACCAGCCAACGAGGCACCCAGTGAGTGTGCGCGACACGTTGAGCCATTTGCACCGGGCAGGCCGCGGCGAGTACTTGGCGGCGCCAGACCGCAACACCGCCTTCGGGTTCACGCCGGATGGCGTGGCCGGGCAGCGGCTGGCGTACTGCGGCCATGCGGTACTGAGGCCATGCGGTACTGAGGCCATGGACAACGCAGCCTTGTCGAGCGATTCGACCACCAATGTCGTCACCACCGGCGTCGTCACCGCCGTGCGCGGCAGTGTCGTCGACGTGCGGTTCGACGGCCGGCTGCCCCCCATCCGCAACCTGCTGCGCGCCGGCAGCAGCGGTGCAATGGCGATCGAGGTCCTCACCCAGATCGATGCCCGGCACGTTCGCGGCATCGCGCTCACGCCGACGCAGGGCCTGGCGCGCGGCATGCGGGTGACCGACACCGGCGGGCCGCTGCTGGCGCCGGTGGGCAAGGCCATCCTGTCGCGCATGTTCGACGTCTTCGGCCATGCCATCGATCGACAGGACGAACCGAAGGACGTGTCGTGGCGTTCGGTGCACCGCGAGCCGCCGCCGCTGATCCACCGCTCGACCACCTCGGCCATCTTCGAGACCGGCATCAAGATGATCGATGTGCTGGTGCCCCTGGAGACTGGCGGCAAGGCCGGGCTGTTCGGCGGCGCCGGCGTTGGCAAGACGGTGCTGTTGACCGAGATGATCCACAACATGGTCGGCAAGCACGAAACTGCAAACCATGGCGTCAGCATCTTCTGCGGCATCGGCGAACGCTGCCGCGAAGGCCAGGATCTGTATGCCGAGATGAAAAAGGCCGACGTGCTGAAGAACATGGTGATGGTCTTCGGGCAGATGAACGAGCCGCCGGGCGCGCGTTTCCGTGTCGGCCAGGTCGCATTGACGATGGCCGAATACTTTCGCGACGACGAGCAGCGCGACGTGCTGCTGCTGATCGACAACATCTTCCGCTTCATCCAGGCCGGCTCCGAGGTCTCCGGGCTGATGGGGCAGATGCCCTCGCGCCTGGGTTACCAGCCGACGATGGGCACCGAGTTGTCAGGGCTGGAGGAGCGCATCGCCAACACCGACAGCGGTGCCATCACCTCGATCCAGGCGGTCTACGTGCCGGCCGACGACTTCACCGACCCGGCGGCGGTGCATACCTTCTCGCACCTGTCGGCGTCGATCGTGCTGTCGCGCAAGCGCGCCGGGGAAGGCCTGTTCCCGGCCATCGACCCGCTGCAGTCGAGCTCGAAGATGGCCACGCCCGGCATCGTCGGCGAGCGCCACTACGCGCTGGCGCAGGAGATCCGGCGCACGCTGGCGCAATATGCCGACCTGAAGGACATCATCGCCATGTTGGGCCTGGAGCAGCTGTCGCCGGCCGACCGTGCTGTCGTCGCGCGTGCACGTCGGCTCGAGCGCTTCCTGACGCAGCCCTTCTTCACCACCGAGCAGTTCACCGGCCTGCAAGGCAAGCTGGTCAGCCTGGCCGACGCGCTCGATGGCTGCGAGCGCATCCTGCGCGACGAGTTCAAGGACCGGCCCGAGAGCGCGCTGTACATGATCGGCGCGATCTCCGAGGCCAAGGCCGAGCCCAAGGCCGACGCGAAAGGCGATGGCAAGGGCGAGGCCAAACCCGTCGTGTCCGTGCCCCCGACGGCGACAGCGACAGCAACGCAACCCGAGGCGAGCCATGCGCCTTAAGGTATTGCTGCCGTTCCGGGTCTTCGCCGACGAGCCCGAGGTGTCGCGCATCGTCGCCGAGACACGCGATGGCTCGTTCGGCCTGCTGCCGCGTCGGCGCGACTGTGTCGCCGCCCTGGTGCCGGGCATCCTGAGCTTCGAGAGCGAAGCCGACGGCGAGGTCTTCATCGCTGTCGACGAAGGCGTGCTGACGAAGATCGGCGACGAGGTGCGGGTGGCCGTTCGGCGCGCCTCGCGCGGCACCGATCTGGCGCAACTTCGCAGCGCGGTGCTGCACGACTACCTGACGCTGGACGCGCTGCAGCAGGCTGCGCTCGCCGCGACGCGCGAGCTGGAGAGCGGCTTCGTCGGCCGCTTTGCGAGGTTCCATGCCGACTGACCCGACGCCGTCGGCCTTGCTGGCCAAGCAGGTCGGTGCCAAGGCTGAACGCAAGCTGCGCGCGCGACGCGATGGCGCACCGGGTGTCTGGTCGGGCCTCGGCATGATGGGCTTGATCGGCTGGTCGGTGGTGGTGCCGACCCTGGCGGGCGCGGCGCTGGGTCTCTGGCTCGATGCGCGGCACCCCGGCGCGCACCCGTGGTCGCTGGCTTTGCTGATGGCAGGCCTGGTGCTCGGCTGCCTGAACGCCTGGCGCTGGGTGGCCCAGCAGGACCGCGCCATTCACGACGCCGATCGTGAGGCCGAGCCCTCCGACCCTGCACAGGCCGACGACTGAATGACCATGAACGACGCACTCGCCATGACAGCCGCAATATGGCCCACACTGACGGCAACACTGACTGCCACACAGACGGCCGCACAGACGGCCGCACAGACGGCCGCACTGATGGGCGAACTGGCGCTTGCCAGCGCTGTCGGCGGCCTGCTGGGCCTGCTCTTTTTTGGCGGTCTGTGGTGGACCGTGCGCCGGGCGTTCAATTCTCCCCGGCCAGCGCTGTGGGTCGGGGGCAGCCTGCTGTTGCGCATGGTGTGTGTCGCCGCCGGGTTTGTCTTGGTCTCGGCAGGCGATTGGCGCAGGTTGCTGGCATGCCTGCTCGGGTTTTGGGCTGCCCGATGGATGGTTGTTCGTCTGACCACACGCCCGGCAGCACAGGCCTCGGGCGCCTCGTGCAGCGATGCGCAGCACGCCGGCGGCCAAGCCGCGGCCGGCCCGACCTGAGCCACCATGCGCCTCGGCCCCGATCAACTGGTGTTCTGGCAGCACGGGCTGTTCAAGCTCAACGGCACGATCGTGTTCACTTGGGCCTTGATGGCGGTGCTGGTGCTGGGCTCGATGCTGATCACGCGCAAGCTCTCGACCGAGCACCAGCGCTCACGCTGGCAGAACCTGTTGGAGATCGTCGTCACCGGCATCACCGAGCAAATCCGCGAGGTGGGTCTGGAGCGGCCCGAACGCTACTTGGCGTTCCTGGGCACGCTGTTCCTGTTCGTGGCCGCCGCCGCCTTGGCCACCATCGTGCCCGGCTACGAGCCGCCCACCGGATCACTCTCGACCACCGTCGCGCTGGCACTGTGCGTGTTTGTCGCCGTGCCGTTGTTCGGCATCCGCGAGCAGGGCTTGGGGGGCTACCTCAAGTCCTATCTGGAGCCGACGTTCATCATGCTGCCGTTCAACCTCATCAGCGAAGTCTCGCGCACCTTGGCGCTGGCGGTGCGCCTGTTCGGCAACATGATGAGCGGCGCGATGATCGTCGGCATCCTGCTCACGATCACGCCGTTTTTGTTTCCGGTGGTGATGACGCTGCTGGGCCTGCTGACCGGCATGGTGCAGGCCTACATCTTCAGCATCCTGGCGGCGGTCTACCTGGCCGCTGCGACGCGCCCGGCACCGTCGCCCGCCAAGCCCGCAGCGCCCGCTGCACCCGCACCCGCACCCTGACCACCCCTAGGACGACGCCATGGACAGCCTGACCCTCATCGCCGTGATCTCGATCATCATCGCAGGCATCACCACCGGCTTCGGCACCATGGGCCCGGCACTGGCCGAAGGCCGTGCCGTGGCCACCGCGCTCACGGCGCTGGCCCAGCAGCCCGACGCCTCGGCGACGATCACGCGCACGCTCTTTGTCGGGCTGGCGATGATCGAATCGACGGCGATCTATTGCTTCGTGGTGTCGATGATCCTGATCTTTGCCAATCCGTTCTGGAACGCGGCGATTGCGCAGGCTGCAAAAGTCGCAGGCAAGTAACCCATGTTGATCGACTGGTTCACCGTCGGCGCCCAGGTACTCAACTTCGTCTTGCTGGTGGCGCTGATGAAGCACTTTCTCTACCAGCCTGTGCTGGAGGCGATCGCAGCGCGCGAGAAGCGCATTGCCGACCAGATCGCCGCCGCCGTGGCCAAGGAACAGCAGGCCTCAGCCGAACGCAAGACCTTCGAGGACAAGAACACCGCCTTCGACCAGCAGCGTGCCGATTTGCTGAGCCAGGCCAGCGACGCCGCCAAAGCCGAAGGCCAGCGCCTGACCGATGAGGCAGAGAAGGCGGCGGCGGCGCTGGCGGCACAGCGCCACAAGTCACTGGCCACGCAGGCCGCGCACCTGCAGCAACTGGTGGCCGGCCGTGCAGCGCACGAGGTGTTCGCCGTCGCACGCAAGACCCTGGCCGACCTGGCGAACGCAAATCTCGAAGCCCGTATGGTCGAAGTCTTCAACCGGCGCCTGCGTGAACTGGCCGACCCGGCCAAGCGCACGCTCGGGGCAGCGCTGAAGCAAGGCGCCGAGCCCGCGGTGGTTGGCAGCCACTTCGAGTTGGCCGCCGATCAGCAGGACGCCATCCGCAACGCTGTCAACGAGACCTTCTCGGCCGACGTACCCCTGCGCTTCGAGACCGCGGGCGATGCCCTCTGCGGCATCGAGCTGAACGCCGGTGGTCAGAAGCTGGCCTGGACGATCGACGGGTACCTGCGCGACCTCGAGCATGACGTCGCGGCGCTGCTGGATCCCGCGGCAAAGCCGGTACCTGTCCCCAAGCGGGCAGCTGCGCAGCCGGCTGAGGCCGCGCCGGTGCCCGGTGCCGATCCGGTTGCCGCATGAAGGCGCCGGCCCACCCCACCGGGGCATCGCACCGTGCACAGCGCAAAAGTGCAGCGCTGAGCGCCGTGCCGCAAAACGCCCTGGCCAGGACTGCGCTCGATCGCGGCTTCTCCGCGCTGGCCAAGGCGCGCGACGCCTTCGCACCCGCCTTCTCGCCGCGCGAGGTCGGCACCGTCACACAGGTCAGCACGGGCATTGCGCGTGTCAGCGGCCTGCCCGGTGCCGGCTTCGATGAACTGCTGACATTCCCCGGGGGCCTGGCCGGCATCGCGTTCAATGTCGACGAACACGAACTGGGCGTCGTGCTGCTGGGCGCGTACTGGCACCTGCAGGCCGGCGACGAGGTGCACCGCACCGGCCGCGTGATGGACGTGGCCGTTGGCCCTGCGCTGCTAGGGCGTGTCATCGACCCGCTGGGCCGCCCGCTCGACGGTCTCGGCCCGGTCGATGCGACGGCGCGCTTGCCCATCGAGCGGCCCGCCGCGGCCATCATGGACCGCGCGCCGGTCGACGTGCCGCTGCAGACCGGCCTGAAGGTCATCGACGCGCTGATCCCGGTCGGCCGTGGCCAGCGCGAGCTGATCCTCGGTGACCGCCAGACCGGCAAGACCGCGATTGCGCTCGACACCATCCTGAACCAGCGTGGTCAGGATGTCGTTTGCGTCTACTGCGCCATCGGCCAGCGCGCGTCGGCGGTGGCCAAGGCAGTGGCCACGCTGCGCGACAAGGGCGCGATGGACTACACCGTGGTCGTCGTCACCGAGGGCAACCAGCCGCCGGGTCTGGCCTACATCACGCCCTACGCCGCGACCAGCATCGCTGAACACTTCATGGAGGCCGGCCGCGACGTGCTGATCGTCTACGACGACCTGACCCAGCACGCACGCGCCTACCGCGAGCTGTCGCTGTTGCTGCGCCGGCCGCCGGGGCGCGAAGCCTTCCCGGGCGACATCTTCTACCTCCATTCGCGCCTGCTCGAACGCGCTACCCATCTCAGCCCGGACCGCGGAGGCGGTTCGCTCACCGCGCTGCCGATCATCGAGACCGAGGCCGAGGACATCGCGGCCTACATCCCGACCAACCTGATCTCGATCACCGACGGTCAGATCTACCTGTCGCCCTCGTTGTTCGAACTGGGCGTGCTGCCGGCGGTGGACGTGGGCAAGTCGGTGTCGCGGGTCGGCGGCAAGGCGCAACGCGGTGCTTTTCGCGCCGTGGCCGGCGACCTGAAGCTGGCCTATGCCCAGTTCGAGGAGCTCGAGACCTTCTCGCGCTTCGGCGCGCGGCTCGACGACGCCACGCGCAAGACCGTCGCGCACGGCCAGCGCATCCGCGCCTGCCTGAAGCAACCGCAGTTCGACCCGGTGACGGTGCCGGCGCAGATCGCCCTGCTGCTGGCGCTGACGGCCGGTCTGTTCGACACCGTGCCGCTGCCGCGCATGGCCGAGGCACAGCGTGCGGTTCGAGACGCCACGGCACAACTCGCCGCACCGCTTCGCGAGCGTCTGCTCGCTGCGGAAGCGCTGAACGACGTCGATGGCAAGGCTGTCATCGACGCTGCGCGTGCCGCACTGAAGGCCTTCTTGCCCAAGCCGGATGCCAAGCCGGATGCCAAGCCGGCAGCCAAGCCGGCAGCCAAGCCCGCAGCCAAGGTGCGCTCATGAGCGAAAGTGCCGCCGGCCTGCGCCGCAAGATCACCGGGGCCGGCGATCTGCACGCGGTGGTGCGGACGATGAAGGCGCTCGCGGCGTCGAGCATCGGCGACTATGAGCGCTCGGTGCTCGCGCTCGCCGACTACGACCGCATGGTCTCGCTCGGCCTGGGCGAGTGTTTCCGGCAGGCGCGGGCCAACCCCGAAGCCACGAGCGAGCGCATGCCGCCCGACGCATCAGCCCCGATCGGCGCCATCGTCTTCGGCTCGGACCAGGGGCTGGTCGGCCCGTTCAACGACGTGATCGCCGAGCACGCGGTAAGCATCCTGGCCGGGCTGCCGGGTCGTGCCCAGGTCTGGGCCGTCGGCGAACGGGTCCAGGCACGGCTGAAGGACAGCGGCCTGGACATTCTGGACACCTATGCCGTGCCAGGTTCGGTCGAGGCCATCGCGCCGCTCGTCGCGCAGATCCAGATCGACAGCGAGGCGCGACGCGTCAAGAGCGGCTTGGGTCAGGCCATGCAGGTCCATGTGTTCCACAACCGGCCGCTGGCTGCTTCGCTGTACGAGCCTGTCCACCAACGCTTGTTGCCGCTAGACGCCGCCTGGCAGCAGAACCTGGCGGCCGTGCCCTGGCCCGGCAAGATGTTGCCCGAGGTGCTGGACCACGGCGCGACGACCTTGCGTGCACTGATCCGCGAGTACCTGTTCATCTCGCTGTTCCGGGCCTGCGCCGAGTCGCTGGCGAGCGAAAACGCCAGCCGGCTGGCTGCGATGGAGCGCGCCGACCGCAATATCTTGGGCCTGCTCGACCAGCTGCACAGCCGCTTCAACCGGCTGCGCCAGGGGTCGATCGACGAGGAACTCTTCGACGTCACTGCGGGCTACGAAGCGCTGGGCCATCCATGACCATCCTGACGCTGAACGCCGGCTCGTCGAGCATCAAGTTCGCGCTGTATCGGCAGGCGTCGGCGCTGCAGCGCGTGCTGCGCGGCCAGGTGGACCGCATCGGCTGCGCCGATGCCGCGATCGAGGTCCAGATCTCGGACCCGGCCGCTGGCATGGGGCCGCTGCCGCCGCGGCACGCCATCGGCCGCGGCAACTTCGACACCGCCGCCACGGCGCTGCTGAAGTGGCTTGAGGCCCAACCTGCATTCGGGTCCATCGCCGGCGTCGGCCACCGGGTCGTGCACGGCATGCAGCACAGCGAGCCGCAAGCCGCCGACGAGGCCTTGCTGGCCGAACTGCGCCGCATCAAGCCTGACGACCCGGACCACCTGCCGGGCGAGATCCGGCTCATCGAGTTGCTGCGCCAACGCCAGCCGCACTTGCCGCAACTGGCCTGCTTCGACACTGCGTTCCACCACAACATGCCGCGCGTGGCGCAGTTGCTGTCGATCCCGCGCCGCTACCAAGCCCAGGGCCTGCGGCGCTACGGGTTCCATGGTCTGTCGTACGCCTACCTGATCGAAGAACTGGGGCGCGTCGCCGGGGCCGAGGCAGCGCAGGGACGGGTGATCCTTGCGCACCTGGGCAGCGGCGCCAGCATCGCCGCCGTACACGCCGGGCGCTGCGTGGACACCAGCATGGCATTCACGCCGACGGCGGGCCTGCCCATGGCCACCCGCTCTGGCGATCTCGACCCCGGCATTGCGGCGCATCTGGCGCGCACGGAGGGCATGACAGCGCAGCGCTTCTACGCGATGGCGAACCACGAGTCCGGGCTGCTCGGCGTCTCCGAGACGAGCGGCGACATGCGTGACCTGCTTGCCGCTGAAGCCGGCGATAGCCGTGCGGCCGATGCTGTGGGCCTGTTTTGCTACCAGACCAAGAAGGGGATCGGCGCCTATGCCGCCGCGCTGGGCGGCGTCGACACGTTGGTGTTTGCCGGTGGCATCGGCGAACACGCGGCGCCGGTGCGCGAACGCATCTGCAGCGGTCTCGGATTTCTCGGCATCGAGCTGGATCTGGCACGCAATGCCGCGCACGCCGACCTGATCTCGAGCGCTGCTGCCCGGACGTCTGTGCGCGTCATCCGCACTGACGAAGAACTGATGATCGCCCGCTCGGTGGGCCGATGGCTGGCCGAGCGATTGCCAAAGAAAGGCTTGTCATGACCACGAAGCATCCAACGCTGGCTGCCACCCCACTCGCCCGCATCGACGCCTACTGGCGCGCCGCGAACTACCTCTCGGTCGGACAAATCTATCTCTACGACAACCCGCTGCTGCGGCGCCCGTTGGCGCTGGCCGACATCAAACACATGCTGCTCGGGCACTGGGGCACGACACCGGGTCAGAACTTCATCTATGTGCACCTGAACCGGGTCATCAAGCAGTACGACCTGGACATGATCTACGTCTCGGGCCCGGGGCACGGCGGCCCCGCGGTCGTGGGCAACACCTACCTCGAAGGCAGCTACAGCGAGGTCTATCCCGACATCAGCCGAGACGAAGCCGGCCTGCAGAAGCTGTTTCGGCAGTTCTCGTTTCCCGGCGGCATCCCCAGCCACGCGTCACCCGAATGCCCCGGCTCAATCCATGAAGGGGGCGAGCTCGGGTACTCGCTCAGTCATTCCTTCGGCGCGGTGTTCGACAACCCCGAGCTGATCGTCGCTTGCGTCGTCGGCGATGGCGAGGCCGAGACCGGACCGCTGGCCACAGCCTGGCATTCGAACAAGTTTCTCGATCCGGTGACCGACGGCGCGGTATTGCCCATCCTGCATCTCAATGGCTACAAGATTGCCAACCCGACCGTGCTGGCGCGCATCACCCGCGAGGAGCTGGAGCAGTTTTTGCGCGGCTGCGGGTGGACGCCGTTGTTCGTCGAAGGGCACGAGCCGGCGTTGATGCATGAAGCCATGGCCACCGCCCTGGACACGGCTGTGCAGCAGATCCGCGAGATTCAACGCGACGCACGCACCACGGGCCACGCAGTGCGCCCGCGCTGGCCGATGATCGTGCTCAACTCACCCAAAGGCTGGACCGGGCCGAAAGAAGTCGACGGCCTGCAGATCGAAGGCACCTTCCGCGCGCACCAGGTGCCGATCACCGATCCGGCCACGCACCCAGGCCACCTTGCGCTGATCGACGCCTGGTTGAAGAGCTACCGCGCCGAGGAGTTGTTCGACGAACAAGGCCGGCTGATCCCCGAACTGGCCGATCTGGCGCCCGTCGGTACCCGGCGCATGGGTGCCAATCCACAGGCCAACGGCGGCCTGCTGCTGCGCGATCTGCACCTGCCGGACTTTCGCGGCTACGCCTGCGAGGTGCCCGTGCCTGGCGCGCCCGGTATCGGCGACACCCACGTGCTGGGCCCCTTTCTGCGCGACGTGGCGAAGTGGAACGACGCGCAGCGCAACTTCCGGGTCTTCGGCCCCGACGAGACGTTGTCCAACGGACTGGCTGCGCTGTTCGAGGTGACGCAGCGGCAGTGGGACGCGGCGACCCAGCCCAACGACGAATTTCTGGCGCCCACCGGCCGGGTGATGGAGATGCTCAGCGAGCACCAGTGCGAAGGCTGGCTCGAAGGCTATTTGCTGACCGGCCGGCACGGCGTCTTCAACTGTTACGAAGCCTTCATCCACATCATCGACTCGATGTTCAACCAGCACGCCAAGTGGCTCAAGGTGACGGCGCACATTCCATGGCGGCGCAAGATCGCATCGCTGAATTACCTGCTGGCATCGCACGTCTGGCGCCAGGACCACAACGGCTTCACGCACCAGGACCCGGGCTTCATCGACCACGTCGTCAACAAGAAGGCTGAGGTGGTGCGCGTCTACCTGCCGCCGGACGCAAACTGCCTGCTGTCGGTGATGGACCATTGCCTGCGCAGCCGGCACTACGTCAATGTGGTGGTGGCCGGCAAGCACCCGGCGCCGCAATGGCTGACGATGGACGCCGCCGTCAAGCACTGCACCGCGGGTATCGGCATCTGGGAATGGGCCAGCAACGACGGCGATGAGGCCCCCGATGTCGTGATGGCCTGCTGCGGCGACGTGCCCACGCTCGAGACACTGGCCGCCGTGTCCATCCTGCGCGAGCACCTGCCGGCATTGAAGATCCGCGTCGTCAACGTCGTCGACTTGATGCGCTTGCAGCCGGACACCGAGCATCCGCATGGCCTCAGCAGCCAGGACTTCGACGAACTCTTCACCAAGGACAAGCCGGTCATCTTCGCCTTCCACGCCTACCCGTGGCTGATCCACCGGCTTACCTACCGCCGTACCAACCACGACAACATCCATGTGCGCGGCTACAAGGAGGAAGGCACGATCACGACGCCGTTCGACATGACGGTGCTGAACGACCTCGACCGGTTCCACCTCGTGATGGACGTCGTCGACCGCCTGCCGCAGACCGGCGACAAGGGCCTGGCCTTGAAGCGGCGGCTGAAAGGCAAGCTGATCGAGCACACCCAGTACATCCGCAAGCACGGGCAGGACATGCCCGAAATCCGCAATTGGCAGTGGCCGGCCGCAGCTTGAGTTTCAACGTCAAGGAGAAGCACGATGGCACAAATGGAACAACTGGAGTTGAACGCCCACCGCGGGCAACTGGTCGCGGACGTGCAGGCGCTGGTCGAACGGTACCGGTCGATCTTCGAGTGGGACATCCCGGAAATCGACCAGGCCCGTTCCGACGGCTTGATCCTGCAGGCCATTCGGGACGCGCTGGACGGTGTCGAGAAGTCGCTGGCTGCCGAGTCCGGGCCATGAAGGCGTTGTTTGGCGGGCAGGCTGCGGGACAAGCCGTCATCGACACCGCGCAGGCGCTGATGGCCGGCGACAAAGGCCTGCTGGCGATGGACGAAAGCAATCCGACCTGCAACAAACGCTTCGCCGCGCTAGGCATCCCGCAGACTGAAGAGGCCAGGCGCGCCTGGCGCGAACTCATCGTCTCGACACCGGGGCTGGCAGACAGCATCAGCGGCGCGATCCTCTGCGACGAGACGATCCACCAGCAGCTGGCTGACGGCCGGCCGTTCAGCCGAGCTTTGGCCGACCTCGGCATCCTCGCCGGCATCAAGGTCGACGCTGGCGCCAAGGCGCTGGCCGGGCATGCCGGCGAGTCGGTCACCGAAGGACTGGACGGATTGCGCGAGCGCCTGCAAGGCTATGCGGCGTTGGGTGCGCGCTTTGCCAAGTGGCGCGCGGTGATCGCGATCGACGCGGACCTTCCAAGCGCTGTGTGCATTGCCGTCAACGCCCATGCGCTGGCACGCTATGCCGCGTTGTGCCAAGAGTGCGGGCTGGTGCCTGTCGTCGAACCCGAAGTGCTGATGACCGGCGACCACACGCTGCAGCGCTGTGCGGACGTCACGGCGCAGGTGCTGCACGAGGTCTTCGACCAACTGGATGCGCAGTGCGTGATGCTCGAAGGCCTGCTGCTGAAGCCGAACATGGTGTTGCCGGGGTTGGACTGCGCCCACCAGGGCACCGTGGACGAAGTGGCCGCCGCCACGGTGACGGGCCTGCTGCGCGCCGTGCCGGCCGCGGTGCCGGGCATCGCGTTCCTGTCGGGCGGCCAGAGCGCCGAGCTGGCGTCCGCCCGGCTGAACGCGATGAACCGGCGCTTCAAGCATCGGCTGCCCTGGGCGTTGACGTTTTCGTTTTCGCGCGCGATCCAGCAGCCGGCACTCGACATCTGGCGCGGCGAGCCCGGCAATGTGCAGCAGGCGCAGCGCGCGTTGCAGCACCGTGCGGCCTGCAACCGCGCCGCGCGGCGAGGCGACTACACGGCCGCGATGGACGTTGCGGCCTGAGCGGCAGAACCACCATGACCAACCCGCTCGATCTGCAGTGCATCAATACGCTCCGCTTCCTGTCGGTGGACATGGTGCAAAAGGCGAACAGCGGCCACCCCGGCCTGCCGCTGGGCGCGGCCACGATGGCCTATGCCCTGTGGACCCGGCATCTGAAACACCACCCGGCCCATCCCGACTGGCCCGACCGCGACCGCTTCGTGCTCTCGGCCGGGCACGGCTCCGCGCTGCTCTACAGCCTGCTGCACATGACCGGCTACGACCTGTCGCTGGCCGACTTGATGCAGTTCAGGCAATGGGGCAGCAAGGCGCCCGGGCACCCGGAGCGGGGCCACACGCCAGGCGTCGAGATCACCACCGGCCCGCTCGGGCAGGGTCTGGCGAATGCGGTCGGCATGGCCATTGCCGAGGCCCACCTGGCGGCCCGCTACAACCGCGACGGTCACACGCCGGTCGATCACCGCACCTGGGCACTGGTGAGCGATGGCGACCTGATGGAAGGTGTGGCCGCCGAGGCGGCGTCGCTGGCCGGCCACCTGCGCTTGAGCAAGCTCGTTTGTCTGTACGACGACAACCGCGTCACGCTGTCCGCAGGCACCGACATCACCTTCACCGAAGACCGCGCCTTGCGCTTCCAGTCCTATGGCTGGCAGACACTGGTCGTCGACGACGGCAACGACCTGGACGCGGTGGATGCAGCGCTGGCCGCGGCGCGCGCCGAGACCACGCGGCCCTCGTTGATCCTGGTGCGTACGCACATCGGCTTCGGCTCGCCTGAACAAGACAGTTTCAAGGCCCATGGCTCGCCGCTGGGTGCCGAGGACGTGAAGCGCACCAAGCAGGCGCTGGGCTGGCCAGTCGCCCCACCGTTTCTCGTGCCTGAGGCCGCTCTCCAGCACTTCCGCCGGGCGCTGGCGCATGGCGAACAGGCCGAGGCCGATTGGCACACGCGGATGCGGCGCTACGCCGAGACATTCCCGGCGCTGTCGGCCGAACTGCAGGGCCGCCTGAATGGCGATCTGCCGGTGGGCTGGGACGCGGACATCCCGGCGTTCTCCGCCGACGAAAAGGGCATGGCCACCCGGGTTGCCGGTGGGCGGGTGATGAACGCCATAGCGCCCCGACTGCCCGCGCTCTTCGGCGGTTCAGCCGATCTGGACCCATCGACCCACACAGCCTTGAAGGGGCAGGGCACCTTCAACCCGCCCGGCAGCCTGGGCATGGACATCCAGGGCAGCGACATCGGCGGCTGGAGCCATGCCGGCCGCAACCTGCATTTCGGCGTGCGCGAGCATGCGATGGGCGCCATCGTCAACGGCCTGGCGGCGCACGGTGGCACCCTGCCGTTCGGATCGACCTTCTTGATCTTTTCCGACTACCTGCGGCCGGCCATCCGCCTGGCCGCGTTGATGGGCTTGCATGTGGTGCATGTGTTCACCCACGACAGCATCGCGGTGGGCGAAGACGGCCCGACGCACCAGCCCGTCGAACAACTGGCCAGCTTGCGCGCGATCCCCAAGCTCACGCTGATCCGTCCGGCCGACGCCAACGAGACGGCGGTGGCGTGGAAGGTGGCGATCGAAACCCGCGACCGGCCAGTGCTGTTGGTGCTGACCCGGCAAGACCTGCCCACAGTGGACCGCAGCCGACATGCCAGCGCCGAGGGCTTGCGCCGGGGCGCCTACGTCTTGCGGGATTTGAGCCCTGCGGGCGCAAGTGCAAGTGCAAGTGCAAGTGCAAGTGCAAGTGCAGGCAAAAGCGCGCCTGACCTGATCTTGCTGGCCAGCGGCTCGGAGTTGAGTTTGATCCTGAGTGCCGCCGAACGCCTGCTGGTCGATGGCCTGTCGGTGCGCTGCGTGTCGATGCCGAGCTGGGACTTGTTCGATGCGCAGCCCCGCGCCTACCGCGACGAGGTGCTGCCACCCAACGTGCCGGCGCGGTTGGCGGTGGAATTGGGGGCCGTGCAGGGCTGGCACCGCTATGTCGGCGACGGAGGCGATGTGATCGGCGTTGAAGGTTTCGGTGCATCGGCACCCGCCGGCGTGCTGATGCGCGAGTTCGGGTTCACGGTCGACAACGTGGTGCTGCGCGCCCGTCGCTTGCTGTACGTGACGCGGCGCGATGGGATGGCTTCGGATGGCATGAGCGATGCCAACCAGAGCAATCGAGCACGATGACCAGATTCAAGTGCAAGGCCGCGGATGACGTGGCTGCCGGACCATTGCACTTGCGGCGGAGATGACCGACGCGCAGCGCGGGGTACCGGATGAATATTTCGAGCCACCGTTCGGCACCGCACAGTGCGCCGGGACACAAGGACCTAGTCTGATGACGGAACACTGCACAGCGCACCCGTCTTTCCTTGAAAACCGCCAATTTGGCAGGAGGCAATCATGAACCGCATCATCTGGCTCGTAGGGGCCGTGGTCATCATCCTGTTCGTTTTGGGCTACTTCGGCCTGCGCTGAAGCGGCGCTGGCCGGCACATATTGCCGGTGCAGCGTCAGTACGGCGGTTAACGACAAAGCGGTTTCTGGCGTGTCGTTGCGCTCCAAAGCGGGCAGCTTTTTGTCCTCGTCAACACGCCAGAGCAAGATGCGCTCAATTGATGGCTTGCGGACGACCACTAATATTCCTGAAGGACCGTCAGTTCTGTTTCTGCATGGCGCAGGCGGAGGGCGAGGGTCCGGGCGAGGGCGGTCATCAGGTTGAAGGCGAGTCTCTTGTGCTCTTCGGCCACAAGGTTGAACTGCTCGCGTGACA
>JBBRZR010000011.1:0-32108 GCA_038236495.1 Burkholderiales bacterium
AATGGCCCACGGTCAGGGTGCCGTGGTTCTCCAGGATCAAACCGTCCAGCGTGTCCAGATTCCTGACCAGGCGCTGTTGTTCATCGTCACCCAACGCGAATCCTTGGTAAGCATGACGGCCGAGCCGGCCATGGAAGCGCATGGCCCATTGCGAGGCCGGCAGCAGCCCTTCGGGCAACATCGACAAGGCCACGCCCCAGGGCGCGTGCAAATGGATCACGCACTCGGCCTCGGGCCGTGCCGCATGCACCGCGCCGTGGATCGCATAGCCGCTCGGGTTGACCGGTCGCTGCGAATCATCGACCACCCGGCCCAGGACATCGACCTTCACCAGGCTGGACGCCGTGACCTCATCGAATCCAAACCCGAAGGAATTGATCAGGTACACCCCCGGCTCGCCCGGCACGGAGGCCGAAATAGGGGTGTAGACCGTGTCGTCCCAGCCGGCCAGCGCTGCGAGCCGGAATGCTGCAGCCAAGTCGACACGGACTTGCTGCTCGTCCCGCAGTGCTCGCGGGGGTCTCATGGGTGGTTGTCGAGCCACGGCGCTTTCACGCCGTGGTCTCAAGCGTCAGAAGTGGTACTCGGCGCGGATCATCGGCGTCTTTGCAAACGCGCCACTTCCGGCGGGCCCGCTGGCGTTGTTGCCGAACTTGTTCTTCCAGTACTGGTATTCCAGACCCAGCTTGAGACTCTTGGGCTTGGCGCCCACGATGCCGCTGACGTCGTACATGACCTGCATGTCGATGTTGGTTTCCGCGGCGGTATCGGCACCGGCTTCGCTCTTGCCCTTGGCCGCGATGAAGTTGGCAAAACCCTCGAACGACAACCCGGTGTCCGTGCCCAGCGGGATGGCCCACGCCGCACTGAGCATGGGATGGGTGTCGTAGGTGTAGCGCGGCGTGCTCTTCTTGCTGAAGGTGTTGTACGGGGCGTTGCTCTCCCATAGGGCCAGCAGGCCGACGTTGAGGAAGCCCGGCACGTCGAACATCAGCGTCGGGCCTGCGACAAGCATGCGCTTCTTCGAGTTGTAGCCGGCGTCGGTCTTGGTATTGACGTCAAAGCCACCGGTCAGCCCAATGCCGCGAATGGGGCCGAACTTCATGGGCTTGCCGGTTACCTTCTCGAGGTCCAGCGTGTGCCGGTAGACGATGTAGATTTCCTGGGCGCCGTTGGTAGACCCCGCGCCGGCCGGATCCTTGCTGTCCGACAGCAGCACATCGGCATTGAAGAAATTGCTGCCGTACTTGTAGCCGCTGGCGTGGTTCAGATTGAGGATGTTCTTGGCGATGTCATTGTTGTTGAACGGTTCGCCGAACTGGCTGCCGTAGCGGTAGCCGATCGAGGTATCGCTCCAGTCGGCAGCCAGGGCGGCCGATGTGCAAGCGGTGGCGATGATCGCTGTTGCGATGCGATGAACTGTGAGCGAGGTCATGAGTTACCTTTTGGGTGGAGGACTGAACAGCATTGCAGCGGCAATGCGCGGCGGCGAACGAGATCAAATGGACAGGGCCTGGAGGCCCCGTCGAAGCAAGCCAGCGTCAGTGCGCTTCGGCGGCCTTGGCTGCCTCGATGGCGCCGGCGCTGTCGCCCTGGGTGCCATTGAAGAAGATGTTCAAGGCCACGGCGGCCACAGCGGTCAGCAAGATGCCGGATTCGAGCAGCGGATGCAGGCTGTGGGCCATCTGCTGCATCCAGCGCGGGGCCACCAGGGGGATCAAGCCAAATCCGATCGACAGCGCAACGATGTACAGGTTGTTGCGGTTGCCCTTGTAGTCCACCGAGGACAGGATGCGGATGCCGGTGGCCGCCACCATGCCGAACATCACCAGGCCGGCGCCGCCCAGCACAAACTGCGGGATCGCCTCGACAAACGCGGCCATCTTGGGCAGCGTGCCCAGGACGATCATGATGATGCCGCCGGCCACGCAGACATAGCGGCTCTTGACGCCAGTGACACCGACCAGGCCGACGTTCTGCGAGAAGCTGGTGTAGGGAAAGGTGTTGAAGATGCCACCGATGATCGTGCCCAGGCCGTCCGTGCGCAAGCCAGCGGCCAGTTCGGTCTGGCTGATGCGCTTGCCGGTGATCTCCGACAGGGCCAGGAACATGCCTGTGGATTCGATCATCACGACGATCATCACCAAGGTCATGGTGAAGATCATCACCGGGTCAAACGTGGGCATGCCGAAGTGAAATGGCAGCACCAGGTCGAACCAATGCGCCTTGCTCACGTTGTCGAAGTTCATCTTGCCCATCGCGATGGCGACCGCGCAACCCGCCACAATGCCCAGCAGCACCGAGATGTTGGCGAAGAAACCCTTCGAGTACTTCACCAGCAGCAAGATGAAAACCAGCACCGCCGCAGCGATGGCCATGTTGTCCAGCGCACCGTAAGCGGGGTTGTCGACCATCGGAATGGGACCGAGCTTGATGTTGACCGCTGCGGCGCCCGAGGCGGCCGACGCCGCCGCTGCAGCCGCTGTTGCCTTGGCGCTGTCGACCATGGCCACCAACTTGGGCACATCGGTGCGCTGGGCCAGGAAGGCCGGGCCACCCATGGCCCAGCCCACGCCCACGCGCATCAGGCTGACACCGATGATGGCGATGATGGTGCCCGTCACCACGGGTGGAAAGAAGCGCAGCATCTTGCTGATGATCGGCGCAATGATCAACGAGATGACGCCTGCGCCGATGATGGCACCGAAGATCGCACGCGCGCCATCCACGCCAGGCACGGCGTTGGCAAACGCCACCATCGGGCCGACAGCCGCAAAGGTCACACCCATCATCACCGGCAGTTTGATACCAAACCACTTGGTGAACCCCAGTGACTGGATCAGGGTGACGATGCCGCAGGCGAACAAGTCGGCCGAGATCAGCAACGCCACCTCCTCCGGGCTGAGCTTGAGCGCACGGCCGACGATCAGCGGCACTGCAATCGCGCCGGCATACATCACCAGCACGTGTTGCAGGCCCAGCGTCGTCAGTCGGCTGACTGGCAGCTTTTCGTCTACCGGGTGTACGGCTTCTGTTGTCATCGATGTCTCCGGATGTCTATTGGTAGGTCGAAGTTGCTGGGCTTGAAAGTCCAGTGTGGGTGCGGCCACGCGGCGGCTTGCCCCATGGTCAGCGTGCAAAGGCGCAGCCTGGTGCTGCGACCTGTGATCAGTTCTTGGAGGCGCCAGCTTCAAACCAGTGTTTGATCACGCTGCGCTCGTCGTCGGTGATCTGGGTGGCGTTGTTCATCGGCATGGCCTTGAGCACCGCCACCTGCTGGTAGATGGCCTGGGCGTGCTTGGCGATTTCATCGGCCGAATCCAGGCGCACGTTCTTGCTCTGCATCGCCGGGCCATGGCACATCACGCAGCGCTGCGTGACGATGCCTTGCACCTGCACGAAAGTGGCCGGTGCGGCCGCCGCGGCAACGGGCTGCACATCCGGCTTGGTGGCCCAGATGGTCGTGCCCAGCAGCAGCGTGCCGATGATGGCGTAGCGCCAAGGCACCGGTTTGCCGTAGGCCAGCGCCTTGTGGCGCAGTGCAAACGAGAAGCGGATCAGCGCACCCGCCACCATGATGGCAACCAGAACGAGCCAGTTGTTCTTGGCACCATAGGTAAAGCCGTAGTGGTTGCTCATCATCGCGAACAGCACCGGCAGCGTGAAGAAGGTGTTGTGCACGCTGCGCTGCTTGCCACGCTGGCCGTGCACCGGATCGACCGGCTTGCCGGCCTTGATGCAGGCCACCACCGTGCGTTGCCCGGGGATGATCCAGAAGAACACGTTGCCGCTCATCGTGGTGGCCACCATCGCGCCGACCAGCAAAAAGGCGGCGCGGCCTGCAAACAAATGGCACGACAGCCAGGATGCGAAGACGATCAGCACAAACACGCAGCCGCCGACGATCAGGTCGCCATTCTTGCCGCGTCCCAGGGTGCGGCAGATCAGGTCATAGAGCACCCAGAATGCGACAAAAAAGGCAAGTGCCGTGCTGACCGCGGCAGTCGGCGACCAGTCGAACAAAGTCTTGTCGATCAGAAAGGTGCTGGCGTTGTAGAGGTACAGCACCGTGAACAGCGCGAAGCCCGACAGCCAGGTGGAGTAGCTCTCCCACATCGACCAGTGCAGCTGATCGGGTACGTAGCCCGGCGAGACAGGATACTTCTGGTGGTGGTAAAACCCGCCGCCGTGCACGCCCCACTGCTCGCCGCCCACGCCTTTGTCGGCATCCGCCTTGTTCTTCGGCGGGGTCAGGCTGTTGTCGAGCGAGACGAAGTAAAACGAGGCACCGATCCAGGCGATGCCGGTGATGATGTGGACCCAGCGCAGCAGCAGATTGGCCCAGTCGAGCAGGTAGGCTTCCATAGCGTCCTCAAAGTGATAGGAGGTGCGGCCGGGTTGCCGGCTGCACCTCCCCCACCACAGCGGGCTCTGTGAGGAAATCCGTCGCAACCATCGGCATCGGCCCCTGAGGGCGTGTGCCTATGTGCTCCGCGGCGACGTAACCAAACTGTATACGAAAGTGTAAACTGTCAAGTATTGGTGAATACCCTTGCGCCGGCCATCCGTGCGCGCGCAGCGTTGCTTGGCTCAGGAGCCACGGTAGGTTGAATAGGCCCAAGGACTGACCAGCAGCGGGACGTGGTAGTGCCCGGCTGCATCGGCGATGCCGAAGTCCAGTTGCACGTCGTCGATGAAGGGCGGCTCAGGCAGCATCACGCCGATGCCTCGAAAGTAGGGCGCCACCGAAAACACCAGGCGGTAGCGCCCGGCGGCCATGCTTTTTGCGTCCAGCAGGGCGCCGCCGTCGTTGCGCCCGTCGGCGTTGAGCTTGAACGCCTGCAGGGTCTCGACCTTGTCGCCGTCGATTCGCTGCAATTTCACAGCCATGCCGGCAGCGGGGCGGCCGTTCATGGTGTCGAGCACATGGGTGCTGAGGTGTCCCATAAGGGTTCCTTTCGAGAGAGTGGATTGGATCAGCACGGATCGATCCAAGGCGTCAATCGCGCCAATCGATCATGGCCAGTCGAGCGCAAGCCTGGCTTGCGTTGAATCGCAAAGTGTATACACTACGCAGTTTAGGTCAATCGATTTCGGAGCCATCAGCATGTCCAACGCACCGCCTGGAGGCCGCGCCAACCTCAAGGTCATACGCCCGGTCACCCCCCCGGTCACCAGCCCGGTCAGCAGCGCGGCCGAGACCCCGGCGCGTGCGCCACGGGCCGCGCGTGGGGGCTCGACCGTGACCAAGGCGCCCAAACCCGGCAGCACGCAGCGCATCGTCGACTCGATCACCGCCGCCATCGTCGAGCGCCGCCTGATGCCTGGCACCAAGCTGTCCGAGCAGAAGATCGCCGACATCTTCAAGGTCTCTCGCACGCTGGTACGCCAGGCGCTCAATCAGCTCAGCCGTGACCGGCTGGTGATGCTCGAACCCGCACGCGGCGCCTTCGTTGCCACCCCCAGCGTCGAAGAGGCGCATCAGGTCTTCGAAGTGCGCCAGATCCTTGAAATGGCTTTGACGCGGCGTCTGTGTGCGGTGATCAGCAATGCGCAAATTGCCGATCTGCGCCGCCACCTGCACGCTGAAGGCGAGGCCGTGTCGAGCGCCGACGTCTCCGGCCGTACCCGGCTGCTGGCGGACTTTCACCTGGTGTTGGCGCAGATGCTGGGCAACAGTGTGCTGACGCAACTGTTGACCGACCTGCTGACCCGATCCTCACTGATTTCTCTGATGTACCAGTCATCGCAGTCGGCCGAACACTCGCTGGAAGAGCATGTCGCCATCGTCGATGCCTTCGAGCAGCGCGACGTCAAGCTCGCCGTACGGCTTACCGTCGAGCATCTCGAACATGTCGAACAAAACCTGCGCCTGAACCCACGCGAGACCGATCTCGCCCAGGTGCTCAACCCACAATCCCCATGACGTCAAACTACCCGAGAGACCTGGCGGGCTACGGCCGCCACACGCCTCACGCCAATTGGCCGGGGCAGGCCCGTGTGGCGCTGCAGTTCGTCCTCAACTTTGAGGAAGGCGGTGAAAACTCGGTGCTGCACGGCGATGCGGGCAGCGAACAGTTTTTGTCCGAAATGTTCAACCCGCCGGCCGTGCCGGACCGGCACCTGAGCATGGAAGGCATCTACGAGTACGGCTCGCGCGTGGGCGTCTGGCGGTTGCTGCGTGAATTTGAGCGGCGCGGCCTGCCGCTGACGGTCTTCGGCATCGGCATGGCGCTGCAACGCTGCCCCGAGGTCACCGCCGCATTCACCGAGCTCGGTCACGAGATTGCCTGCCACGGCTGGCGCTGGATCAACTACCAGGCCCTCGACGAGGCCACCGAGCGCGAGCACATGGCCTTGGGCATGGCGGCGATCCAGCGCTTGACCGGCCAACGGCCGCTGGGCTGGTACACCGGACGCGACAGCCCGAACACCCGTCGCCTGGTGGCCGATTTTGGCGGCTTCGAGTACGACAGCGACTACTACGGTGACGATCTGCCCTTCTGGATGAAGGTGACCAAGACCGATGGCGGCGTGGCGCCGCACCTGGTGGTGCCTTACACGCTGGACTGCAACGACATGCGCTTTGCCTTGCCACAGGGCTTTTCGCAGGGCGATGACTTCTTCACCTACCTGCGCGACGCCTTTGACGTGCACTACGCCGAAGGCGACGAGCGGCCGTCGATGATGAGCATCGGCATGCACTGCCGGCTGCTCGGCCGGCCAGGCCGCCTGCGCGGCTTGCAGCGCTTTCTCGACCACGTTGAAAAGCACGACCGCGTCTGGGTCAGCCGTCGCATCGACATTGCGCGCCACTGGAAAACGGCCCACCCCTTCAACCCCGACCACGCCTTTGCCTGGGAATGAACATGATCACGCTGGACCAAATCAATACCGCCGATCGGGCCGACTTCATCAGCCAGCTGGCGGGCACCTACGAGCATTCACCCTGGGTGGCCGAGCGGGCCTGGTCGCAGCGGCCGTTCAAAAGCCTGGCGCAGCTGAAGCTGGCCCTGGCGGGCGCCGTCCGAGACGCCGGACGCGACGCACAGTTGGCATTGATCCGCGCCCACCCGGAGCTGGCTGGCAAGGCGATGGTGGCCGGGACTTTGACTGCCGAGTCGACCCATGAACAAGGCAAGGCCGGCCTGACCGATTGCACGCCAGCCGAACTTGAGCGCATTCAGCGAATGAACGCCGACTACGCCACCAAGTTCGGGTTCCCGTTCATCCTGGCGGTGCGCGGCCCGCGTGGCCTCGGCCTGGCCAAGGCCGAGATCATCGCCACCTTCGATCGGCGACAGGGCAACCACCCGGACTTCGAACTCGCCGAATGCCTGCGCAACATCCATCGCATCGCCGAGATCCGGCTCAATGACAAGTTCGGCCACGAGCCTGTGCTCGGCAACGAGGTGTGGGACTGGGCCGAGCGCCTGGCGACCAACAGCGACCCGGGCTACGCCGAGCGGGGTGAGTTGACGGTCACGTACCTCACCGACGCGCACCGCGCCTGTGCGCAGCGGTTGTCCCATTGGATGCGGGCCGACTGCGGCTTCGATGAGGTGGAGATCGATGCCGTGGGCAACGTCGTCGGCGTCTACCACGGCACTGACCGTCAGGCCAAGCGGCTCTTGACCGGCTCGCACTACGACACCGTGCGCAACGCCGGCAAGTACGACGGCCGCCTCGGCATCCTGGTGCCCATGGCCTGCGTGCGCGAACTGCACCGCCAGGGACGCCGCCTGCCCTACGGCTTCGAGGTGGTCGGTTTCGCCGAGGAAGAAGGCCAGCGCTACAAGGCCGTGTTCCTCGGCTCGGGCGCGCTCACCGGCCACTTCGACACCGCCTGGCTCGACCAGAAGGATGCCGATGGCATCACCATGCGCGACGCGATGCTGCACGCCGGGTTGTGCCCCGACGACATCCCCAAGCTGCAGCGCGACGCCAGCCGCTACCTTGGGTTTGTCGAAGCGCACATCGAACAAGGCCCGGTGCTCAACGAGATGGACCTGCCGCTGGGCATCGTGACATCGATCAACGGCAGCGTGCGCTATGTCGGCGAAATCGTCGGCATGGCCAGCCACGCCGGTACGACGCCGATGGACCGGCGGCGTGATGCAGCCACTGCCGCCGCGGAACTGGCGCTGGCCGTCGAGAAGCGCGGTGGCTCGGTGCCCAACCTGGTGGCCACGGTGGGCATGCTCGACGTACCGAACGGCTCCATCAACGTGGTGCCTGGGCGCTGCAAGTTCAGCCTCGACATACGCGCAACGACCAATGAGGTGCGTGACGCCTGCGCCAGCGACATCCGCGCCGAACTGCAGGCCATTTGCAAGCGCCGCGGCCTGCACTTCAAGCTCGAAGAGACGATGCGTGCCGCAGCGGCGCCCAGTGCGCCGGCTTGGCAACAGCGCTGGGAACGGGCGGTCGAGGCACTGGGCCTGCCGCTGTTTTCCATGCCGAGCGGCGCCGGACACGACGCGATGAAGCTGCATGAGGCCATGCCACAGGCCATGCTGTTCATGCGTGGCCTGAACGCCGGCGTCAGCCACAACCCGCTCGAAGCGATCACCAACGACGACACCGAGCTGTGCGTGCGTGCCTTCCAGAACCTGCTTGACCAACTTGCCTTGGAGCTTTCATGACCTCACCCGACTTGCACGCCAGTTACACCGCACTCGACGCCTGGGTCGATGCCCACTTCGACGAGGAAGTGCGCTTTCTTCAAGAGCTGGTGCGGGTGCCCACGGACACACCGCCCGGCAACAACGCCCCACATGCCGAGCGCACCGCCGAGTTGCTGGCCGCGATGGGCCTGAACGCCGAAAAGCATGCCGTGCCGGCCGCCGAGGTACAGGCGGCGGGGCTGGAAAGCATCACCAACCTGATCGTGCGGCGGCGCTATGGCGACGGCAAGACGATTGCACTCAACGCCCATGGCGACGTGGTGCCGCCCGGTGAAGGTTGGACGCACGACCCCTACGGTGGCGAGATCGTGGACGGCAAGATCTACGGCCGCGCCACCGCCGTGAGCAAATGCGACATGGCCAGCTTCACCTTCGCGGTGCGTGCCCTCGAGTCCTTGGGCGCCAAGCTGGCTGGGGCGGTGGAGCTGCACTTCACCTACGACGAAGAATACGGCGGTGAACTGGGCCCGGACTGGCTGCTGAACCACGGCCTGACCAAGCCCGACTTGATGATGGCCGCAGGCTTCAGCTACCAGGTGGTGGTGGCGCACAACGGTTGCCTGCAGCTGGAGGTGACCGTGCACGGCGACATGGCGCATGCAGCCATACCCGACAGCGGCACAGACGCGCTGCAGGGCGCAGTGCAAATCCTCAATGCGCTGTATGCGCTGAACCACGACTACCTGAAGGTGACGTCCAAGGTCGAGGGCATCACGCACCCGTACCTCAACGTCGGTCAGATCATCGGTGGCACCAATACCAACGTGATCCCGGGCAAGGTGGTGTTGAAGGTGGACCGGCGCATGATCCCCGAGGAAGACCCGGCCGAAGTGGAGGCGTCGCTGCGCCGCACCATCGACCAAGCCGCCGCCGCCTTCAAGCCGCCGCGCGGTGGCCATGCCTTGCGCGTCGACGTGAAGCGCTTGCTGCTGTCGCGCGCCATGAAGCCCTTGCCCGGCAACCAGCCTTTGGTGCAGGCGATCCAGAAGCATGGCCTGGCCGTGTTTGGCGAAGCGATCCCTGCCTTGGGCACCCCGCTGTACACCGACGTGCGCCTGTACGTGGAGCGCGGTATTCCCGGCGTGATCTACGGCGCCGGGCCGCGCACGGTGCTTGAATCGCACGCCAAGCGAGCCGACGAGCGGCTGGATTTGGCTGACCTGCGGCGTGCAACAAAGGTGGTGGCGCGCACGCTGCTCGATTTGCTGCAGTGATGGCGCAGTGATGCCGCAGTGATGCCGCAGTGATGCCGCAGTGATGCCGCAGTGATGCCGGCCACGGCGTCCGGGCCAGCAGCCATCATTCAACCAGAGGTTTTTTCATGCCTTTCATCCGAACCAGCGTCCCCAAGGACACCCCTCACCAGCGACGCCAGGCTATCGTCGATGGCATCCATGACGCGCTGGTCGCCAGCATCGGCATGCCCGCTGACGAGCTCTTCAACCTCGTCGCCGAGCATGATGCGCAAAGCTTCTTTTACAGCCGCAGCTTCAACGGCTTCGCGCGATCAGACCAAGTCGTGGTGGTCGAAATCACCCTGCGGCGTGGCCGCAGCGATGCCATGAAGCGAGCGCTCTACGCTGCAATCGCACGCAACCTGCATGAGAAGGCCCAGGTCCTGCCGAGCGACGTTTTCATCTTCACGCACGAGAACGATTACTCGGACTGGTCCGTCGGTGGCGGCAAGTTCGCGATGGCGATCGTCCAGCAAGCCGGTCCCGCGGCGGCCTGAAAGCGCCAGCGGCGAATCATCCGGCGTTGCCCGCTGCCGCGCTGCGCTCGGCTAGGGCGCGGCGCCGCGTTGGTATGCGGTCACGCTCAGAGCACTCGCCGCGCCAGCATGCCGCGGATCTGGCTGATCGCCAACGCCGGATTCAGCCCTTTCGGGCACACGTCGGTGCAGTTCAAGATGGTCCGGCATCGGAACAAGCGGTAGGGATCTTCCAGATTGTCCAGCCGGGTGCCGGTGGCCTGGTCGCGGCTGTCCACCAGAAAGCGGTAGGCCTGCAGCAGCCCCGCCGGCCCCACGTATTTGTCGGGGTTCCACCAGAAGCTCGGGCAGGCCGCCGAGCAGCAGGCACACAGGATGCACTCATACAAGCCGTTGAGTTCGTCGCGCTCGACAGGCGACTGCAGCCGTTCACGCTCTGGCGGTGGGTCGTCGTTGACCAGCCAGGGCTTGATGGAGTGGTACTGCTTGAAAAACCCGGTCAGGTCGACGATCAGGTCGCGGACAACGGGCAGCCCCGGCAACGGCTTGAGCACAACGGTGGTCGGCAGGCTGCGCATGTTGGTCACGCAGGCCAGGCCGTTCCTGCCGTTGATGTTCATCGCATCCGACCCGCAGACACCTTCGCGGCACGACCGGCGGAAGCTCAGCGAGGGGTCGACGGCCTTGAGCTTGATCAGCACATCGAGCAGCATGCGGTCAGCAGCGCCTACCTCGATCTGCAGTGACTGCATGCGTGGCCGCTTGTCGTTATCTGGATCGTAGCGGTAGACCTGAAACGTGTGCATGGCTTGCTCCTTTGCAGCTCAGCGTGTGAGCAGTGGCTGGACTCTTTGGCGCAGCGTGGGCAGCCGATCCAGCTCGACCGGTCGTGTGATCTGCGCCAGCAGCGCAGTGAGCTGCGGGCCGGCGTGTGCCAGTTCGTGGCAGTGCATGTCGGCCAGCTTGCCGAGCGCGCGCGTGCCTTTGGCCGTGAGCCTCAGGTCGACTTTTCGTGCGTCCTGGCGCGATGGCTTGCGTAACAGATAGCCCTGATCGACCAGCCGATCGACCAGACCGACCGCGCTGTGGTGCTTGATCAGCAACTGGCGCGCCATCGCGCTGACCGTGCGCTCGCCGGACGTCGGCATCGCCCGCAGCACCAGCAACGCCTGGTACTGCTGCCCGGTCAGGCCGATGCTCGACGCCGCAGCCCCACTGAAGCTCAGAAAGCTGCGAAGCGCGTGGCGGAATGCAGCCAGGCGTGCGTAGTCGGTGTCGGTCAGCGGCGCGCCATCGGTTCGAGTTTCAACATCGACCATGCGTCAAGTGTATCGTGGGGCGATATATTCGACGCTGTGCAATTCGCAGGCTGATGCGTGCATATTGGACCCAGCGCCGCGCAGCGGGTCCGGTCATGCCCGTCAGCCACATCGTGCAACAAGCCGACGTCAACCGGGTCTGCCGTCCATCCGCGGCAAGCCCAGCCAGCGGCCGTGCCTGATCGCCCAGACAAGCGCAATGCCCAGCCATGCCAGTCCGGTCCAGGCCAAGCACTGCGCTGACGACGAAGGCGCCAGGGCGGCGACCAGGCGCATGGCCACGGCCAATTGCAGTACCCCATACAAACCACGGGCCACGCGGTCGATGGCCACCGGCCGGCCGTTGTGTGTGCTGCTGACACGGGTGGCCATGACCAGCAGCGTGCCGCCCAGGTAGCCCAGGGTCAGTGCATGGACGGCGGCCAGATCGAGTGCGGCGGCGGTGCTGGCGCGCAAGCCGGGCAACCGGGCGGCAGCCCCAAGCCACAGGGCCACGTCCCACCAGAGAAAGGCGCCGAACAACATCGCGACCAAGGGCTGTCGCAACGCCGGTGCGCGGGTCCAGCGCAGCGAGATCCAAAGACACAGTGCCGCCACGGCCGCCAGGTGGGTGACCTCGAACGCACGCCACACGGGGAGCGTGGCGCGCCACGGTTCGACGATGGCGCTGGCGCTTTGGACCAGGGGCACGGAGATGACGAGCCAGAGCGGCCAATCCGGCCAGCGGGCGTCCAACCTGGGCCAGGCTCCTGCACCCAGGAACGGCAGCAGGCGGTGAGACACGGCGAGGAACACCGTGCTCACGCCACCCCACAACGCCACCCGCAGCACGGGGTGAAGCAGGTTCACACGTCTGACAGCCAAGGCCAGCGACGACAAGCTCAGGCAGGCGACGATGACGACGCTGGCCGACGCAATCGCCCATGGATGCCGGCGGTCGGCCTGCGTACTGCCCGCCACCAACCGCAATATTCGCCACGTCAGCCCAGCCCACCCGACGGCGACCAGCGCCAGACCTGTTGCGGCCAGCGTCAGCCCGACATGAAAGCCCACCACCGCCAAAGCCCAGCCGAGGCTGAACAAGCCGACCGGCAACCGAAGGTCCCGCGCCGAGACCGGTGGGACGCGCAGCCACTTGGGGCCGGCGGTGAACATGAACCCGGCGATGAACAGCGGCATTGCGCCCAGGCTGAACCACAGCCCGTGCGCAGACGCGGCGGGTACCTGCCACGGCCATATCGCACCCAGCGCCGCGGCGACCAGATGGGCCGCCCACCACGCTGCAGCTCCGGCCCAGTTCACGCCGGCCCAGAAGAAACACAAGCGGTGGGGCGCGTCCAGCAGGCGCGCCGCGCGCCAAAGCTTGGGCGTGCGCGCGGCATCGGGTGGCATGGCTGATCTCTCAAGAAAATGAAGGATCGCCCCTGGGTTTTCTCGTCCCCTCGGGGGCGGACGACGCCTGGCGACGGCCTGGGGCGGTCATGGATTCGTCGGGCCAGGTGGGGCTATCGGTATCGCAGCGGGGTCTTGGTTGTGTCGATGGGGCAAGACTGGTAGTATAGATGTACAGAATATGCATCTTATAAAAAGTATTCGTCCCCTCAATTGCTACTGCCGACCAAGGACCTCGCAATGTCGCAAGCGCACCAGCACCTGTCACCTTCGGCCATCTACCCCTTCGACGCCCGGGGTGTGGCCAAGCGATTTCGCCATGCCGCGATCTTCGGTGCGCTCGACGCGCTGCAGCCCGGCGAGACGATGCGCTTTGTCAACGATCACGACCCGCTGCCATTGCTGGATCAGCTGCGAGCGCGCTATGGAGAGCGCATCAGCATCGAATACCTGCAGCGCGAACCCGGCGCCATCGCAATCGACTTCGCCGTTCGCTGACCGCGCCCGCTCACGCCTGTACCTGCCTGCGCCCCTGTGAAACCACCCGCTGTGTCCACCGTGATTCCGATCCGCGCGCTGCCGTCCAGTCCGGACGAGGTGCTGATGGTGTCGATGTACGAGAAGGAGGCCAAGATCTACCCACGCGCCGTCACCGGCTGGTTCGCGCGCTGGCGTTGGACGATGGTCTGGCTGACCCAGACGGTGTTTTATGGACTGCCCTGGTTGCAGTGGAACGGCCGCCAGGCCGTGCTCTTCGACCTGGCCGAGCGCCGCTTTTTCGTCTTCGGCGTGGTGTTGCAGCCGCAGGACCTGATCTACCTCGCTGCGCTGCTGGTCATCGCGGCGCTGGCATTGTTCTTCTTCACTGCCGTGGCCGGCCGGCTGTGGTGCGGCTACGCCTGCCCGCAGACCGTCTACACCGAGATGTTCCTGTGGGTCGAGCGCCACATCGAGGGTGACCGCCTGGCGCGCATGAAGCTCGATGCCGCGCCGTGGAGCGCCGCCAAGCTGGCGCGCAAGGGCAGCAAGCAGGCGGTGTGGCTGGGCATCGGCCTGGTCACGGGCTTCAGCTTTGTGGGCTACTTCACGCCGATCCGGACGCTGGCGGTCGAGGCGGCTGCGCTCAGCTTCGCGCCTTGGGAATGGTTCTGGGTGCTGTTCTACGGCTTTGCGACCTACGGCAATGCGGGCTACCTGCGCGAGCAGGTGTGCAAGTACATGTGCCCCTATGCCCGCTTTCAGAGTGCATTGATCGACAAGGACTCGCTCGTCATCGCCTATGACGTTGGCCGTGGCGAGGCGCGTGGGTCGCGATCACGCAAGGCCGAACCCAAGGCACTGGGCCTGGGCGACTGCATAGACTGCACCCTGTGCGTGCAGGTCTGCCCCACGGGCATCGACATCCGCAACGGCTTGCAAAATGAGTGCATCGGCTGTGCGGCCTGCATCGACGTGTGCGACGACGTGATGGGCAAGATGGGCTACGCGCCAGGCCTGATCCGCTACTCGACCGAAAACGGTGTCGCCAACGGCTGGACGCGCGCGCGCATGCTGCGCCGTGCACTGCGCCCGCGTGTGCTGGTCTACGGCCTGGGCCTGCTGCTGGTGAGCACGGTGTTTGTGGCGAGCCTGTCGCTGCGCAGCGGGTTTTCGGTCAACGTCATCAAGGACCGCGGCGCCCTGGCGCGCACCGTCGAAGATGGCGCCGTCGAAAACACCTACATCCTGCAGATTGCCAACGGTACCGAGCAGTCGGCGGACTATCGCATCACGGTGGCAGGCCTGCCGGGCCTGCACATCGTGACCGCCGCGCAGGTGATGGTCGAAGGCACCCGCATCCGCGCATTGCCTTTAACCGTGGCCATGGCGCCCCGGGAGGCCGAGGCCATCCGCGGCCGGGCCAGCCCCATCGTCTTCGAGATCACATCGACAACGGAAGGCCGGCTTAACAGCCTGCGCGAGAAGTCGACGTTTTTCGTGCCACGCTGACCGAGACGGCAGCGCACACGTCGGTGTCGTCTGATCGATGGTCGGCCGCCAGCGGCCCGACCAGGGTGCCTACACGCAGGTCATCGAGGTGGCCAGAGCGTTTCACCCGCAAATGCCCCTTGCTGTCGCCGCTCTCGATGACCAGCGGCGGCTGGCCCGGATGGCGCTCGGGCACTCACGCGTGTTGTCAGGGGCTTGGTCGCGTGTTCTGAAACTGGCAAAGTCGAGCCAGATCGAGCTGATCGAACAATTGCCGATGGCCCTCGAAGGCAAGCTTGGCTTCGTCGACCAGGGCATCCGTCTGCCTTTCGTCAGCCGCGACCGCCGCAAGCCCGGCCCGGAACGCGTGGGTCAGGTTGCGGGTGGCCACCGCATCGCCAAAGTCATAGAACGAAATCGCTGTCTCGCCGGCCAGTGCCGCATTCTTTGCGACGATGCCACTCAGCAATTGCCCGCCGCTCAGGTCACCCAGGTAACGCACGTAGGCATGCGCCAGCAGCAGCGTCGGTCGGGATTTGTCGAGATCGCGCAAGCGGTCGACATACGTCGATGCTGCCGGTTGAAGCGCGATCGCATCGGCCCAGTCCGGGCCGTGAAGCGCGGCCAGATCATGCTGGAGTGCGCGCGTTCGCCACAGCGCCGGCAGAAAGACCGGGGCGATCGCCGGCAGGTTCGCGTGCCGCGCTAGCGCCGGCTCCAACGCCGCATACAGGGCATGAAGGTTGCGCAACAACCCGCAATAGGCCAGACGGTCCAGACGCCCGCTCAGCAGCAGTCGCATGAAGGTACTGCGCTCTGCAACGGTATGCAGGGCCCGGGTCTCGGTCTTCAGTCGTTCTGCGAGGCTGACTTTCAAGCGGCGCTCCAATGCGGCTGTGTCCCCCGATCATAGGGACTCACCGCCACCGCCCGACTGTCAGGATCCCGGTACGGCTTCGCGCACACCTGCCAGCCCGGGGTGCGTCCTCAGCGGGCTTGCGAGGTAGATCGGGCTGGGCGCGCACGGGTGGCAGGCGGTACGGTCCACGC
Organism: Burkholderiales bacterium; assembly: GCA_038236495.1. GTDB lineage: Bacteria > Pseudomonadota > Gammaproteobacteria > Burkholderiales > Burkholderiaceae_C > Pseudaquabacterium. Next base: position 16,128 of record JBBRZR010000011.1, read on the forward strand.
CAAGCGCCCGCGACGTTCGGCAGTGGCCCGAACGCTACCGGTAGCGCAGTCCCTCACATGAAGCTGACCGGCAGGCTCAAGCGCAGGCTCTCCAGTCGAGCAGGCTGGTGAGGTGAGACCAGGTCGCGAACCCGTCGGTCGTGCGCGTCAGCATGTCCATCAATGAGCTCATGTGCAGTCTCTCCAGTCCAGGGTCATCTTCAGGCAGGCGGGGTCGCCGAACGCAGTGCGATAGGCCGAGTCGGCGGCACGCGCCGCGCTGTGGTGGGTGATCAATCCGTCGAGCGACAGGGCGCCCGAGCCGGCCATGTCGCGCACCGCGAGCAGGTCGCTGGGCTGCCACTGCGCGGCCACGCGGATGCGGGCCTCGCGCATAAAGGCCGGCGGGAACACGAACGACAGCGGCGTGTCGTAGAAGCCCGCAAGCACCACTTCACCGCCGGGCGCGAGGCGCGAGATCAGCGTGTCGAGCAACCCGGCATCGCCGCTCACGTCGCAGATGCAGCGGTAGTCGCGGCGGGTGTCGGTCGCCGGATCCACGACGCGGTAGCCATGGTCGCCCATGCGGCGGTCGGCGTTCGTTTCCCACACGGTCGGCGCGGCGCCCGCCGCCACGGCAAGCCGCGCCAACATGCGGCCCAGCACGCCATGGCCGACGATCAGGTCCGGTTGCCCGTCGAGCTGGCCGCCGGCAACATGGTGGGCGGTCGCGGCCAATGCCAGCAGCACGCCGCGCTCGCCGAGGTTGTCGGCGATGCGCACCGTGCGTGCACCCGGCAACACGACGCGCGACGCGGCACCGCCAAACAGACCCCGTACGTCGCCAAAGCATTTGGCGCCGGGCACGAAGACTCGGTCACCGACGCTGGCGCCCGATCTCGCACCCGCTTGCACCACGCGTCCGACCGACTCGTAACCGGGCACCAGCGGATAGCCCATGCCAGGAAAGGCCGGCATGCGGCCAGTCCACAGCAGCCGTTCGGTGCCGGTGCTGATGCCGCTCCATTCGATGTCGACGACAACATCCTCCTCGGTCGCGGCATCGAGTTCGAGCCAGCTCAGCGTCAGAAGCTCCGGCCGTTGCAGCACAACCGCCAGCGCGTTCATGCAAGCGACCTCGTGGGGAGCGGCGAGAAGAAGGTGTCAAGACAAGGGTTCGTCACAACGGTCATCTTGGGCTTGGTGTTTGATGGGGCCATGTTGATTCACAGCCAACTCGACAGGGTGTTTCAGGAGCGCGGCGCGGCGCAGCACCACCGCTTCGACCGCGGCGTCCGGCAGCCGCTCTGCCGGGTCGGGCGCCAGGCCGTGCCGGTTCGCGACCAGCGGCAGTCTGCGGCCGGTCCGGCGCCGGTCACACAGTGACCCGAACCAGGTCCTCGGACATCGCCTTGGGCACCAGGCGTTCAGCCTCCAGGCGCACGAGTGCGCGCAACTGCTCGGCGCCCGGGCAATCGGGCACGGCGGCGATTGCCCTGCCAACCAGCCGGTCGAAGTGGGCGATCGCACCGTCGAGCCCCAGCTCTTTCGCTGAACTCGGGCGCAGCAACGCCGCATCGCGGCCGATCGGCTTGCCCAATACGCGCGGATCGCCAGCCACGTCGCGGATGTCATCGGCGGCCTGGTAGGCCTCGCCCAGCCATTCCCCGAGCGCACGCCACGGGCCCGCCGGGGCACCGGCCGCCTGCGCGCCGGCCATCGTGGCGGCGGCAAACAGGGCGCCGGTCTTGGCGCGCTGGTACTCGGCCAACGAGACGCGGGGCTCGCACTCCCAGGCCTGTCCGGCGACGATGCCCGCCGGCATGCCGACACCGCCCGCAATCGTCGCGATCAAGGGCGCCAGGCGCGAAGGCGAACGTACCGCGTGGACCGCAAGCGTCTGGAATGCCAGCACGATCAAGGCATCGCCAGCCAGCACGGCCAGGCTCTCGCCATACGCAAAATGCACCGACTCACGACCGCGCCGCATCGGCGAGTCGTCGAAGCAAGGCAGGTCATCGTGGACCAGCGAGGCGCAGTGCAGCAGCTCGACCGCCGCCGCCGCCGCCTCGGACAGCTGCGGATCATCGTCGCCACAGGCTTGAGCTACCGCGAGGCACAGCTGCGGCCGGATGCGTGCGCCGCCTGGGAAGACCGCATGCCGGATCGCCCCCGCGAGCTTGGGCGGGCAGTCGGGCGATTCGCCGGACGAGACAGCCGTGGCCAGGACCTGTTCGATGCGCGTGATGGGCTTCATGGGTTTCGCCGTTGCCGGCGCAGCAGCTGAGGGAGGTACAACGCTCTGGTGTCATCACTGACTGTCACGCAGCATAGACACATGCATTTGACACGTCAACATGACACTTTGACGAAGTGATTGCGGCAAGTAACCAAAGCCGGGTGCATGAACTGTGTGGGTAGTGTGGGTAGAGTGTGGGTGGAGTGTGGGTGGAGCGCCCCTGGGTCTGTCGCCTCGGGCATCAGGTGGTGCTGCCTGGTCATGCCCGACGGACCACGCGGGCGGTCGCCTGGCAACGATCAAGGGGCCGGCACGGTCGCTGTTTGGCTCTAGACTGAAGGGCTGAAGCGTTGGCCGCAGTCTTCGCGTCACCGACCCGCACGCTCTCACCACCCCAACCGGATCCGCGCATGGCCAGCCACGCCGAAGCCAAGCGCCTGCAAATGGCCGACATCGCGCGGCTGGCGGGCGTGTCAGTGTCCACCGTATCGCGCGCGCTCAGTCGCAGCACGTTGGTCAACGACGCCACCCGCGGGCGGATTGAAGAGCTTGCCCGCTCCCTCAACTACAGCATCAACCTCGGGGCGCAGAATCTGCGGCTCAAGAACAACCAGACAGTGGCCGTGGTCGTGCCTTTTGATCCGGCTGCGCGTCAGCACATTTCCGACCCGTTTTTTCTGTCCATCGTCGGCAGCATTGCAGACGCCCTGACCGACCGCGGTTACGACATGCTGCTGTCGCGGGTGGACGCGGAGCGGCTGGATTCGGCCGCTGCGCAGTTCGATTCGGGCAAGGCCATCGGCGTCATCATCATCGGCCAATGGCGACATCACGACCAACTGAACCTCTTGGCGGCGCGTAAGGTGCCGCTGGTGGTGTGGGGCGGACAGTTGCCTCAGCAGTTGTACTGCAGCGTCGGCGGCGACAACGTGACCGGCGGTGCTTTGGCCACCCGCCACCTGGTGCAGCACGGCCGCACGCGCATCGCCTTCGTCGGTGACGCCAAGCTGCCCGAGGTGCTGCTGCGCCGCCAAGGCCATTGGCAAGCGTTGCGCGAAGCCGGCATCGAGATCGATCCGAGGCTGGATCTGCCGGTGCCCTTCGAGATCATCGCTGCGCGTCAGATGCTCGACAGGTTGTTCGCCAGCCGCCAGCGCGTCGACGCCGTGGTGGCCTGCAGCGACTTGCTGGCGTTGCAGGCGGTGCAGGCGGCGCGCGCTGCCGGGCAAGCGGTGCCGCAGGACGTGGCCGTGATCGGCTACGACGACATGCCCATCGCCACCTACAGCGACCCACCGCTGACCACCATCCACCAGCCCGTGGACCTGGCGGGTAACGAGATCGTCGACGCGCTGCAAAGCCTGTTGCGTGGCGAGCGTGCTGCACCGCGCACCCTGCCGGTGCACCTCGTGGTGCGCGACAGCGCGCCCGCCTGACGGCCATCCCCGGCGAGTGGGGCGGGCCCGAGCGACCGCCGCAGGCGGCCAAGGCTTGAGTCGGTACAGCGTACGCGCCTGACGCAGCCACCGCGTCTGCCGCTATTGCAATCGATTTCATTTGCACGAGAATGGCAGCTCGGAGGCGCCAGCGCTGTCCGCGCCCGCAAACCCGCCATGAACAACACCGTCCAGCTCATCACCTACGTCGACCGACTCGGCGGTGGAACGCTGAACGAGCTGGCCGAGTTGCTCGGTACCGGCGGCTTGCTGGCCGGCGTTTTTGGTGGCGTTCATCTGCTGCCGTTCTACCTGCCGATCGACGGCGCCGATGCGGGCTTCGATCCGATCGACCACACCCAGGTCGATCCGCGATTGGGCCAGTGGCGCGACGTCGCAGCACTCGCCGCGCAGCTGGAGGTCATGGCCGATGTGGTCGTCAACCACATCTCGGCGGAATCGCCGCAGTTTCTGGACTACCTTGCCCACGGCAGCGCCTCGGCCTATGCCGGCCTGTTTCTGACGCTGGGCGTGGTGTTTCCCGCCGGCGCCCATGAGCGCGAGTTGTTGGCTATCTACCGCCCGAGGCCCGGACTGCCGCTGGCGGCGACCCGCCTGGCCAATGGCGAGACAAAGATCCTGTGGACCACGTTCACGCCGCAGCAGCTCGACATCGATGTCGAGCATCCCCAGGGGCGGGCCTACCTCGAAGGCATTCTCCAAACGCTGGCCGCCCACGGCATCCGCCAGGTGCGCCTGGACGCCGTGGGCTATGCCATCAAGCGCGCCGGGACGCGTTGCTTCATGCTGCCCGAAACCTTCAACTTCATTGCCGAGATTTCGGCCCGGGCCCACGCCCTGGGCCTGGAGGTGCTGGTCGAGCTGCACGCCCACCACCAGCAGCAGATCGAGATCGCCCGCCATGTCGATTGGGTCTACGACTTCGCGCTGCCGCCGCTGGTGCTGCACGCCTTGATCTTCAAGACCGCCGGGCCGCTGGCGCGCTGGCTGGCCTGCCGCCCGCACAACGCCGTCACCGTGCTCGACACCCATGATGGCATCGGCATCATCGACGTCGGCGCCGACCCGGCCAATCCCGACCCCGAGCACGGTGCCGGGCTGTTGCTGCCCGCCGAACTCGACCGGTTGGTGCAGGCGATTCATGCCAACGCCGGCGGCAGCAGCCTTGCCGCCACCGGTGCGGCGGCGAACAATCTGGACCTCTACCAGGTCAACTGCACCTACCTGGATGCGCTTGCAGGCGACGAGACGGCGTACCTGCTGGCCCGCGTGATCCAGTTCTTTGTCCCCGGTGTGCCGCAGGTGTACTACGTCGGGCTGTTGGCAGGTCGCAACGACATGGCGTTGCTGCGCCGCACGGGCGCCGGCCGCGACATCAACCGCCACCGCTACGACCGGGCCGAAGTCGAGCTTGCGCTGAAGCAGCCGGTGGTCGAGCGGCTGCTGCAGCTGATCCGCTGGCGCAACGGCCACCTGGCGTTCGCGGGCCGCTTCAGCATGCAGCCGGCAGCCGATTGCGCCAGCCTGCACCTGCGTTGGGACCACGGCAGCGACTGGGCCGCTGCAGAGATCGATTTCAGCGCCTGCAGCGCGCTGCTGTCCTGGAGCGCAGCTGCGGGACAGCAGTGCTGGCAGATCGGCACGGCTGCACCAGCGGCCGGCCCGGCCGGCCCGGCAGTCCCGCCAGCCCCGGCAGTCCCGTCGGCCCAGGCAGGCCCGGCCGGCCCGCCAGGCCCCTAGTCGAGTTCGACCCACCCGCAGCGCGCGGCACGCAAAAAGGCAACCACCGTGGACCAACCCACCTTCAAGCGCATCGTCATTTTGGGTGGTGGCACCGCCGGCTGGATGGCGGCGGCGGCCTTCGCCAAACTGCTGCACCAGCGTTACGACATCCGGCTGGTCGAATCCGACGAAATCTCGACCATCGGCGTCGGCGAGGCGACCATTCCCGCGATCAAACAGTACAACGCGTCGCTCGGTATCGACGAGAACGAGTTCATGCGCGCCACCCAGGCAAGCTTCAAGCTCGGCATCGAGTTTGTCGATTGGTCGGCCATCGGCAGCCGCTACATCCACACCTTTGCCGCGGTGGGCCAGGACCTGGGGCTGGTGCCTTTTCATCACTATTGGTACAGCCAGTTCCAGCGTGGCCGGGCCGAGCCGCTGGGCGCTTACAGCGTCGACACCGTCGCGGCCTGGCACAACAAGTTCCAGCGGCCGCTGCCCGAACGCAGCTCGCCGTTATCGGCGATCGCCTACGCTTTCCACTTCGACGCCGGACTGTACGCACGTTTTCTGCGCACTTTTGCCGAAGCGCGGGGCGTGCGTCGCACCGAAGGCAAGGTGATGCGGGTTGAACAGCACGCCCGGGGTGACCGTTTCGACGGCTGGGTCAGCGCGCTGGTGATGGCCGATGGCGAGCGCATCGACGGCGACCTGTTCATCGACTGCTCGGGTTTTGCCGGCCTGCTGATCGAGCAGACCCTGCACACCGGCTATGAAGACTGGAGCGACTGGCTGCCCTGCGACAGCGCCTGGGCCGTTCCCTGTGCCAGGGTCGCCGAACTGACGCCCTATACCCGGTCCACCGCACAGGCCGCCGGCTGGCAGTGGCGCATCCCGTTGCAGCACCGCACCGGCAACGGCCATGTGTTTTGCAGCCGCTTCATGAGCACCGATGAGGCCCTGAGCAAGGTGCTGGCGGACCTCGACGGCCCTGTGCTGGCCGAGCCGCGGCTGTTGCGGTTCACCACCGGCCGACGCCGCAAGTTCTGGAATCGCAACGTGGTGGCGCTGGGCCTGGCCAGTGGCTTCATGGAGCCGCTGGAATCCACCAGCATCCACCTGGTGCAGACCGGGATCGCGCGGCTGATGAACTTCTTTCCCGGCGCCGATTGGTCGGAAGCCGATCGCGACGAATTCAACCGCCAGAGTGCGCGCGAGTTCGAGCTGGTGCGCGACTTCCTGGTGCTGCACTACAAAGCCACGCAGCGCGATGACAGCGCGTTCTGGCGCCATTGCCGCAACCTGCCGGAGCCCGAGAGCCTGGCAGCCCGGCTGGCGCTGTTCCGCGGCAATGGCCGCTTGCAGCGGCTGCCTGACGACATCTTCGCCGAGTCGAGCTGGCTGCAAGTGCTGGTCGGGCAGGGCATCTTGCCGGGCGGCGCCCATGCGCTGGCCCATCTGCTCGACGAACCCGACTGCCGCGCGTTTCTCGACGCGATCCGAAGCGGCATTGCCGCGGCCGTGCAGACCATGCCGCGGCACCAGGACTTCATCGCCGCGCACTGCGCCGCACCGTCGGTGGCAGTCGGCACCGCCCGGGTCTGACTGGTCGGCCGCCGAATGCTCGCGTTTCCCCTAATAAGCAATCGATTGCATTAGCGCACACTGGCCGCTGTCCGGGTGGGGCCCTGCAATTGACAAGGTCGGGCCCGGACGCCAAGCGGTCAGCGAACCTTGGAGCCGGCAATGTCAGTGTCCCCGCAGACCCCGCGCACACGGCTTGATCAACCCGAAAGACCGCAGCGCACCGGCGGCGCCGGCGCTGCGCCCGACGATTGGCGGCAAGCTCGGCTGACCCGCAACAGCAGCACCGCCGCGCCAGTGCCCCGTCCCGCCTGCCGCCCGATCAAGGGCTGGTCCCGTTCCCGTCCCGCCTTGTCACAAGGCGCGAGCCCCCCATAGCGGCCCAGGCGCTCGACCCAGTCACGTTCCATTGCCATCAGATCGCCGGCTTCGACCGGCACGAGGAGACCCAGATGACATCAACGAACCGCGCCCAATTCGGTGTTTGCCACAACGCCCCCCATTTGCAGCGCAGACAGTCGCCCGATCCCTGCGGCCGAATGGAGGGGCCCTGGGCCTTGCGGCCAGCCGCCGCTGCGGTGGCGCTGGCGCTGCTGCAGATCGCTGCGGCCCAGGCCCAGGTCGCTGCGCCAGCCGCGCCGACCGAGAACGCAGCCCCAGCCAGCGCCAAACCCAAGGACGAGGGGCAGGCCGATCAACTGGACCGCATCGTCATCACCGGCAGCGCCTCGCTCAAGCGCACCGTGCGCGAAAGCTCGGTGGCGGTCACCGTCGCCGACCGCGAACAGCTGGATCGCAAGGCGCCCCGCAGCACTGCCAGCGCGCTGGAAATGGTGCCCGGCATCACGGTCGAAGATTCTGGCGGTGAGTCGTCGAACAACTTCACCGTGCGCGGTCTGCCCGGTGGTGGACAGCAGTTTGTCCAGTTGCTCGAAGACGGTTTGCCGGTGTTCTACACCCCGGCCTTGTCGGACACCACCTTGAAACAAGAACTGATGATCGACCGCCTGGAAGCGATCCGGGGCGGCACATCGGGCATCCTGACGGTCAACGGCGCGGGCGCGATGATCAACTTCCTGACCTTCAGGAACAAGCTCGAACCCGAAGGCGCGGTGCGCCTGATCACCTCCGACTACAAGACCCGGCGCGCCGAACTGCGCTACGGCGGCGACCTGGGCAGCGGCTGGTTCGGCGGTGTTGGCGGCTTTGTCCGCGATTCCAACTCGGTGCGCGACACCCAGTTCACGGCCGACCATGGTGGCCTGTTGCGCGCCTACCTCGGCCGCAAACTCGGCGACGGCGAGCTCAGCGTCAACCTCAAACTGGTGGACGACCACAACACGTTCTTGTTGCCCATCCCGTTGACCAACCTCAGCCGGCCCACGGGCGTTCCAGGGCTGAATGCCAACTTCGGCACCATGCTGGGCCGCGACAACGGGACGATGACAGTCAAGACATCGGCCACGACCGGTGCCACCTCCCAAGTCAACGACGCCGTCAACGACGGCATTGCCACCAAGGCCACGGCCATCGGCTACAACTTCGAGCAAAAGCTGTCACCACAGCTGTCGGTGCGCTCCAAAGGCCGTTACACCGACTTCAAGAACGACTTCAATGCGGTCTTCAGCTTCAGCAACGACGGCTTGGTGCCGGCCATCACCCGGCTGAACCTCAACCCGGCCGTGCCCGCCGCGCAACGCCGCAGCGATGTGGACGCGATGCTGGCGCGTTTTGCCGCAGCCTGCGGCGGCAGCTGCACGCCGGCGCTGCAGCAGGTATCGACGGGGGTCGTGATCAGCGGTGCTGCTGCGCTCAACGCCCTGAACGGCAACGGGCTGGTGGCCGAGAACGTATCGGCGCGCAACAAGCGTTATGTCAATGAAGCGGTCAACGACGCCTCCGCCACCTGGACCACCGCCAACAACAGCCTGACCGTAGGCTGGCTGGCCTTCGAGACGCACCTGAACAAGGACCAGAACGTCGGCGCCACATCGTTTTTGAGCGATGTGCGCAGCAACGCCAACCGGATGGACATCGTGGCCTTGAACGCCACCGGCCAGATCAAGGGTTACCTCACCGACAAGGGCGTGCTGCAGTACAACACCTGGGGCGAGGGCCTGAACGACGCCCGCTCCACCTCCAACTCGATCTATGTCAACGATGAGTGGAAGGTGACCGAGCGCCTGCGGCTGGACGGCGGCGTGCGCTGGGAGCGCTACAACATCACCGCGCGCCACAGCATCGGTGCAGCCTCGACGGTGATTCCAGGGTCCTTGGACGCCAACGGCAACGATATCGACAACATCATCGGCAACAACAACTTCGGCGGTGCCTTCAGCGGGCAATACAACACCGTCAAGTACTCGTTCACCGAGCCCTCCTACACGGCGGGCGGCAACTACTTGCTCAACGACAACCTGGCCACTTATGTCCGCTATTCGGCAAGCTACCAGGCCAATGGCGAGAACCCGGTGACCAAGATCGATTTTGCGGAAGTGGGTCTGCGCTACCAACAACGGGGCCTGTCCGGCACGGTCACTGCCTTTCGCACCAACTACAAGGACTACCGGGGTTTCTCGCGCGTGATCGGCACCGATACGCAAGCGACGGTGGCGTCCAGCGACATCGTCGTCAATGGTCTGGAGTTCGAGGGGCAGTGGAAGATCAACCGCAGCTTCAGCGTCGCGCTGGGCGGTGTCTTCCAGCGGGACGATCTCAAAATCACCCGGGTCACCGGCCCCAGCGCAGCGGCCTACACGGCAGAACTCTCGTCGTACTCGGGCAACCAGCCCGAGCGCACGCCCAAGATCAATTTCACGCTGACGCCCATCTACACCCTGCCCGACAACAAGGGCGACGTCGCGCTGTCGCTGCACCGGGTGGGCCAACGTTTCGCTGATCTGGCCAACACCGTGGCGTTGCCGGCCTACACCACGCTGGACGCGTCGTTCCGCTACGAGCTCACGTCCAGGCTGACGCTCAACGCCAGCATCCAGAACCTCACCAACACCATCGGTTTGACCGAAGGTAACCCGCGCGGCGGCACCACCGCGTTCCAGGAAGCCACCGGTTCCAACTACTTCTTTGCCCGCCCCATCCTCGGGCGCAACGCTGTGTTGAGCCTGACTTTCGCGCTCTAGTCGCGCTGTGCAGACATGACCCTGAGCGCCGACGCCACGTTGCGGCACAGCGTGGTCGAAGGCCAGGCCGCCAGCCTGTTTCTGCGCGACGGGCCGGTGGCGGCGCAGCTGGTGCTGACCAGCGGGCGCCGGCCCAGGCTCATCGTCGCCTTTGCTGCCGGCAACAGCGGCGCAGGTCTGTGGTTCGCCAGCAGCGTGAACGATGTCCACTGGCGGGTTGTGGCACCGTTGCAGCGGTTGGCCCTGCTGGATCACGCCGGGCGCACATTGCACGGCATCCAGGCCGAGCTTGAAGTCGACACCGACCGCCTGGAGATAGTGCAAGGCCTGGTGGGCAGCGTGCGGGTGCTGCGCGACCACCAGTTCGACCGTCGCTTGCCGGCCTTGGGTGGTGTGGCGCCGGCGCTCACGGCCGACGGCCTGGTGGCCGTCTGGGGGCGTGACCGGCTGGACGGCGCGGCGGGCTACCAGCTGGATTTGCAGGCCTTCGATGCCAAGCTGTCGCGTCAGGGCACTGACGGCGTCGGGATCGCATCGGCCGTCAAAGGCCAGCCGCTGCGCCTGCGCTTGCGCGTTTTCACCGGCGATGAGCCGCTGAAGCCGCTGTCCGCAGCGCACTTGTTGACGCCACAAGCCGCCGATATGCCCCATGCGCGGATCGGCCTGGCTTTCCTGGCGTTTGAAGAAAAGTGGCTGGCCGGCTCCTGGCGCTTTCACACCTACTTTGGCCGCGACACGCTGATGAGCCTGCGCCTGCTGCTGCCGGTGTTGCAGCCCGCGGCGACCGAGTCGGCGCTGGCGTCGGTGATTGAACGGCTCAGCCCCCGGGGCGAGGTGGCGCACGAAGAAGACATCGGTGAGTTTCCGGTGCTGACCCGCTTGAATGCCGCCACCGCAACCAACGCGACCACGACAGCCACGCCAGCGCCGACAGCCCCGACAGGGACGGCAACCGCTCTGCCGCTGGCGCAACCGATCTTCGACTACAAGATGGTCGATGACGACTTCATGCTGTTGCCCGTGGCCGCTGCCTACTTGTTGGACACGGCACCGGGCCGATCACGTGCGGCGGCCTTTCTGGCGCGGCGATCCGCCGACGGCAGCAGTTTTGGCCAACGCCTGGCGCGCAATGCGCAGGCGGTGCTGGCCCTGGCAGCGCCCTTTGCTGCGGCGCCCCGGGCGACCAACCTGGTGCGGCTGCGCGCAGGCGAGACCGTCGGCGACTGGCGCGACAGTGCCGACGGGCTGGGCGGCGGGGTGTATGCCTACAGCGTGAACGCGGTGTTGGTGCCTGCGGCGCTGGCAGCCCTGCAAGCGCTGCACGACAGCGGCCTGCTGGATGCCTGGCTGACCCCGTCTGCGCAGCTGGCCGATCTGGCGCGCACCGCCGAGGTTTGGTCGAGCCAGGCGCCGCCGCTGTTTGCGATGACCCTCAGCGCCGCCGCGGCCAACGTGGCAATTGCCCGCTATGCCGCGGAGATCGGTGTTCCGGTGGTTGCGGTGGCTGCCGACATCCACTACTCGGCCCTGGCGCTGGACGAGGCCGGCCAGGGCGTGGCGGTCATGCACTCCGACTTCGGCTTTGCGCTGTTGTTCGGTTTGCCCGAGCCTGCGGTGCTGGCGCGCGAACTCGCCACCTTGCTGCGCCCCTTCCCGGCTGGCTTGTGCACCGATGCCGGGCTGGTGGTGGCCAACGCGGTGTTTGCCGATGCCGCGCTGCGCCGCCTATTTGGCGCAGACTGCTACCACGGTGCAGTGGTCTGGTCCTGGCAGCAGGCCATGGTCGCGGCCGGCCTGGCACGCCAGCTCGAACGCTCAGACTTGCCGCCGGCCACCCACAGCGCGCTGCGCCAGGCGCAATCGCAACTGTGGCCGCTGATCCTGGCCACCAGCGCGGTGGCCGAGGGCGAGCTCTGGTCCTGGGGACACGATGGTCAGCGCTTTCGGGTCGAGCCCTTTGGCCCGAAGTGCAAGACCGCCGACGAATCCAACGCCCTGCAACTCTGGAGCACCGTCTACCTGGCCGTGCGACCGCCTGCCGACATGGATCAGCAGGCAGCCGCAGGCGGCCCGCTGTGAACCGCCGCGGCTGCCTGCGCCGCGCTGGCGCAGTGGCAGCGGGACTGGTGGCGCCTGGCGCAGCTTTTGCGGCCTCTGGCGCCAGCATCACGCTGGCCGCATGGCAGGTGCTGCCCGCAGAAAAAAATGCCTTGCAGCAGGCCACTGCGGCGTTCACACGAAGCACCGGCATCGGCGTCAAGATAGAGATCATTGCTGACAAGTACATGGACGTGATGCGCTCGCGTTTTGCGGGCCGCATCACGCCGGACGTGTTCTATCTCGACTCGCACGAGGCGCCCATCCTGATCCGCAGTGGCGTGCTGCTGCCGCTGGACGCCTACATCGGCCAGCCCAACGACTTCTATCCGCAGTTCCTCGACGCCTTTCGCGGCGACGACCACCAGTTGTACGGCCTGCCCAAGGACTATTCGACGCTGGCGCTCTACATCAACACCGGGTTGCTGACGCAAGCGGGTTTCAGCCTGGCCGAGGTGCCCGCTGAAGAAGACGCCTTGATGGACTTCGCCCGTCGGCTGCAAGCCCGGTTGCCACGCGGTGTGGCGGCGATGATTCTGGAAAAAGACCTGGCACGCCACTTGGCGGCCATCGAAAGTTATGGTCAACCCGTGATCGACGCGCGCGGCGACGCGCGCTTGGTGGGCAATGCCGGCGCCCTGACCTACCTGGACGCGTTTGTTCGGGGACGCAAGGCCGGCTATGTGCTCTCGCCCAAGGACGACCTGGGCGCAGACTCGCCAGGCGCGGCCTTTGGCGCGGGCAAGACGGTGCTGATGATGGAGGGCAACTGGGTGCTGTCGGCGCTGCGCCAGGACTATCCCGAGGTGCGCTTTGTCACCCGCGAGATGCCGCGTGTCAATGGCAGGCCCAACACCATGGCCTTCGTGGTGGGCTACGCTGTGCCGCGCTTTGCCAAGAACCCCCGAGGCGGCATCCGGTTCGCCCAGTTCATGACGCGTGAGGCGATGAAGGATTGGTCGCGCGGCTCGGGCACGCTGCCCAGCCGCAGCGGCGTGCAGGCCGAAATGGCCGCCAGCCAAGACGCCGCCCTGGCCGCACACATTGCCGGCGCGCGCTATGCCACGGTGTGGTCACGCGGCACCAGCCTGCCGGTGCTCAACACCAACTTCGGCAACCAGTTCCAGGCCGCGCTCAACGGTTCGATCCCGGTCGCAGTTGCCCTGCGGCGGGCCGAGCAGGCGTCGAACCGCGAGATCGAGCGCCAGCGATGAATGCAGCGGCGATGCGCCCAGCGGCCGGCGCGCGCAGCAACCGCGATGCCGGCGCCGCCTGGTCATTCCTCGCGCCCACGCTGCTGCTGATTGCCGTTTTCATGCTCGGGCCAGTGTTGTTCGCACTGTTTGCGAGCACCCAGAAGATGGACCTGATCGGCGGCCAATCCAGCTGGATCGGGCTCAAGAACCTGCAGTACCTGATCGACGATCACAAGTTCTGGGCGGCCTGCCGCAACACCCTGCGCTATGTGCTGTTGGTGGTGCCCGCGCAAACCGTGCTGGCCCTGGCCTTGGCCTGCGTGCTCAACGGCAGGGTCCGTTTCAAGAGGGGTTTCGTCACGCTGTTGTTCCTGCCCACGCTGACCTCGTCGGCAGCGATGACGATGATCTTTATGTGGCTGTTCAACAACAACGGACTGGTGACGCAGTTCATCCAGGCGCATTTCGGCATCACCATCCGGTTTCTCTCCGACCCGGCCTGGGCGCTGCCGGTGATCATGCTGATGAACGTGTTCTCGACCACACCGCATTTCATGATCGTCTTCCTGGCCGGCCTGCAGAACGTGCCGCGCAACCTGTACGAGGCGATGGAACTCGACGGCGCCGGCGCGCTGGCGCGGCACTGGTTCATCAGCGTGCCGCAACTCGCGCCGATCACGTTCTATGTCGTCACGATGGGCTTGATTGGCTGCTTCCAGGTCTTCGACCAGGCCTTCATCATGTCCGGTGGCGACGGCGGGCCTGAAGACTCGACCCTGACCTTCACGCTGTTGATCTACCACTTCGCTTTCAAGACCTACAACACCATGGGCCTGGCCTGCATGCTGGCGGTGGTGCTGACGCTGATCATCGTTTGCGCGACCTCGCTGTTGAACCGCTTTGTCAAGTCCGAGGGCCACAACGCATGAGCGGTGTCGCCCTGCGCAACCGGCGCCGACCCGGTCAACGCTGGGCCAGCTTCGGGCTGCACGGCTTCTTGATCTGCTACGGGCTGCTCACGCTCACCCCTTTTGTCTGGGCGCTGTTGACGTCGTTCAAGACCGTGCGCGAGGTTTCTCTCGCCGAATCGGTGTTGCCGGTGGCCTTGAACCTGGACGCTTACCGGCAAATCCTGGGCAGTGATTTCAGCATCTGGTTCTACAACTCGATGTCGGTGGCGCTGGTGGTCACGCTGGCCAGCGTCAGCGCGAACACCCTGGCGGGTTATGCGCTGGCGCGGATGCGCTTTGTCGGGCGCGGGGCGGTGTTTCGCTCGCTGCTGCTGATCATCATGGTGCCGGCGCAGGTGACGATGATCCCGGCCTTCTTGATCGTGGCGCGGCTGGGCCTGGCCGACACCCACACCGCCCTGGTGTTGACGTCGGTGGTCAGCATCGGCTCGATTTTCATGATGCGCCAGTTCTTCATCCACTTTCCCAGCGAGATTGAAGAGGCGGCCAAGCTGGACGGCTGCACGCCGCTGGCGATTTTTTTGCGCATCGTGCTGCCGATGGCCGCCCCGGCCCTGGCCACACAGGCCATCTTCATCTTCATGGGGGTGTGGAACGAGTTCATGAAACCGCTGCTCTACATCTCCAGCATCGACAACTACATGCTGACCCAAGGCCTGAACGCGGCGGCCAAGCAATACGAAAAATCAGCCGCCTGGAACATCATCATGGCGGGCTCCATCGTCTCGTTGCTGCCCATCCTGATGCTCTACATTGCGCTGAACAAGTATTTCATCACCCTCAACGACCAGACGGCGGGCTCCAAGTGAGCCGGCCGATGGGCGCCAGGGCGCCGCGATGACCGAGGTCGTGCTGCGCAACATCTCGCTCACCCGGGGTGCGGCCAATATCTTGCGCAACGTCAGTCTCAGCGTCGAGGCGGGTGAGTTCTGCGTTTTTGTCGGCCCCTCGGGCTGCGGCAAGTCCACGCTGTTGCGGCTGATCGCCGGGCTGGACGACGACGCCAGTGGCGACATCCTGATCGACGGCCGGTCGGTGCAGCAAGTGGCTGCCGCGCAGCGCAATGTGGCGATGGTGTTTCAGGGCTATGCCCTGTACCCGCACATGAGCGTCTACGACAACATCGCCTTTGCCCTGAGGCGCGCCAAGGTGCCCAAGGCGGAGGTTGAAGCGCGCGTGCAAACCGCAGCCCGCATCCTGCAGCTGGGTGACTACCTGCACCGCAAGCCCCATGCCTTGTCGGGTGGTCAGCGGCAGCGGGTGGCGATCGGCCGGGCCATCGTCAAGAAACCCAAGGTGTTCCTGTTCGACGAGCCCCTGTCCAACCTGGACGCGTCTTTGCGCGCCGAGACACGGCTGGAGATCGCCAAGCTGCACCGCGAGATGGGCACGGCCAGCATGCTGTACGTCACCCACGACCAGGTCGAAGCCATGACGCTGGCTGACAAGATCGTGCTGCTGCGCCCGGTGCTGAACAGCCCTGGGCTGGACAGCGTGGTGCAGATCGGCCGGCCGATGGCGCTGTACCACCACCCGGCCAACCTGTTTGCAGCACAGTTCATCGGCACACCCGGCATGAACCTGTTCGAGTCG
>JBBRZR010000012.1:0-31572 GCA_038236495.1 Burkholderiales bacterium
CGACCTGCTGGCCGACCTGGACCACGCACTGGCGGCGGTGTAAGCGCGGCCGCACCGCACCGCACCGCAAATGAGGCGGCCATGGCAGCTGGCGCGGTGATAGCGGCGCAGCGGATCCATCCGGCCATGCCGCCGTCGTCCGCGTCTCCAAACTGATCAGCCTTACCTATGGCGTTGAAGTTGTCTTTTGAACTGTTGAGTACTAATATTGAACTGATCAGTCTACATTTACGGCTGTCATCAATTCGCCTGACAAGCAAACTGGAGTGGGACTCATGAAGAAATTTTTGATGGTGGCTGCGCTGTCGATGAGCGCGGTGGCGGTACAGGCCAAGGACATCGTCGATACGGCGGTCGCTGCCGGCAATTTCAAGACCCTGGCCACGGCACTGACAGCCGCCGGCCTGATCGACACGCTCAAGGGCAAGGGCCCGTTCACCGTGTTTGCGCCCACTGACGAGGCGTTTGCCAAGGTGCCGAAGGCCGACCTGGACGCACTGCTGGCCGACAAAGCCAAGCTCACCGCCGTGTTGACTTACCACGTGGTGCCGGGCAAGGTGATGGCCAAGGACGTCAAGGCCGGCAAGGTTAAAACGGTGCAGGGCAGCGAGATCACCATCACCACCAAGGGCGGTGTGATGGTTGACAAGGCGCATGTGACCGCCACCGACATCGTGGCCGACAACGGTGTGATCCACGTCATCGACAGCGTGCTCATGCCCAAGTAAGTACCGGCAACAGGCCTGCGCCGGCAACTGTCGGTGGCAAGCCGTGCCGCACAACGGGCCGCCTGTTTGCCAGGGCGGCCCGTTGCCATTCAGGCCGCTACGGTCAGCGCGCCAGCGGACCGACGCAGGCTGGGACAATCAGCACCATGACCGAATTGATCGTCATTCGCCACGGCGAAACGGATTGGAACCGCCAGCACCGCTTTCAGGGCCAGATCGATGTGCCGCTGAACGACACCGGGCAGGCGCAGGCCGTGCGCCTGGGCCAGCGCCTGGCCAACGAGCCGATCGACGTACTGGTGTGCAGTGATTTGCAGCGCGCGCGCGCCACTGCCGAGGCGCTGGCCCTGGCCCGCGGCCCCGGTGCGCCGATCACGGTGCAGGCCCTGCCGCAGATCGACCCGCTGTGGCGCGAGCAGCATTTCGGCCTGCTCGAGGGGCTGGACGTGCCCACCATCCAGCAACGCCATGCCGACCTGTGGCAGCGCTGGGTGCGGCACGACGCCGACTTCGCGCTGCCGCAGGGCGGCGAAAGCAATGCGGCCTTCCACGCCCGGGTGATGCGGGCGCTGCAGGCTTTGCTGGCCGCGCACGCCGGGCGGCGGGTGGCGGTGGTCACCCACGGCGGCGTGCTGGACATGCTGTGGCGCACGGCCATGGCGTTGCCGCTGCACGGCCCGCGTGAGTGCGACATTCCCAACACCGGCATCAACCGGCTGCGCTGGGTGGCCGGCCGGATAGAGATCGTGCGCTGGGCCGAAGCCGACCACCTGGCTGGCCTGCCCGCGCAGCCCAGCACGGCGCAAACCAGCAAGCCCGATCCCGCGTGAAGGCACGGACGGCTTGGGGGCCGTCAGTGGTGTGCCAGCGCCGGCAGCGCCAGCGCCGCGTACACCTCGTGCAGACGCCGCCGCAGGCGCTGTGACTGCGGCACGGCGTTGGCGCGTGGCTGCAGCAGGTTCTGCACGGCGGCCAGGCGGCCGGCGCGCTGCAGCGCGTCGATGAACACCTGCTCGAACAAATCCCGCTGGGCATGGCTGCCGCCGATGCTGGCCAAACCGGGCAGGGCCAGCGCCAGGTGGTCCGCCGCGTCGGCCCAGCGGCCGCGGGCGTGGGCCAGCAGGCCGTGCGCGGCGGGCACGGCCACACGCTGCCAGGCGGCGCGTACTTCGGCCGGCGCCCGGCCGGAAAAACCAACGATGTTGGCCAGCAGGGTGTCGGCCTCGGGCCGGTTGGCGCGCGCCAGGCCGTAGAGGTATTGCAGGTCGAGGAAGGGCTGCACCTGGTCGGCGGTGCGCGGCGCCAGGTGCCCGGCCAGCTCGGCCCAGCGCTCGCCCACGGCCACGCCGGCCAGGTCCAACCGGGCCAGCAGCGACACCGCACCCACCTGGTCCTGTGAATAGGTCTTGTCAACGCCCCATACCTGCTCGTCGTACAGCTTCAGCGCGGCGGCGTCGTCGCCCAGCTCAAGGTGAAACAGCGCCAGGTGCCACCAGTTGTGGCAGCGCATGAAGGAGGTGAGGCCCGCCCAGCTGCCGCTCATCTGGTGCAGCAGGTAGGCGCCTTCGGCCAGCCGGCCGTCGGTCAGCATCACATGGGCCAGGGCGTGCTGGGCCCAGGCGTCGGCCGGGCACATGGCCAGCGCGCGGCGGGCGGCGGTTTCAGCCTCGTGCAGCCGGTGGCACTGCTCCCAGCCGAAGGCTGCCAGGCCGTGCGCCCAGGCCACGTCGTCGGCCGCTGGCAGCGCATGCAGCGCCAGCCGCAAAAGCGCGGGCGCATCGCCGGCGTTGAAGGCCAGGTACTGGCCGAGCTTGACGGCGGCCAAGTCACGCGGGTGGTGGCGCACGATGTTTTCCAGCACGGCGCTGGCCTCGTTCGTCTGCCCGGTCACCCATTGCGCCACGGCGCTGGCAAATTGCTGCTCGCGCTCGGTGGCCGCCAGACCGGCACGGCGCGCGCGGTCCAGGTGGGCGCGCGCCTTGGGTGGTCCGGCGGGTGATTCGCTGAACATCCACAGCGTGGCGGCATAGGCCTGCACGATCAGGCTGTCATCTTGCTCGGCGGCGGCCAGCACGTTCAGGATGCTGGGCCGGTAGCCCAGGAAGCCATTGACGAAGCCGGCCACCGCCGTGGCGCTGGCCTGGTGCGCCAGTGAGATCGGGTTGCCGAAGGGGTCTTGCGCGCTGATCATGGGGGTGCTTCATTCAAGTTGCCCAGGGCGCCAACGCGGCACCCATCGGTGGATGAACCAGCGCCGCCAAGCGACGGCCGTGGATCCGGCCTTGCCGGGCCCCTGCCGGTGCCCCTAGAGGGCGAGCGACGTCGGGGGTGGGCCATCTCAACCCCAGCTCAGTGCGGCCAGGTCGTTGGCAAAGATCGGCATGTCGGTCCACACGCCCTTCAGCCGGGCGTTGGCCACCGTGATCCAGGTGGGCTGGTAAAGGTAGGCCGCCACCGCGTCGTCGGCCACCAGCCGTTGGGCGTCGGCCATCAGTTTCAGGCGTTGGGTGGTATCGGCAGTGGCATTGATCTGGGCCCACAGCGCGTTGAACTTGGCCGACTCGTAGTTCCAGTAGTAGCCGGGCCGGGCAAAGTTGCCAAAGTCCAGTGGCTCGACATGGCTGATGATGGTCAGGTCGTAGGCCTTCTGGGCGTACACGCCTGACAACCACTGCGCCCACTCCACGCTTTCTTGCTTGGCGACGATGCCCACCTTGGCCAGCATCGCGGCGATCACCTCGCCGCCCTGGCGGGCGTAGGGCGTGGGCGGCAGTTTGAGGCTCAACTCCAGCGGGCTGCTGACGCCGGCCTCCTTGAGCAGCGCGCGGGCCTTGTCGGGGTTGTAGGCGTTGACAGCGGTCAGGTCCACGTAGCCCGGCGCGCCGGGCACGTAGAAGCTGCCGATCGGCGTGCCAAAGCCATCCGCCACCGCGTCTACCACCTGCTTGCGGTCGATGGCCATCGCAATCGCGCGGCGCACCCGCACATCATCCAAGGGCTTTTTCTTGTTGTTGATCGCGACGATGGTCTTGGCCCGCGAGCCGCCCACCAGCACCTGAAACCGCTTGTCGGCCTTGAACTGCGCCAGCGAGCGCGCCACTGATGCGCGGGGGAACAAATCGACATCGCCGGCCAGCAAGGCCGCCACCTGGGCGGCGGCGTCGCTGATGAAGCGGAGGGTGATGCGGCGCAGTGCCACCGATCTGACATCGCGAAAACCGTCCCAGCGCGTCAACACCAGGTTGCTGCCCTTGGCCCAGCTCTCCAGCTTGAACGGGCCGGTGCCCACCGGCTGGGTGTTGTTGCCGGCCGCACTCTTGGGCTCGACGATCACCGCCGTGGCCTGGCCCAGCTGGAACAAGAAGTCGGGGTTGGTGTTCTTGAGCGTGATCACCACCGTCAGGTCATCGGTGGCGCTGAGGTTGACGATGTTGGCAAACACCGCCTTGTCCTTGTTGGTCGAATCCGGGGCGGCGGCCCGATCAAAGCTGAACTTGACACTGGCCGCGTTGAACGGCTCACCGTTCTGAAACTTGACACCCGGCCGCAGCTTGAAGGCCCAGGTCTTGTTGTCCGGCGTCACCGTCCAGCTCTGCGCCAGCAGCGGGGCGATGCTGGAGTCGCTGCGGATCTTGGTCAGCGTCTCCAGCAGGTTGTACTGCACCACCTCGGCGATGGCCGCGGCCGCGCCGGCGGTCGGGTCCAGGCCGGGTGGCTCCAGCGTCATCGCCAGCACCAGCGTGTCTTTTTTGGGCTGGGCCAGGGCGAAGCCGGGCAACAGGCTGGTGGCCAGTGGGGCGATGAGCGCGGTTCGGCGGCGGATCATGGTGAGGGCTCCTGGTCAGGGGTCGAAGCGGGTACCGCATGGTAGCCATGCCGGCAGGCGCGGCGAGCCACGGCTACAAGCGCCGATCGGTGCAAACCGGCGCCCGGAAAAAGACGTTGCAAAGAAACCGGCGGCGAACCCCGCGGCGCACGGGTCATGCGGCAAGATCGCCCCATGACCGACCGCTTGCGCTTTGCCCACGGCCCGGTGCTCGCCGATCCGGCGCAACCAGCAGCCCACGCCGACCTGTGGATCGAGGACGGCGTGATCTGCGAGATCGGCGCGCCGGGTCGCTTCGACGCTGCGGCCGCAACCGGGAGCGCGCGTCGTATCGACGCCAGCGCCCGGCTGACAATCGCCGGCCGGGTCAACGCGCACCCGGCCGCTGGCGCAGGCGCTGCGGCCATGGGTCAGCACTTTTTGCCGCACGACCGGCTTGGCGGGAGATACAGCATGAGCGAAGACACCCCGGACTGGCTGCAGCGCGCGCGCAGCCAGTGGCGCTGGCGCGGCGATGCGCGCCCGGCCTTTGCCCAGACACCCGGCCCGGGCCAGGCGTCGGTGTGGGACTATCCGCGCCCGCCGGCCCTGGTGCCCGATACGCGCGAGGTCATCGTGCTGTGGGACGGCTTGCCGGTGGCACGCACGCGGCATGCGATCCGGCTGCTGGAGACCTCGCACCCGCCGTCCTTCTACCTGCCCTGGGCCGATGTTGACCGCAGCCTGCTGGTGCCCGCAGGCGGCGGCTCGTTCTGCGAATGGAAAGGACCGGCGCGCTACTGGTCGCTGGCGCACGGGGGCCGCCGGCTCGACGGCATTGCCTGGAGCTACCCGCAGCCCCTGGCCGGCGCCGAGGCTATTGCCGAGAGCGTCGCCTTCTATGCCGAGGGTTTGCAGTGCAGCGTCGGCGGCGCGCCCGTCACACCCCAGCCCGGCGGCTTTTATGGCGGCTGGGTCACGCCCGAACTGGTAGGGCCGTTCAAGGGTGAGCCGGGGTCGACGGGCTGGTGAGCGCCGCAGGGCTGCAGATCGCCCCCCCGGCGTGGTGGTCCAGATACCGCCATCGTCCCGGGCACCGGCGATGCGTGCCAGCGCCTCGCGCAGCGGCCGCAGCCGGTGCGGCTGGCCGACGATGTAGGGGGGCAGCGCAATGCCCGTCACCAGGGGCCGGCGGCGGCCCTGAAGCCGACAACGGCCGCCACCAGTTCGGGGCGGCGGTGGACGGGCGGGTGTTGGATGTTCGATCCAGGCTCAAGCAGCGAGTGCCACAGCCCTGCCCGGCGCCAGCCACCCGCCCTCACGCAGGCGCAGTGCGGCCCTCGCCCAACAAGGCGCCCATGCCCGCCAGCACCCGCTCGATCAGCGCCCAGTCGGGCGGTATCTGCTGGTCGAGCACCAGCCGCGCCAGGCCGTGCACCAGCGCCCAGGCGTGCAGCGCCAGGGCCTTGCGCTCGGCGGCCGGGCAGCCCGGGGGCACGAGCCGGTCGATGTCGTCGCGCAGGCCGCGCAGGGCGGCCGACTGCCGGGACGGTTCGGCGTCCAGCAGGTCCTCGGTGGGGGCATGGCTGAAGATCAACCGAAACAGCACCGGTTGCCCTGCGGCGAACCGTACGTAGGCCATGCCACTGGCCAGAAACCCGGCTGCGCCGCCACCGGCCAGGGCGCTGGCCTGTTGCTGCGACAGGGCCAGCCGGACCAGGCCTTCGCTCGCCAAAGCGGCCTTCAGCGCCTGCTTGTCCGGGAAATGTCGGTAGATGGCGGTGGGGCTCACACCCACCTCACGCGCCAGTTCGCGCAGGCCCAGATCGTCTTCGGCGCGGGACTCGATCAGGCGCAGCCCGGCGTCGATCAGCGCATGGCGCAGGTCCCCGTGGTGATAGGGCCGCGCGGTGTGTCCCTGGGGGTGAAGTGGATTCATGTTGACACTGTAATCATTGCCGGGCACGATGTGATCGTCGTCAACATTATCCCGCCATCCGAGGACCCCCATGGCCAACCTGATCAAAGCTGCGCTGCGCAAAACCATCACCCAGGGCGTCATGAAGCTCGCGGACTTCAACCGTGGGCGCATGCCCGACCTGGCCAGCCCCAACCCCTATCTGACCGGGCTGAACGCCCCGATGGACCAGGAGCTGACCTTGACCGAACTGGCGGTCACCGGCACCTTGCCCGCAGCGCTGGACGGCCGCTACCTGCGCATCGGCCCCAACCCCATCGTGCCGCCCCAGGCCGCCAGCCACCATTGGTTCATGGGCGACGGCATGGTGCACGGCATGCGCCTGCAGGGCGGCCGGGCGCTGTGGTACCGCAACCGCTGGATCCGCTCCAACGCCGTCAGCCACGCGCTGGGCGAGCCGCCCGCGCCCGGACCGCGCCAGCGCAGCGACCGGGTCAACACCAATGTACTGGGCCATGCCGGCAAGACCTGGGCGCTGGTCGAGGCCGGCGGCTACCCGGTCGAGTTGGGCGACGAGTTGCAGACCGTGGCGCACAACCCGTTCGAGGGCAGCCTGAAGGGCTCGTTCGCCGCCCATCCGCACCGCGACACGGCCAGCGGCGAGATGCACGCCATTTGCTATGAAGCGACCGACCCCAACACCATCCGCCATGTGGTGGTGGGCACCGATGGCCGGGTGCGGCGCGAGGAACCCATCGCCGTCAAGCATGGCCCCAGCATCCACGACTGCATGATCACGGCGCAGTACGTGATCGTGCTGGACTTGCCGGTCACTTTCTCGATGCCGGCGCTGGTGGCGGGCTATACCTTTCCGTACACCTGGAATCCGGCGCACCAAGCACGGGTGGGCCTGCTGCGCAAGGACGCCCCGGGCAGCAGCATTGTCTGGTGCGAGGTCGCGCCCTGCTATGTCTTCCACCCCTGCAACGGTTTCGAAAACGCCGACGGCACGGTCACGCTCGACGTGGTGGCGCATGCCACGATGTTCGAGGACAGCCGCCTCGGCCCCAATGCCAAGGCCTCGGCCTTCGAGCGCTGGACGATCAACCCGGCCACCCGGCAGGTGGCACGCCGGGTGGTCGACGCCACTGCGCAAGAGTTTCCCCGGCCCGACGAGCGCCGCCTGGGCCAGCCCTACCGCTGGGCCTACACCGCCGGCCTGAAACAGGAGGGCGGGCCTGACGGCTCGGTCATGGCCGACCAGCGCCTGTACCGGCACGACCTGCAGACCGGTGAGCGTGCGGTGCATGATTTTGGCCCGCACCAGCATGTCGGCGAGTTTGTGTTTGTGCCGCGCGCCGCTGACAGCGCCGAGGACGACGGCTGGCTGATGGGCTATGTGGTGGACGCCGCAGCGCGCACCACTGCGTTGCATATCCTGGATGCGCAGCACTTCAGCGGCGCACCGGTGGCCACGGTCAGCCTGCCGCACCTGATACCGGCGGGCTTCCATGGCAACTGGGTGCCGGCTGCCGCGGGCGGTTGAGGTACCGGCCCGGCCACGCCCGCGCCCGGGATGGGCGACGGTCACGGCCGGGTCGCGAGCGTCAGCCCTTCACTGATCATCAGCCGAACCAACGCCTGCTCGAGCATTGTTCTGGCCGCGCCTGTGACCTCGTAGAGATGGCGATGCAAGGCCGCATCGTTCTGGTTGAGCCCCACGCATTCGGCGCTGTAGCGCTCAAAGCCCACCAGCAGCGTGACGATCTCGGCCAGGTGCCGCGGACATTCGCAGGCAACCGTCGACGGGATCTCGGTCATGGCGACCAGCTCGGCATCGCTGTAGCGCCTGAGATTCGCCTCGGTCTGGATCTCGACCGCCGCTGGGGTCGGGCGTGCTGCGAGGATCAAACTGGCCAATGCCTTGCCGGCAACCGGCTCGCGGCGGACGCTGAAGCCGGCCGCGCAAAGCGCTTCGGCGACGACTTCCGGGCCGAATGAATAAACCACGATGACATTCGGCACTGGCAGGCTGCTGTGCAGGGCCATCAGGCGCTCAACCATCGACGCGTGCAGTGACGGCAGGTGAATGACGAGCACGTCGGCAGCGCCCGCCAGAGCCACTTCCCGCTCCGCATGATTCAAGTCGTCGAAGACGATCGCTGGCGCCGGTCGCAGCCAACCCTCGAGCTTGCGCGCGACGGTGTGGCCGATGACGAGAACCCGCTGCACCCCCTCGGCAGGCACTGAATGGACCGATGACAGCGCGAGCAAGGCCGCGATATCGAGGTGGGCCACGGTCCCGATCGCATGCCCTTCGAGCGTGAGCCGCTTGTTGAGCCGCAGACGCTCGATGTCTTTCATCGAGTAGGTGCGCTGGCCAGCGGCCGACTTGGGCGGCGCCACCACGCCGTAGCGATGCTCCCAGATGCGCAGCGTCGACGGCGAGAGGCCCGCCAGGCGTGCGGCAGTACCGCTTCGCATCAGGGTCGGGGTGCCGGGCTCGCCGGTCGCTGCAGTCACGGTCATGGGCTGGGTCTCTCAGCGGCTAGGTAGACCAGAGAATTGTGCCCTCAGCAGCTGATGCGTTATTGAAACGACAATATCGCTACAAAGACCCTGATACCGCATCAGTATGCGTTTCATTTGGGTCAAAAAACCGCCACACTCGGGTTCATGTGTGGCGATAAGTGTCTCAATACCGTTTCATCCTTGTCGCGAGATGGCCCAGCACTGCTTCTTGGCCGCAACGGTGACTGCCTGGTTGGTGCGCTCGAAATCGGGCTGCATCACCGCCGCTCAACCGCTGCCCGGCAAGCCGCTCTCGATGGGCTGCTCGAGGGCCAAAGGAGCGGCGCGGTCCCGCTGACCGACACGCTGCAAACCCCGGGTGAGCAGACCACCCTTGGAGCACCTGCCCGATCCCGCATGAAGAAACACCTCCATCCCCAGGCAGAGGTGGGCGCACCAGTCAAAAGCCGGTGCGCATTGACCCAGCCTGGCTCTAACGGCGCGCCGACCGTGCGTCGAATTCAACGAGCACTTCCGCTCACTCACTGACAAAGTTCCAGGACACTTTCCATGACAATTCCAGACCGGCTTCAGATCAAGGCACGCTTGGCTGCCCTGACAGCCCCCCTGATCGGCGCAGTTCTCGCAGTGGCCTCGGGCGCCACGCACGCCGCCTCGACTTCAATGCTGAAACAAGACGACTTCGTCGGGATCTCCTTTTGGATCATCTCGATGGCGTTGATCGCTGCGACGGCGTTCTTCTTCCTCGAACGTGACCGCGTCTCGCCGAAATGGAAGACCTCGCTGACGGTATCGGGACTGGTCACACTCGTGGCCGCAGTGCATTACTTCTACATGCGCGATG
Source organism: Burkholderiales bacterium (assembly GCA_038236495.1). Classification (GTDB taxonomy): domain Bacteria; phylum Pseudomonadota; class Gammaproteobacteria; order Burkholderiales; family Burkholderiaceae_C; genus Pseudaquabacterium. Next base: position 9,828 of record JBBRZR010000012.1, read on the forward strand.
TCTGGGTGGCCACGGGATCGACCCCCACCGTGTTCCGCTATATCGACTGGCTGATCACGGTGCCCTTGCTGATGATCGAGTTCTATCTGATCCTGGCCGCGATCACCAAGGTCCAGTCCGGGATTTTCTGGCGGCTGATGATTGGCACGCTGGTGATGCTGATCGGCGGCTACCTGGGCGAGGCCGGTTACTTGTCCGTCTGGCCGGCATTCATCATCGGCATGGCGGGTTGGGCTTTCATCCTGTATGAGATTTTTCTGGGTCAAGCCGGCAAGATCAGTGCGGCCAATGCGCCGCCTGCTGTCCAGTCGGCCTTCAACACGATGCGCCTGATCGTGACCTTTGGCTGGGCGATCTACCCGATCGGCTACTTCTTCGGCTACTTGACCGGCGCCAATCCTGCCGACAGCGCCAACGCACTCAACATCATCTACAACGCAGCCGACGTGCTGAACAAGATCGCCTTCGGCTTGATCATCTGGTCAGTCGCCGTGAGCGAGTCAGACAAAGTGGCGAAGGCCTGATCGCCAAGACGGGGTCGGGCTCAACGGTTCGACCCCGTCGTCAAGACACAGACCATGAAAGCACTTGTCATCGGCGCGGGCTTTGGCGGCATCGCTGCGGCCTTGCGGTTGCGCGCCAAAGGCTACGAGGTCACCTTGCTAGACCGCTGTGCCGGTCTTGGTGGCCGGGCCCAGGTCTTCGAGCGCAACGGCTTCAAGCACGACGCCGGGCCGACCGTGATCACCGCGCCCTTCTTGTTCGAAGAACTCTTCACCTTGTTCGGAGAGCAGTTCAAAGACCACGTGCAATTGGTGCCCTTGACGCCTTGGTACCGGTTCCACTTCTCAGACAACACCCAATTCGATTACGGCGGCACGCTCGACGAAACCCTGGCCGAGATCGCCCGCATCGAGCCTGCCGACTGCGACGGCTACCGAAGCCTGCTCGTGCAATCCGAAAAGATTTTCAAGATCGGCTTCCTGCAGCTGTCAGCCGTGCCGTTCCATCGTTTCGTCACGATGTGGCGGCAGATTCCTGCGCTGCTGCGCCTGCGCAGCCAAGACTCGGTCTGGCAGCTCGTGTGCCGGCACCTGAAGAACCCGAAACTCCGGCAGGCCTTTTCGATTCAGCCTCTGTTGGTGGGCGGCAACCCGTTCGACACCACCAGCATCTACGGCCTGATTCACTACCTCGAGCGGGCCCACGGCGTGCACTTCGCCATGGGCGGTACGGCAGCCATCACCACCGCACTCGGCGGCTTGATGGCCAGGCAGGGCATCGAGGTGCAGCTCAACACGACCGTACGCCGTATCAATGTCGATGAAGGCGTCGCGTCGGGCGTCACCCTGGCCAACGGCTCGTCGATAACGGCAGACATCATCGTGTCCAACGCCGACCCGGCACATCTGTACGGCGCGATGATTCGGCCAGAGGATCAAGCACCCTCGGCACGGTTGAAGCTTGCCACCGCCGAGTTTTCGATGGGCCTGTTCGTCCTGTACTTTGGCACGACCCGCCAGTACCCGGACGTCGCGCACCACACGATCTGGCTCGGCGAGCGCTACCGCGAACTGCTGGCCGACATTTTTCACGACAAGGTCCTGTCCGAGGACTTTTCCCTCTACCTGCACCGCCCCACGGCTACCGACCCCAGCTTTGCGCCGGCGGGCTGCGACAGCTTCTACGTGCTGTGCCCGGTGCCCAACTTGAAGGGCGCGGTCGATTGGGCAGTCGAAGGGCCGCGCTTGCAGGCACGCATCGTCGCGGCGCTCGAGGCGACGATCCTGCCGGGACTTGGCGCAAGCATCACGGGCGACTTCACCATGACGCCCGAGAACTTTCGCAGCGACTACTTGAGCGCCCACGGCGCGGGGTTTTCGGTCGCGCCGCTGTTCCGTCAGTCGGCCTGGTTCCGGTTTCACAACCGGGCCGAGGGCATTCGCAATCTGTACCTCGTCGGCGCTGGCACGCACCCGGGTGCCGGGTTGCCGGGCGTGTTGTGCTCGGCCAAGGTGATGGACGCGCTCGTGCCCTCAGCGGCCGACTGCGCGCACCAATCTGCGGGCCGCGACCCGACGCCCGCATTGCAAAGCGCCGACCTCGTGCTGTCGCGCAAGGGCAAGAGCTTTCACTGGGCTCGCCACTGGATGGCGTCGGCCCATGCGGCGCGTGCCACGCGACTCTACGGCTTCTGCCGCTACGTCGACGATCTCGCGGACGAGGCGTGTGCGGGCCAGGACCCGCGCGCGGCCCTCGCGTTGGTAGCGCAGGGCATTGCCAGCGGCACCTCACAGCACCCGATCGTGGCCGATGCCATCGCGCTGATGCGCGAGTGCAGCATCCCGCCCGCACTCGTGCTGAGCTTCATCGACGGCATCACGTCGGATCTGGACACCGTTCGCATGGCCGACGAAGACGCGCTGCTGCGCTACTGCTACCAGGCCGCCGGGACGGTGGGATCGATGATGTGCAAGGTGCTGGGTTGCGACGACCCGGCTGCGTTGCGCCACGCGATCGACCTGGGGATCGCGATGCAGCTCACCAACATCTGCCGCGATGTCGCTGCCGATGCGGCTGCCGGCCGCCGCTACCTGCCGGCCTCTCTGATCGGCGATGTGGCGCCACCATCGCTGGTCGAACCGGCGCTGATCTTGCAGCCGCGCCTGCAAGCCTGCATCGACCAGCTGCTCGACACCGCCGACCGCTACTACCGCAGCGGCGAGGCGGGCCTGGCCCACCTGCCCATCGGCGCGCGGTGCAGCATCCTGATCGCGGCGCGTGTGTACCGCGCCATCGGGACCCGACTTCGCCAGCACGGCAGCGCCTACTGGCGCGGTCGCACGGTCGTACCGCGTCAAACCAAGGGCCTGGTGACGTTGTGGGCGCTGGTATCGACCCCGCTACGGCCAAGATTTTGGGTGCCCGTGCGGCGCCACGATGCCGCGCTGCACGGCGCCTTGTCGGCGATCCTCGGCGCTGAGGTACCGCTCGACCGCCGCCATGGTTGACACGCATGGCTGAGGCCTTCGAGCTGGTCATCCTCGGCGGTGGATGCGCCGGTCTCAGCCTGTCAATGGCACTCGCAGTGCACGGCGGGCGCTGTCCCCGCACGCTGGTGATCGAGTCCCGAACCGAGTACGCGAACGACCGTACCTGGTGCTACTGGAAAGACCCGTCCGTGCCCGCGCCGTACCAAGTTCAGCACCGCTGGCAATCGATGCGGGTGGCGCATGCCGGCCAAAGCGTGTTGCTCGACTGCGGCTCGCAGCCGTACCACATGCTGGCTGCGCAAGACTTCTACGCGGCCGCCCAGGCGTTGATCGATCAACACCCGAACATCACCTTGCAGCGCGGCACCTCGGTGGTTGACGAGCCGCGCCGCAGCAGTGGCGTCTGGCATATCCGCACGAGCGCAGGGGATGTGACGGCATGTTCGGTCGTCGACACCCGGCCGTCGGCGCTGCCGCGCCGCGGTGGTGCGGCCCTGTGGCAATCGTTCTACGGCCAGGAGATCGAATGCAGCGCCGCGGTCTTCGACCCGTCGGCGATGGACTTGATGAACTTCCTCGCGCCGGACCCGCGCCACATCCCGTTCGTCTATGTCTTGCCAGTGACGCCGACGCGGGCGCTGGTCGAGGTCACGGTGTTCGGTGCGGCGCCGCTTGCACCCAAGGATCTGAGCGACCGGCTAGAAGCCGCGATCGCCCTGCGCGTCGGCGGCGCGTCGTTCACGGTCCTGCGCAGCGAGCACGGCATCCTGCCGATGGGCTTGAACGCGGCCCCGCGAGCAGTCCACCCGAGTAACGTCAGGGTCGGCCTGATGGCCGGCGGCGCCCGACCCAGCACGGGCTATGCGTTTCAGCGCATTCAGCGCTGGGCCGGCGAGTGCGCCCATTCCCTGGTGAGTCGCGGTGAACCGACCGCACACCGGCCCGACCCCTTGGCGCTTCGCCTGATGGACCAAATCTTTCTTGACGTGTTGCGTGCCGACCCGAGTCGAGGCGCGGCGCTCTTCTTCTCGCTGTTCAGCCGCGTCGATCCGGCCCGGGTCATCCGCTTCCTGAGCGGCAGTGGCAGCACCATTGACGGTCTCGCGGTGGTGGCAGCGATGCCGGTTCCGCCTTTCCTTCGCGCTGCGCTGGCTTTGACGCGGCGTCGCGACCGGATCAGCGAAGTCGAAGGCATGGCGTGAGCGCTGGGCTCAGCCCCAAGCGCGAGCGCCGGAGCGCGTAGCCGGAAAGCGTACCCATGACCCTCACATCCCAAGGGCTTGCCTTCAGTGCTTTCGCCTGGTTGGCGATCGCCGCGAACTGTTGGCTGCCGCAGCTGGAAACGCAGGTCCAACTGGTGGTGCTGGCGCCGGTCATCCTGTTGCTGGGCGTGCCGCACGGTGCGCTGGATATCGTCTTTGTGCGGCAACTTGCCGGCCTTCGATCAGCCGCAGGCTGGGCCTTGTTCACAGTGGCTTATGCGGCGGCGGCTGCGGCGGTCGTGGTCTTGTGGCGGTTGGCGCCGGGCTTGTTTCTGGGGGCGTTCCTGCTGGTTTCGGCGCTGCATTTCTCAGGCGATCCCAAGGACGAGACCCCGCCGCTGATTCGGATGCTGTATGGCGGCGCCGTGATCGTCTGCCCCCTGACGCTGCATGCGGCGGAGGTCTCTCAACTCTTCGCCTTGCTGGCCGGGCCGGCCGCTGCGCAAGTGACTGTGGCGGCCTTGCAGTGGGCCGCCTGGCCCTGGGTTGCCGCCATCGGCCTCGCAGCGATCGCCGGTGCAAAGCGGGAGCCGGCGCGCAGCATCGAGCTGGTGTCGGTCGCCGCATTGCTGACCGCCGCGCCGCCTCTCATCGGGTTCACGCTATTTTTCTGCGGCATGCACAGCGCCCGACACGTGCTCCGAACGCGCGACTACGCCCGAGCGGGAGCGCTTCGGCGCCTGTTGGGCATCGCTGCCTGGCCGATGCTGGCCACGGTGGCCGGCGCCGCCATCGCCTGGTGGCTGGCCGACGGCAAGCCGCTCGACATGCGCATCGCGCAGCTGCTGTTCGTCGGCTTGGCTGCGCTCACCGTGCCGCACATGATCGTGGTGGAACGGGTCCGCTTCTCAGGCTGGGTGCTGGGCCGCAGCCCATCAGGATGAACGGGTTTGCCTGACGCAAGGCCTGACCGACACCGGGCGACGGCAAGCAACTGGGCGGACTGACGGGCGGACGGGCGGGCGGACGGACCGGCCCTCCGGCTCAGCCGGCAGACACCGGCTGGATGCTGGCCACCGGCTCGGGCGCCAGCAGCGTGCCCTCACGCAGGCCGCGCAACGTGCCCATCACCAGTGCCAGCACCACCAGCGAGGTCACAGCCAGCAGCAACGGCCCCAGCATCGCCAGCACACTGCCCGGCGTGGCCAGGCGCAGCGTCAGCGCGGCCAGCGAAGCCAGCGGAAAACTCATACCCCAGTGCGCCACGCCAAACGGCAGCGCGGCGATGCGTTTGGCCAGGCTGCCCGCCCACAGCAGCGTGAACAGCGCCATGCCCCACAGTGCCCACACCACCGGCAGCGGCGCGCCCAAATGCAGCGCCGACAGCCCCACGGCTGCCGGCGGCGCGATGAAGATGAAGGCCGACGGCAGCAGCCGCTCCGGCCACAGACCGTTGCTGGCGATGCGCACCACGATCAGCACCAGCACCACCGGCCAGAACATCAACCCGATGCCGAACTGCGCCGCCGACCAGTCGGGATAGCCCAGCGGCACGCCGGCCAGCGGCACCAGCACATTGCCCACGATCGGCAAAAACAGCGCCGGCGTGGCACTGGCCCACTGCAGGCCACCCGGCCCGTTGCCGCGCCACCAGCGTTGCGTCACCCACAGCGTGGTGCCCAGCTGCGCCAGCGCGCCGGCCCACCACAGCAGCCGCAACGGGGTGCTGGGGCCCAGCAGCGCCACCGCCACCGCCGCCAGCAGGATCAGCGAGATCGGCAAGGCGGCCACCTGGGTATGGCGCACCGGGTGGCGCCGGTCGTCGGCCCAGGCCTCCGGGTGGCGTCGGGCGCGCAATAGCGTCGCCACCGCCAGCACGGCAAACGCCGCCGCCGCCAGGCAACCGATCACCGCTGCCACCGAGGTTGCGGCCTCGCCCATCAGCGGTGTGGCGCGAAACCAGGCCAGCGCCAAGCCGCACAAGCCCATCACGCAGGCGTACCAGCCGGGCAGCAGGTGTTTCAGGGGGTGGGTGACATGGGACATCGGTGAGTTCGGGGGGAGGAGTGAATGACGGGGGACGGGATCATCATCGCAGCGGCAGGCGCGGGCCCGGCCCGGCCCGGCCCGGCCCGGTACAGGGACAGGGACAGGGACAGGGACAGGCGCCAGGCCGGACGGGCCGCCAGACCGACGAACCCGAAGGTACCCCGCTGGATTTGCGCCCGCGGCCAGCACGGTCGGTTCAAACCCGTCATTTTTTGTGCCGATAGATAGACCGGTGCATCCATTGTGCCCAGCTATCGGCCGAGGGGAGCGCCCCGGCCCGGCCCTGAGCCAAACCGCGCAATCGCCGGTGTCGGTCGCGCCCTTGCAACCGCTGTTTGGCAGCGTTGCGAACAGCGGTCTGCAATTCGAGCACCAGCGCCAGCGCCAGCGCCAGCGCCAGCACCAGGGCTGGTGGGACGTGGGTTGCGGCTCGTTGCTGGCACTGACCACCGGGCTGCTTTCGCATAGTTTGCCGGGGCGTTCCGAACGTCGCGGCAGCCGGCACCCGGCGGGGCCTCACCGAAGCGCAGCAGCGGGCCCTGGCGGCCCTTTGCCGGTCCGCAGCCCGCAAGCGCAAAGCTGACTTTGAATGTCAGCAACGAGCCGCTTGCCGACCGCCAATTCGCCCAGCCCGAATGGATCAACCTCGATCGGCGCTTCCGAATACAGCAAACGCCCGACAAGCCCGGTTGGGCTACATTGACGTGAACGTCAACTCGACGAAGTCGCTGCCCTCCATGACCACCCCCGCCCGCACCGCCAAGACCTACACCATCAGCGAGCTGGCGCGAGAGTTCGACATCACGCCGCGTGCGATCCGGTTCTACGAGGACTCGGGCCTGCTGGAGCCGACCCGCGCTGGCCGCAACCGGGTCTACAGCCAGCGCGACCGCACCCGGCTCAAGCTCACGCTGCGTGGCAAGCGCTTGGGTTTCAGCTTGCAGGAGATTCGCGGCCTGGTGACGATGTACGGCACCGAGTCCGACACTGCGCCTCAGCTGCAGGCCTTTCTGGGGGTGCTGGCTGCGCACCGCCAGGCGTTGACGCTGCAGCTCGACGATATTCGCGTCACCCTCGACGAGCTGGCGCTGCACGAGGCACGCTGCCGGGTATTGCTGACCGCTGTTTTGGCGGCTCCCGCCGCGCCCCCGCACAAAGCTTGAGGCGTCGCCGGCTTCAAGCCCGTTCGGTTTCGGTATGATTGACGTTTACGTCAACGTCAATTCGGACCGACTCGGGCGACGCCGCCCCGCCGGTCATGGCATGCTCGGTTCCACGTCGGCATGCCCAAACCGACCTGCCGGCCCAACTTTCAGGAGACACGCCATGAGCCAAATGCCCGGACTCGACTTCCAGCTCGGAGAAGACATCGACGCGCTGCGCGACGCCGTGCGTGACTTTTGCGACGCCGAGATTGCACCGCGCGCCGCCGAGATCGACCGCAGCGACCAGTTTCCGATGGACTTGTGGCGCAAGATGGGTGAGCTGGGCGTGTTGGGCATCACCGTGGCCGAGCAGTACGGGGGCGCCAACATGGGCTACCTGGCGCACATGATCGCGATGGAAGAGATCAGCCGCGCCAGCGCCTCGGTGGGCCTGAGCTACGGCGCGCACAGCAACTTGTGTGTCAACCAGCTCAAGCGCAACGGCAGCGAGGCGCAGCGCGCCAAATACCTGCCCAAGCTGATCTCGGGCGACCATGTCGGCGCGCTGGCCATGAGCGAGCCGGGCGCCGGCTCGGACGTCATCAGCATGAAGTTGAAGGCCGAGGACAAGGGCGGTTATTACCTGCTCAACGGTACCAAGATGTGGATCACCAACGGGCCCGACGCCGATACCCTGGTGGTCTATGCCAAGACTGAACCCGAGCTGGGCGCCCGTGGTGTCACCGCCTTCATCATCGAGAAGTCGATGCCGGGATTCAGCTGCGCCCAAAAGCTCGACAAGCTGGGCATGCGCGGCAGCCACACCGGCGAGCTGGTGTTCAACAACGTTGAAGTGCCGGCGCAAAACGTGCTGGGCTCGGTGGGCGGCGGCGCCCGGGTGCTGATGAGCGGGCTGGACTACGAGCGTGCGGTGCTGGCCGCGGGCCCCATCGGCATCATGCAGAGCGTTATGGACAACGTCGTGCCCTACATCCACGACCGCAAGCAGTTTGGCCAGAGCATCGGCGAGTTTCAACTGATCCAGGGCAAGGTGGCCGACATGTACACCGTGCTGCAGGCCGGCCGGGCGTTTTGCTACACCGTGGGCAAGAACCTGGACAAGCTGGGCACCGAGCATGTGCGCCAGGTGCGCAAGGACTGCGCCAGCGTGATCCTGTGGTGCGCCGAAAAAGCCACCTGGATGGCCGGCGAGGGGGTGCAGATCTTTGGTGGCAACGGCTATATCAACGACTACCCGCTGGGCCGGTTGTGGCGCGATGCCAAGCTGTACGAGATTGGCGCCGGCACGTCCGAGATCCGCCGCATGCTGATCGGTCGGGAGCTGTTTGCCGAGACGATGTGATGCCCTGCCGCAGCCCCGGCGGGGCTGTCAGATTCGGCCAAGGGTGCTGCGTAAACTGTGCACTGCAACATGACCTCCGCACCCCCGTCTGAAAGACCTTCGCCGATGAGCACTGACCTGCAAGAGTTGTTCCAGAGCAACCGCCAGTGGGCCACCGATACCGAGGCCCGAGAGCCCGGATTCTTCACCCGCTTGCTGCAGCAGCAAAAACCGCAATACCTGTGGATCGGTTGTGCCGACAGCCGGGTGCCGGCCAACGATCTGGTCGGGCTGTTGCCGGGCGAGCTGTTTGTGCACCGCAACGTCGCCAACCTGCTGGTGCACAGCGACCTCAACGCGCTGAGCGTGGTGCAGTACGCGGTGGACGCGCTGCAGGTCAGCCACATCATCGTGGTCGGCCACAGCGACTGCGGCGGTGTGCGTGCGGCCATGACCAACCAGCGGGCCGGTCTGGTCGACAACTGGCTGCGCCATGTGCAGGACGTGCGGGACGCGCATGAAGGCTTTTTGGCCGGGCTGCACGAGAGCCTGCAGGTCAATGCGCTGGTTGAGCTGAACGTGCTGGAGCAGGCGCGCAATGTCTGCCGCACCACGGTCGTCAGCGACGCCTGGCACCGGGGCCAGACGGTGGTGGTGCATGGCTGGGTCTACGGCCTGCACAACGGCCTGCTCGAAGACCTGCGCATCACGGCGGACTCGGCCGATCAGGTCGGGCTGGCCTACGACACCGCGCTGGCGCTGGTCAAACAGCGCTACCGGCAGCTGCAGGTGCTGCAAGGCGCCTGACGTCAGCCCCTGGCGACGATGTTTCCGCACCGTCTCACCGACAACCGGGCGTTTGATATCGCGCAGACGATGCTGGACGGCTTCAACCGCCACTACCGGCTGTTCTCCGAGACCAACCGCGCCGCCAAGCAACGTTTCGAGCTGGCCGACTGGCACGGCCAGCAGCGGGCCCAGCGCGAGCGCATCGAGTTCTACGACACCCGGGTGGACGAGGCGGTGGAGCGGCTGCAACGCGAGTTCGACACCGCGCACCTGGCCGACGACACCTGGCAGCAGGTCAAGCTGCACTACATCGGCCTGCTGGTAGACCACCATCAGCCCGAACTGGCCGAGACGTTTTTCAACTCGGTCACGACCAGGATCCTGCACCACCGTTACTTCCGCAATGATTTCATCTTCGTGCGGCCGGCCGTCAGCACCGAGTACATCGAAAACGACGAGCCGGCCTCGTTGCCCACTTACCGCGCCTACTACCCGACCCAGGACAGCCTGCGCGACACGCTGCTGCGCGTCGTCGATAACTTCCAGCTGCAGCGCCCTTTCCAGGATCTGGGCCGGGATATCGATGCGGTGATGGTCGGCCTGCAGCGCCATGTCGGCCGCGGCGTGCGGCTGCGCGCCAACTTCCAGATCCAGGTGCTGTCCTCGCTGTTCTACCGCAACAAGGGCGCTTACCTGATCGGCAGGATAGTCAACGGTTTTGCCGAGACGCCGTTTGCGCTGCCGCTGCTGCACGGTACCGACGGGCGCCTGGTGATCGACGCGGCGCTGTTTGCCGAGGACGACCTGGCCGTGCTGTTCAGCTTTGCGCACGCCTACTTCATGGTGGACATGGAGATCCCGTCGGCCTATGTGCAGTTCTTGCGCTCGCTGATGCCGCGCAAGCCGCGCAGCGAGATCTACACCGCTCTGGGCCTGCAAAAGCAGGGCAAGAACAGTTTTTACCGCGACTTTTTGTACCACCTGCGCCACAGTAGCGACGCCTTTGGCATCGCACCCGGCATCAAGGGCATGGTGATGCTGGTGTTCGACCTGCCGTCCTTCCCCTACGTCTTCAAGGTGATCAAGGATTTTTACCCGCCGCAAAAAGACACCAGCCGCGAGCAGATCAAGGCCAAGTACCTGATGGTCAAGACGCACGACCGGGTGGGCCGCATGGCCGACACGCTGGAGTACACCAGCGTGGCGTTTCCGCGCGCGCGCATCAGCGACGCGCTGCTGGCCGAACTGCAGCACTTCTGCCCGAGCCAGATCGAGATCGAGATCGATGGCCCCCATGGCGAAGAGGTGCTGGTGATCCGCCACCTCTACATCGAGCGCCGCATGATCCCGCTCAACATCTACCTGCAAGACGCCAAGCCCGAGCAGCTCAAGCATGCGGTCATCGAGTACGGCAACGCCATCAAGGACCTGGTGGCGGCCAACATCTTCCCGGGTGACATGCTGTGGAAGAACTTTGGCGTCACCCGCCACGGCAAGGTGGTGTTTTATGACTACGACGAGATCGAGTACATCACCGACTGCAACTTCCGCAAAGTGCCCACGCCGCGCAACGAGGAAGAAGAAATGTCGGGCGAGGTCTGGTACTCGGTCGGGCCCAAGGATGTGTTCCCCGAGACCTTCGGGCCGTTTCTGCTGGGCAACGATGCGGTGCGGGCCGCCTTCATGCAGCACCACGCCGACCTGCTGGACGCGGCCTTCTGGCAAGCCCACAAGGCGCGCATCATGGCGGGTCATGTGCACGATGTGTTTCCCTACGAAGCGAGCAAACGCTTCAAGCATCCCTTGAGCGCCGTGCCCTGATACCGCCGCGCGCCCTTGCCGCCACTCAAGCTCAACTCAACGCCAGTCAACCCCGTTTGGAGCCCCCCATGACCGAATCCATCGTCATCGTCTCAGCCGCCCGCACGCCCATAGCGGGTCTACTGGGTGAATTTTCGTCGCTCGCCGCCTGGGAGCTGGGCGCCGTGGCGATCCGGGCCGCAGTCGCGCGGGCCGGTGTGCCGGGCGACCACATCGACGAGGTGCTGATGGGCAACTGCCTGATGGCCGGCCAGGGCCAGGCGCCGGCGCGCCAGGCGATGCGCCGCGCCGGCTTGCCCGACAGCACGGGGGCGGTGACACTGAGCAAGATGTGCGGCAGCGGCATGCGGGCGATGATGTTTGCCCACGACATGCTGGCCGCCGGCAGCGCCAATGTGGTGCTGGCCGGTGGGATGGAGAGCATGACCAACGCGCCGCACCTGATGTTTGCGCGCAAGGGCATCAAATACGGTGCGGCGCAACTGTTTGACCACATGGCGATGGACGGCCTGGAAGACGCCTACGAGCGTGGCAAGGCGATGGGCGTTTTTGCCGAGCAGTGCGTCGACCAGTACCGCTTCAGCCGCGAGGCGCAAGACCAGTTTGCGATCACCTCCACCACCCGCGCCCGGCTGGCCACCGAGGACGGCAGCTTTGCCTGGGAGATGGCGCCCGTGACCTTGCCCGGCAAGGCTGGCGACACCGTGATTGCCATGGACGAGCAGCCGCGCAAGGCCAAGCTCGACAAGATCCCTGGCCTCAAGCCGGCCTTCAAGAAAGATGGCACGATCACCGCCGCCAATGCGTCCAGCATCTCCGACGGCGCTGCGGCGCTGGTGCTGATGCGCGAGTCCACCGCACGCCAGCTGGGTGCCACGCCGATTGCCCGCATCGCTGGCCAGGCCGTGTTTGCCCAAGAGCCGCAGTGGTTTGCCACCGCACCGGCCGGTGCGATCAACAAGGTGCTCAAGCAGAGCGGCTGGGACGCCAAAAGCATCAACCTGTGGGAGGTCAACGAGGCCTTTGCCGCGGTGACGATGGCCGCGATGGTCGACTTCGGCCTGCCACACGACATCGTCAATGTGCACGGCGGCGCCTGCGCGCTGGGCCACCCGATCGGTGCGTCGGGCGCGCGCATCGTCGTCACGCTGCTGGGCGCGCTGCGCAAGCACGGTTTGAAGCGCGGTGTGGCGGCCTTGTGCATTGGTGGGGGCGAGGCTACCGCGCTGGCCGTCGAGATGCTTTAATCCAGCGGAGTTGCCGCAAATTGCTGCATCGCAGCAGTCCAGGCGCACCCACCATGTCCGACCCCGAAATCCTGACCGAGCCCGTTGTCGCCATGGGCGAGAGTTGCCACCGGTCTCTGCGCCTGAGCCGCGAGGAGATCGCCGGTTTCGCTCGGCTCACCGGCGACAGCAACCCGCTGCACCACGACATCCAGGCCGCGCAACGTGCCCGCCACGGCGAGATCATCGCCAGCGCCCAGCACACCACGGCGCTGCTGATCGGCCTGGCCTCGTCGCACTTCTCGCGCGCGGGTGACGGTTTCGGCCGCGAGTTGCTGTGTTTGAACTTCAACTTTGCCTTCAAGGCCCCGGTATTTGCCGAGCAGCAACTGGCGCTGACCTGGCGGGTGGTCTCGGTCGAGCCGCATGTGGGTCTGGGCGGTCAACTGGTGCAGGTGGACGGCGTGGCGGCGGTGCGCCATGGCGCGCCCCTGGTGGTGGGCCGTGGCACCTTGCTGGTCAAGGCCGTGCCTGCATGAGCCTCGACGAAGTGCAGGCATTTTTTGAGGCCTACCGCGCCGCCTTCGACCGGCTGGACGGCGACGCGGTGGCCGACCTGTGGTGCGGCGCCAGCGGCATCGCCGACAGCCGCGGCCCTGGCGGCACCGCCCGCCTGACCTGGTGGCCCGCCGACGCGGCTATGCGCGCCAACCACCGCACGCTGTGCGAGGTTTACCGCCACAACGGCTACCACCATGCCGATTTCCAGATCACCGCGCACCAGCCCCTGGGCGCACACCATGCGTTTGCACACCTGCACTGGACGCTCAAGCGCGCCGACGGCAGCGTGCTGCAGCAGTTCCACACCGGCTACCAGCTGATGCGCGGCGCCCACGGCCCGCAGGTGCTGCTGGCGGTGGCCCACCAAGAAGACCTCCAGGACATCAAAAATCATGCTGCTCAGTGAAGACCACCAGGCGGTGCAAGACGCCGTTCACCAATTTGTGCAAGCCGAGATCGCGCCGCACGCCGCCGCCTGGGACAAGAGCGGCCAGTTCCCGGCGGCGCAGCTGCGCGGCTTGGCGGCGCTGGGCTGTTACGGCGTGGCCGTGCCCACCGAGTACGGCGGCGCCGGCTTGGACTACCTGGCGCTGGCGCTGATGCTGGAGGAAATCGCCGCCGGCGACGGCGCCACCAGCACCATCATCAGCGTCAACAACTGCCCCGTCTGCTCGATCCTGATGGCGTTTGGCAACGAGGACCAGAAGCAGCGCTTCCTCAAACCGCTGGCGCGTGGCGACATGCTGGGTGCGTTTTGCCTGACCGAGCCGCATGTGGGCTCGGAGGCGGGTGGGCTCAAGACCAGCGCGGTGCTGGATGGCGATGACTATGTGCTCAACGGCGTCAAGCAGTTCATCACCAGCGGCAAGAACGGCGACGTGGCGATTGTCATGGCCGTCACCGACAAGGCCGCCGGCAAGCGCGGTATCTCAGCCTTTCTGGTGCCCACCGCGACACCCGGCTACACGGTGGCGAGGGTCGAAGACAAGATGGGCCAGCACGCCAGCGACACGGCGCAGATCCTGTTCGACAACTGCCGCGTGCCGGCCGCCAACCGCATCGGCGACGAGGGCCAGGGCCTGAAGATCGCGCTGTCCGGCCTGGAGGGCGGCCGCATCGGCATCGCCAGCCAGGCGCTCGGCATGGCGCGCGCCGCGTTCGAGGTGGCGCTGGCCTACAGCAAGGACCGCCAGGCCTTCGGCGTGCCGATCTTTCAGCACCAGGCGGTGCAGTTCAAGCTGGCCGACATGGCGACCCAGATCGAGGCCACGCGCCAGCTGATCTGGCATGCCGCTTGTCTGAAGGACGCCGGCCGGCCCTGCCTGAAAGAGGCCGCGATGGCCAAGCTGATGGCCAGCGAGATGGCCGAGGCCGTGTGCTCGGGAGCGATCCAGGTGCTGGGCGGCTACGGCTACCTCAGCGACTTCCCGGTCGAGCGCATCTACCGCGACGTGCGGGTCTGCCAGATCTACGAGGGCACGTCCGAGGTGCAGAAGATTCTGATCGGTCGGGCGCTGGCCTGATGCCCGGCCCAGCCCGGGTCGCCGGGCTGGGCCGGTGTTTATCAAAACCGGGAGCGCGGTGATGACGCAATCGGCATGTTGGGTGATGGGCCGGGCAGATCTGCGCCGGGCGCCTCAGCAGCGAGGCGCTGGTGCGCGCCGCAATCCTGCAGGCCAAGTCGATTGATGCGCTCAATGCCTTTGTGATGCTGGATGAAAAGGGTGCGCTGGCGCTGGCCAGACAGATCGACAATCAGGCGGGTGGCCAGGGCACCCGTCAATGCGGCCTGCCGTACGGTGTGCCGGTGGTGGTCAAGGACAACATCCACGTGGCCGGCATGGCGGCCACTGGCGGCACGCCCGCGCTGCGTGGCCAAGTGCCCGCGGCCGACGCACCGGTGGTCAATATGGCGGCTACCTGGCCCGGTACCGGCCGGGCCTGAGCATCGAGCAACTGGCCGACGGCATCAGTAGCCCGGATGTCAAGGCCACCTTCCAGGGGCTGGTGATCCCACGCAAACTGCCCGGCCCGAACAACACCCTGGTCGATGCCGAGCCGGCCTACGAGGCGGCGATGGCCACGGCCCGCCCGGCGCTGCAAAAGCGCTACGCCGACACCTTTGCCCAGCACAAGCTGGACGCGCTGGTCTTCCCCACCGTGCCCACGGTGGCGATGCCGGCCGGGCCGGAGTCCAGCAGCATTGGCACCTTCATCGCCACGATCCAGAACACCCACCCCGGCAGCAACGCCGGCCTACCGGGGTTGCAAGTACCGATCGCCCTGGGTGCCACGACCCGGCTGCCGGTCGGGTTGGCGCTGGACGGCCCCGCCGGCAGCGACCGCCGCCTGCTGGCGATCGGGATGGCGATGGAAAAGCTGTTCGGCCGTCTGCCCGCGCCAAGCCGATGAACCGGGCGGCCACTACAGCAGCGGCTGCAAGTACAGCCGGTCCGAATAGGTGGCCAGCCAGTGCGGCCGGAACGCGACGAAGACCGCCACCAACATGCCGGTGATGAAGGCCTCGCCCGACGCCGCCAGGCCACGCGCCAGCAGCAGGTCTTCAGATGAGATGCCCTGCGGCAGCGGGCTCAGCAGCATGGCGCCAGCGCCGGCCAGCGTGGCGGCCAGCAGCGTGGCAAAAAAGCCCCTGGCCAGGATGTAGACGAACAAATGGTGCGGCAAGACCCGCCGCACCAGCGCGCCCAGGCCCAGGGTCAAGGTGGCGGGCACCATGCCCAGCCAGACGGCGCGGTGCAGGCCCTCGGCCCAGCCCAGGTCGCCCATCCAGCCTGTCACGGCGGCCACCGGCAGCAGTGCCAGGATGGCCAGCGGCCAGCCGGCGCACAACACCAGCAGCGCGGCACCCGACAGCGGTTGCACGATCGGCATTGCGGCGTAGCGGTCGGCGCCCCACAGCAGCGGCAACACCGCCGCCCAGGCCAGCCAGGGCCAGGGCGGGCCGGCAGCGCCCACGGCGCGCCAGGGTCGCAGCGCCAGCGCCACCGCCAGCGCGGCGGTGGCCAGGGTCAGGTCCAGCGTCCAGGTCGGGGGCATGGGCCGATTGTGGGTCCGCCGTCGATCGGCTGTGCCTGGCAGGGTCGGGTAGGCGTCCAACGACCCGCGCCGTGACCTGGATTGCGGGCGCTGGGCGGTTTGTCGCCGGCCTGCGGCGACCGGGGTGTGTCAGCTGCGGTCGGCGGCGGGCGTGGTGGACTGGGCCTGCTGCACCGCCGTGGCCCGCGCCAGCACCGTGGCGGCGTGTTGCGCAGTGGCCAGGTGGTCCATGCCGCCCAGCGTGGCCAGCGTGACCAGCAACGCCAGACCCAGGGCACTGACGGTCTGGACCGTTTGGCTGGCGAATTGTGCGGTGCTGCGGGCGGTGGTGGTCATGGGGGGCTCCAAGGGGTGGTGGGTTGCTGTGGGATGAACTCTAGGCATCCCCTGACACCGCCACCAGCGCAGCGCGACGGACCGACATCCCGGGCCGACAGCCGGCTGCCGGCCGCGACGATCCGGTCCAGACTCAGGCTGCAACCGCCATGAAAAAGGGCCCCGAAGGGCCCTTTGAGCGTGCGGCGTGATGGCCGCACCCACCCATGCGAGTGATCAGCCGCGCCAGCGAGCCAATGGCCAACAGGTCGGTCTCCCACCGCCGGCGAGAATCACGCCATGAGCGACGCCGCACCGCAGATCACCTGGCTGGACGATGCCGGCCAGCCCCAGCGCACCCGCTGGCGCTCGTTGGCGGGCCATCCGGCGCCAGTGCGGGTGGTGCTGGCGGACGACAGCCTGAGTGCCGACGCGGCGTTTCGCCTGGCGCAGGACGGCACCGGCCTGCTCTGGCGTGGTGACTACCAGAACGCCCGCCACCTGCTGCAGGCGCTGGGCCGCCGGCTGGACAGCCGCCCGGCGCGCAGCGGCGCGCCCGCCCGCCCGTCGGCATCGCTGACGGCCACCTTCCTGGCCCAGCGCGAGTTGCAAGCCCGGCGCGCCCGCATCCTGGGCCAGTTGTTGCTGCCCTTCGATGCCGACCATGGCGTGCCGCTGCGCCGCGCGCCTGACCTGCGCGCCGCCGGCGCGATGGCGCACGGGCCGGTTGGCCAGCACTACGTCGGCTCGCTGCGCGAGTTGCTGGGGCTGGTGGGGGCCTACGAGTGGCGCAAGAAGGGCGTGATGGTCCCGGCGCTGGGTGCGTCCATCCACCCGCACCACGGGGTGTTTTCACCGGTGCGGGGCGAGTATGTAGACCTGGTGGCCAAGGCACCGCTGCCGGCCGCGGCGGCCCGCAACGGTGCTTTCGAGATCGGCTGCGGCACGGGCGTGCTGGCCGCGGTGCTGGCGCGGCGCCAGCTGCGCGTGACCGCCACCGACCTGTCGCCCGCCGCGCTGGCCTGCGCTGCCGACAACCTGGGCCGGCTCGGCCTGGCCGGCGCGGTCACGCTGCAGGCGGCAGATCTGTTTCCGGACGGCCGCGCCGGGCTGGTGGTGTGCAACCCGCCGTGGGTGCCGGCGCCCGCCAATTCGGCGCTGGACGCCGCCGTCTACGACCCCGACAGCCGCATGCTGCGCGGCTTCCTGGCCGGCTTGGCAGCGCACCTGGTGCCTGGCGGCGAGGGCTGGCTGATCCTGTCCGACCTGGCCGAGCACCTGGGCCTGCGCAGCCGTGCCGAGTTGCTGGGCTGGATCACCGCCGGCGGGCTGCGTGTGCTGGGCCGCATCGACACCCGGCCGCAGCACCGCAAAGCAGCGGATACCGCGGACCCACTGCATGCGGCGCGCGCGGCCGAGCTGACCTCGCTGTGGCGGCTGGGTCTGGCCTGATAGCTGCGCCCGGCGCGATACTGCGCAGCGGCGGCCCGGTAGGCCGCGGCAAGGAGCCCGACGATGAAGAAGACCGTCAAGTCCATGGTCGATGACGCGATGGCCGTCATCACCACCTACAGCATCGAAGACGCACGCGACCTGCACGGCCGGGACGACGTGGAGTTCATCGACCTGCGCGACA
This sequence comes from Burkholderiales bacterium, assembly GCA_038236495.1. Classification (GTDB taxonomy): domain Bacteria; phylum Pseudomonadota; class Gammaproteobacteria; order Burkholderiales; family Burkholderiaceae_C; genus Pseudaquabacterium. Next base: position 27,964 of record JBBRZR010000012.1, read on the forward strand.
TCCGCGAGCTCGAACGCGATGGCGTGATCCCGGGCGCCTTCCACGCGCCGCGCGGCATGCTGGAGTTCTGGGTCGATCCAGCGTCGCCGTACCACAAGCCGGTATTCAGCGCGCCCGGCAAGCGCTACGTGCTGTTCTGCGCTGCGGGTTGGCGCTCGGCACTGGCCACCCAGACGATGCAGCAGCTGGGCCTGGACGAGGTGGGGCATGTCGCCGGCGGTTTCGAGGCCTGGAAGGCGTCCGGAGCGCCGGTGGCCGACAAGGCCCGCAAGCCGGGCTGACGCACTGCGGCCGGGCCGGCAAAGACTTTTTTCAGACTGACACCGGCCTGTAACCTTTGACTGGCCGGGGCGGGCTATGCTCGGATCAGCGCGGCCCAGTACCTCGGCGTGGCCGCCTGACCAACCGGGTGCTTGCCATGTCCGTTGCGTTGACTGTTGATGACCTTGTCCAAGCCGCCGACCTGCCGCTGCACGGCTCGCTGCTGCTGATCGGGCACGACGCCCCGCGCATGAACCGGGTGCGGCAGTTGCTGGACGCCCACGATGGTGTGCGGCTGCAGCAGGCCACCAGCGGGCTGGAGGGCGTGCAACGGGCGCTGTCCGAACTGCCCGACCTGGTGCTGCTGGACCTGCGGGTGCCGGACCTGGGCGGGGTCGAGGTGATGCGTCGGCTCAACGGCGAGATCGCACGGCGTGGCCTGCGGGTGGCGGTGCTGACCGCCGAGCGTGGTGCGTTCGACACACTCCGGGCGATGAGTCTGGGCGCCTACGAGTTCTGGCTGGAGCCGCTGCGCCAGCCGGCTTTTGATGCCGGCCTGCGGCGCGCCCTCACCGGCCACTTGCCGGACCCGGCCTGCACGCTGCAGCCGCAGCGCCAGGCGGGTCGCTTGTAGTCTGCCGACACAGCGGCCGGCGCCGGGGCGGGCCGGCCACCCGGCGGGCGCCGTCAGGTCGCCAGCCTGGCCACCGTGGCGGCCAGGCGTTCGCCAAACTGGCGCGCGGTGGCGATGCCGCCGGCCCAGATAGGTGGGTGAGCCGAAGACGACCATCTTGGCTGCGGCCAGCGCGTCCCAAACGCCTCCGGGCAGGTTGCCCTCGGCATCGATGGCCAGCAGCTTGGCGCCGCTGGTGGCGGCAACGGCCTCGGCGACCTTGGCGGTGTGGCCGTAACCACTGTGGAAGACGATGACGGTGGCGCTCATCGGGGAGATCCTCTGCGGAGGGGCTGCGTTGATGCCGCGTTGATGCCGCGTTAATGCCGCGTTAATCCCGGGGGTTTCGCGGTCAGTGAACAGGATTTTGTGCAGCCCGCGCAAAGGCGCAGTCGCCGGGTTCGAGGCGAGCGTTCGAATGCCTTGATCAGGCGCCGGCGGAAGGCCTTTCGCCTGGCTGTTTCAGCAGTGGGCCGAAATCAGGCCGAACCGGGCTGCGCCAGCAGCAGGGCCGCCACCCGCTCGGCGATCGCCAGACACGAGGTCAGGCCAGGCGACTCGATGCCAAACAGGTTGACCAGCCCGGCCACGCCGTGCCGGTCGGGCCCGTCGATACGGAAGTCCGCGGCCGCCTCGCCCGGCCCGCTGATCTTGGGCCGCAGGCCGGCATAACCGGGTTGCAGCACGCCATCGGGCAGGGCCGGCCAATACCGCCGCACCTGGTCATAAAACGCATCGGCACCGGCGGCGGGCACGGTGTAATCGATCCGGTCCACCCACTCGAAGCTGGGGCCGAACCGGGCCTGGCCGCCCAGGTCCAGCGTCAGGTGCACACCCAGATGGCTGCTCTGGCCGGGCGCCGGGTAGACCAGGCGCGAGAACGGCGCCCGGCCGGGCAGCGTGAAGTAGCAACCCTTGGCCAGGTGGTCGCGCGGCACGCCCGCTGGATCCAGGCCGGTCAGCTGGCCGGCCAGCGCTGGCGCGCCCAGGCCGGCGCAGTTGACCACCACGCCTGCGCGCAGTGTCATCACCGCACCGGGGCCGGCGCTGTCGCCGACGTCCAGTTCGATGCCTTGCGGTGTGACGCGCCAGCCCAGCACCGGCGAGCACAGCGCCAGCACCGCGCCGCAGCGCTCGGCGTCGCCCAGCAGGGCCAGCATCAGGCCATGGCTGTCGATGATGCCGGTGGACGGCGAAAGCAGCGCACCGACGCTGTGCAGTGCCGGCTCCAACGCGCTGGCCTGGTCGGCGCTTAGCCACTGCAGGTCAGCCACGCCATTGGCCAGCGCGGTGGCCTGCAGGCGGTGCAAGGCCGGCAACTCGTCGGCATGGGTTGCCACCACCAACTTGCCGCAGCGGCGGTGGGCCACGCCGTGCTCGGCGCAATAGGCATAGAGCAACTGCTTGCCGCGCACACACAGCTGTGCCCGCAGTGAGCCGGTCGGGTAGTAGATGCCGGCGTGGATGACCTCGCTGTTGCGGGCGCTGGTGATGGTGCCAAAGGCGTTTTCCGCCTCCAGGATCAGCACCTCGCGGCCAGTGGCGGCCAGCGCGCGCGCGACAGCCAAGCCGACCACGCCGGCACCGATCACGACCGCATCGATGTGTTCCATCGGGCTGTTTCGCGGTTGGACGTCAGTGGACGCGTCTGGCCGGTCGCCGGGCCGGGCTCAGATGCCGCCAGCCACCAGCGCCGCCAGAGCCTCGCCCACTTGCGTGGTGTTGGCGCTACCGCCCAGGTCGGGGGTGCGCGGGCCGTCGCGCAGCACCTGCTCGATGGCGCGCAGCATTGCGTCGTGGGCGTCGCGGTGGCCCAGAAAGTCCAGCATCATCGCCGCGGACCAGACCATCGCCACCGGGTTGGCGATGTTCTGGCCGTAGATGTCGGGCGCCGAGCCGTGCACCGGCTCGAACAGGCTGGGGAACTGGCGCTCTGGGTTTAAGTTGGCGCTCGGTGCGATGCCGATGGTGCCGGTGCAGGCCGGCCCCAGGTCGCTCAGGATGTCGCCAAACAGGTTGGTGGCGGCCACCACGTCGAACTTTTGCGGCGACAACACAAAGCGCGCGGCCAGGATGTCGATGTGCTGCTTGTCCCAGCTGATGTCGGGATGGCGGGCGGCGGCCTCGGCCGCGCGCGCGTCCCACCAGGGCATCGAGATGGCAATGCCGTTGCTCTTGGTGGCCACCGTCACATGCTTGCGGGCACGGGTGCGCGCCAGGTTGAAGGCGTAGTTCAGCAGCCGCTCGCTGCCGTGCCGGGTGAACACGCTTTCTTGCAGCACAAACTCGCGCGCTGTGCCCTCGAACATCGTGCCGCCCACGGCGCTGTACTCGCCCTCGGTGTTTTCGCGCACGATCAGCATGTCGATCTCGCCGGGTTTTCTGCCGGCCAGCGGACACGGCACACCCTCGAACAACCGCGCCGGCCGCAGGTTGATGTATTGGTCGAACTCGCGGCGGAACTTGAGCAGGCTGCCCCACAGCGAGACGTGGTCGGGCACCTGCGCCGGCCAGCCCACCGCGCCGAACAGGATCGCGTCCATGCCGCCAATTTGCGCCTTCCAGTCGCTCGGCATCATCTGACCGTTTTGGGCGTGGTAGTCGCAGCTGGCCCAGGCGATGGGTGTGAAGTCCAGCGCCAGTCCGAAGCGGCGGGCTGCGGCGTCCAGCACCCG
>JBBRZR010000013.1:0-28445 GCA_038236495.1 Burkholderiales bacterium
ATCGATCCGAGCTTTGCTAACCGTCTGAATCCTACTTTTCGCTCTATACTATTGGGCTCAGTCGGGGCGTAGCGCAGCCTGGTAGCGCACTTGCATGGGGTGCAAGGGGTCGCGAGTTCGAATCCCGCCGTCCCGACCATTGAACAGCTCGAGCCCGGTGTCCACAAGACACCGGGCTTTTTGCTTTCTGGTACTCAGCAGCAGACCCAACACCTGACTCAGCACCAGAGCCATATGCGCCAAAGCCACTCCGGCACCCGGTTTTGGGTCGGACGGTAGTACTGCCGATGTGCACTGTTCATTTTGATCTCCAGAGGCGGAGACTGTACATAACAACAGTGTTTTAGGCAAGACCCTGATGAGGCAAGACCGCAACGGCGTCGCCGAGCACGAGCAGACGTCAAAGACGGACCCGACCGGGTCGGTGTGGGCAGCACGGATTGCCTGCCAAGTTCAGAAAGTCCGGTTTGCGTCGAAAAGCAAGTCATCGGGGCAGTCGTCCCGATCGAACGGGTGCACAGGTCAAGACTTGATGCTCCGCGGTCCCGGCAATCAGAACAGACGAGTGCAGATGAAGCCCAGACACGACATCCAGGCCATGGCGCGGGAACTGCGCGAGCACGGCTTCGACACCGCGCAAGAGCGGCGCTTCGTCCAGGCATTCGACGCGGCCAAGGTGGCAGCGGTCTGGCTGCTTTGCGCGCGGTACGGCACCGGCGAGGCCGAGATGCTCGAGACGCTGCAGTGCAGCCGAAACCTTGGCGTTGAAATTCGGCAACTGGTGGAGCGCATGGAGGTCTCGCCAGCGTTTGTGCGTTACATCCACAGCGGGCTTAGGTTCTGATCTGCGCGTCGTCCACCGGAGGGCCTGGCGTGCCCGGATCGTCGCGCTCTATCCGGCGTGCAATGCCTTTTTGGGCTAGCGCTGCCGCCACACGCGGGGCTCGCAAAGCCTTAAAAATTTGAATATGAATTCATATTTTCTATGATGGCGCACCGAGACGGCATTGGGACTTGCTGCGCAGGTTGAAATTGCTGTGTCTCGGGGCCCGGCCCTGACGCACCACGGATGGTGCGTCAGGGCTTGAAACCCACGCCGGATCACAGCACCGCATGCCCGCCACACCTTACAACTCCATTCCCCTGGTCAAGGGGCTGCCGCTGGTCGGCAACTTGCCCAAGTTCCTGCGCGACCCGCTGGGCAATGCCCAGTCGCTGGAGCAGCACGGCAACGTGGTGCGATCGCGCACGTTTTTTGAGACCGTCACGCTGCTGGGCCCGGACGCCAACCAGTTTGTGCTGCACGACCGCGAGGGCAACTTCTCCAGCCGGGGCGGTTGGTACTACTGGATCGACAGGGTGTTTCCGGGCGCGATCATGGCGATGGACGACCCCCAGCACAAACACCACCGTCGCATCATGCAGGGCGCATTCAAGCGCTCGGCGATGGAGCGCTACGTACAGGACATGGGGCCGGTGATCGAACGGGTGCTCGACACCTGGACCACCGGCTCGGGCCGGCCCATGCGGGTGTTTCCGCAGATCAAGGCCTTGACGCTCAACATCGCGGCCCGGGTTTTCATGGGCATGGCGCTGGGCGCCGAGGCCGACCGGATGAACCAGGCCTTCATCGATACGGTGGCGGCCTCGCTGGCGCTGGTCCGCAAGCCGTTGCCGCCATTGGCCATGTGGCGCGGCGTGCGGGCCCGCCGGTTCCTGGTGCAGACGATGCAGGCCCGTCTGCCCGAGAAGCGCGCCACCGAAGGCCCGGATCTGTTCAGCCAACTCTGCCACGCCCGCAGCGAGGAGGGCGAGCGTTTCACCGACGACGAGGTGGTCAACCACATGATCTTCCTGATGATGGCGGCGCACGACACCACCACCTCGACCCTGACCACGATGTTTTACTGCCTGGCCCGTCACCCCGACTGGCAGGACCGGCTGCGGCAAGACGCGCTGGCCCTGCCCGAGGCGCAGCTGCGTTACCCCGACCTGGCCACTTGCGAGCGCACCGAGTGGGTGATGAAGGAGTCGCTGCGGCTCTACCCGCCGCTGACCTCGATCCCGCGCAAGGCCAAGCGGGATTGCGAGTTTGGTGGCTTCCAGATCCCCAAGGGCACGCCGGTGGGCATCTCGCCGATCCACACCCACCACATGCCGTCGCTGTGGACACGGCCCAACGAGTTCGATCCCGAGCGTTTTTCACCCGCTCGTGCCGAGCACCGTCGGCACCCCTATGGCTACCTGCCGTTTGGCGGCGGTGCGCACCTGTGCATCGGCCAGCATTTTGCGGACATGGAGGTCAAGAGCGTGATGCACCAGGTGCTGCGGCGCTTCCGCTTCAGCGTGCCAGACGGCTACCGCATGCCGTACCAGCTGGTGCCGATCGCCAAGCCGCGCGACGGCCTGCCAATCAGCCTGCAGGCGCTCTAAAACCTACCGACGCCAGAAAGCTTCGGGCAAGTTCTGGCGCCAGCGCCGGGTCATGCAGCCGCACGGGGCCGGAATCGTGCACCACGGCATTGACCAGGGTGGAAAACACCATCTGGAAGGCAAAACTCACCCGCGTCTGGCCCAGCGCAGCCGGCTCGGCGCGCAAGTCGGGCGCCAGCAGCGCATAGACCAAACCGTCCACGCGGGCGCACAAGCGCATCAACGGCGCCCAGTAGAGCTGCGTGCGGGCCGGGTCGCTGACCGCGGCGCGGAAGATGCCTTGGTGGTCCCGGTGCACCTGCACCAGCCAGTGCATCAGCAGGGACACCTTGCCCGCCGCCGTTGCGTCGTGCAGGGCAGGGGATACCAGCAGCTGATCCAGATCGGCAAGCGCCGCAGAGGCTGCCTCCCGCGACAGCTCGGCAAACCAGGCATTCTTGTCCTCGAATCGCGCATAGAACGAGCCCACCGCCACCCCGGCGGCAGCCGCCACCTGTGCGACGCTCAAGGTGGGCAAATCGTGTGACTTGAGCAAATCACGCCCGGCAGCCAGCAAGGCCTGCTGCGTTTGCAGGCTACGCTGCTGCTTGGCCTGGTGCACACCCCACCCAGGCGACGATGTGTTGGCGGTTTCAGTTGGCCGGGACATGTCGAAATGATGCCATCCGAACTGGCGGCGCCGCGCTGATCGGCACCGCGGCGCCGCACAAGTTGCATGAAAAGTCCGGCGGTATGTAAGCATTGCCTGCCGCAGGCGACTCACCCCTGGCACCCTTGACCGTGCCCCAGGTGGCGCTGCCGCCGCGGGCCGATTGACCCGCTTCTCAACTTCCGACCCCAGCCCGGAGCCTCCCATGACCAAGAACTTGACCGCCGTTTTGCCCACCGCCGCCTTGGCGCTTGCCCTCAGCACGGCCTTTGCTGCATTGCCGGTTGCTGCGCAGGCCGACAAGGAAAAATGCTTCGGAGTGGCCCTCAAAGGCAAGAACGACTGCGCGGCTGGTGCCGGCACCACTTGCGCCGGGACGTCCAAGGTCGACTTCCAGGCCAACGCCTGGACCTTGGTGCCCAAGGGCACCTGCGAGAAGACAGTCTCCAAGACCTCGCCCACCGGCAATGGCCAGCTCAAGGCCTTTGCCGCCAAGTCGGCCTGAGCCGGTTGTCCCGTCCGGCCGTCGCCGCTTGCCGAACAAGTCGCCCGACCGGTCGCTCGACCTCCAACCGTTCTGTGTCGCACCATGCCTGCTGTTGAACCCTCCATCGCCGGCATCGAGGGTCAGGCCCAGACGACAGGGTCCACGGCGCTGCCGTTGCGTTCCGGTCTGGGATTGAAGTCGCAACACATTCAATCCGTGCTCGACACCCGGCCCGACCTGGGGTTTTTCGAGGTTCACGCCGAGAACTACATGGTGGCTGGAGGCCCCAGCCCTCATTTTCTGCAGCGGGTACGTGCGCACTACCCGCTCTCGCTGCACGGTGTGGGTTTGTCGATCGGCGGTACCGAACCGCTCGACACCACCCATCTCGATCGCCTGGCCGCGTTGATCCACCGCTACCAGCCGGCAGTGTTCTCCGAGCATCTGGCCTGGTCCAGCCACGGTGGGGTGTATTACAGCGACTTGCTGCCGCTGCCCTGGACAGTGGCAACGCTGGACCGGGTGTGCGCGCACATCGACCAGGTTCAAAGCCGGCTCGGCCGCAATTTGCTGCTCGAGAACCCGGCCACGTACCTCGAGTTCGAAGCCTCGACGTTCAGCGAAGCTCAGTTTTTGTGCGAGGTTTTGCGGCGCACGGGCTGCAATCTGCTGTTGGACATCAGCAATGTGCAGGTCTCTTGCGTAAACCACGGCCAGGATCCGCAGGCCTACCTGGACCAACTGCCTGCCGACCGTGTAGCCCAGATCCATCTGGCCGGGTATGCCGTTGAGCTCGACGCTGGCGGTGCACCGTTGCTGATCGATGACCACGGCGCGCCTGTGGACGACACCGTATGGCGGCTCTACGCTGCCTGGGTCGAGCGGCATGGTGCGCGGCCCACGCTGATCGAGCGCGACAACGCCGTGCCCGGACTTGAGGTCTTGCTGGGCGAGGCGCGGCGCGCCGAGCAGGTGATGCGCACTGCAGCCCGCCGGCCTGTCGGTTCCGAGGCCCGGCCATGACCGGAGCGGCAAGACGCACTGCCGGGGCAGCGGCGCCGGCTGACGGTCTATCGCAGCAGCCCGGCGGCGCGTCTGAATTTGCGGCGGCACTGCTTGACCCGACACGGCCCTGTCCACCGGGCTTGACGGTCTGGAACCGGTCCGACCCGACGCGGCGTCTGGCGGTCTACCGCAACAACGTGCTCGGTAGCCTGGTCGACGGGCTTGCGACCAGTTTTCCGGTGGTGCAGGCCCTTGTCGGCGAGGACTTCTTTCGCGCCATGGCCGCCGTTTTTGTGCGGGCGGCGCCGCCGTGCTCGCCTGTGCTGGCCCAGTACGGCAGCGGCTTTGCCGATTTCATCGCAAGTTTTGCACCCGCTGGTGGGCTGCCCTACCTGCCCGACATCGCACGCCTCGAATTTGCCCGCATCCAGGCGTTTCACGCCGCCGACGCGCCAGTCCTGTCCATGGCCGACGCCGCTTCGGCATTGGCAGACAGCGAGCGCACCGGCGGGTTGCAGCTGGTCTGCCACCCGGCCTGGGGCCTCGTGCGCTCGGCCCATCCGGTGGTGGCCCTGTGGGCGGCGCACCAGGACGATGCCACCGTGGCCCTGGCCGACATTGACCTGGAACAGGCCGAATCTGCACTGGTGCTGCGTCCGGCGCTGACTGTGCACGTCATCGCCCTGGCGCACGGTGCTGCAGCGTTTGCCAGCGCCTTGGCAAGACAAGCCGACCTGGCGTCGGCCGCAGCCGAATCAGCACAGATCGACCCCGAGTTCGACCTGGCCACGATCTTGAGTTTGCTGTTGGTGCAAGGTGCCTTGACTGCCGTGCAACACCCGACGAACCCCATGAAAGGCTGACGCAATGAACACACTGACCGCCTCTCCACCACACGCCGCCGCGCCGGGGATGGCAGCCCCGTTGCTGCGCTACGCCGACAGGTTTGTGGCCGTCTGCGCCAGAACCCCGTACGACGCGATCGCGCTACTGGCCCGCTTCTCGATCGCCGCCGTGTTCTGGACCTCGGCCCAGACCAAGGTCCAGGGCCTGGTCATCAACCTGGTCGATGGACAGGTGCAACTCGGATGGCCGCGCTTGTCGGACTCGGCGGTCGCGCTGTTTCGCGACGAATACAAGCTGCCACTGTTGCCGCCCGAGCTGGCTGCGGTGCTGGCGGCGTCTGCCGAGCATGGGTTGGCGCTGCTTTTGCTGCTTGGCCTGGCCACCCGGCTGTCTGCGCTGGGGCTGTTGGGCATGACCCTGGTGATCCAGTTGCTGGTCTACCCGGGCGCCTATGCCACGCATGGCACCTGGGCCGCACTGTTGCTGATACTGGTGGCCCAGGGTCCCGGCCGGCTGTCGGTGGACCAGTTTTTGCGCCGCCACCGATAACGGGCTCAGCGCACTGGCAACAAGGACATGGACCGGCCTTCCGGCCCATGTCTCTTGCAGTTGTTACGCTCTGCGCGTCAAGCTGTTTGCATGGCGTTTTGGTTGCAATTGAGGGTCACCTCTTGAGGCAGTTCTCGCTCGATTTCCGATGCGAGCGCCCGAATGTTGTGCGCCAAGTTGCCTTTCGGGCCCTGCACCATCTCGAAACTGACCTTGCCGCCTTGCTTGAGTGTTCGAAACCCTTCCATGTCGATTGCCGAGAAATGTGCAAACACATCGGGCCCCCCCTCGTCAGGCTCAAGAAACCCAAAACCATTGGCATCATTGAACCACTTGACCGTTCCCATCAACATCATGTACCTCCGGTCATCCTCGTTAAATGAGAATGTGGTTGATTCTTTAAATATGTCAGCCACCGGGTCAATCCGGAGAACTGGATCAGAGTGCGTCACGAAGACCCTACATTGGCGACGGCACGCCAGCGCCAGTGGAAGCGGTGCCCGCACTGCACATGGCGCTGGCATGACGACGCGGTGCGCGATGGCAACAGGCATCATCGTGTGCTGCTTTTCACCGCTTGCAGTTGACCGAAATGGCGCAATATCCCACCGATGCCGATGGCCCCTAGCGCGACTCGATAGAATGAACCATGCCCCAGGAAGACCCGCCTTCACCGCCGCCCAGACCGCCCGCGATGCCTCGCCGTGGCAACGACGGTGCGGTGGTGGTAGAGCGCAAGACCGCACGAACCAAACCGCCACAGCTCTACCAGGTGGTGTTGCTCAACGACGACTACACCCCGATGGAGTTTGTGGTGATGGTGTTGCAGCACTATTTTCGCTGTGACCTTGAATCAGCCACGCTCATCATGCTGAAGATCCACCACGAAGGCCGTGGCGTTTGTGGTGTGTTCACCAAAGACGTTGCGGCGACCAAGGTTGAACTCGTACTCGCCGCGGCCCGCCGGGCCGGGCATCCGTTGCAGTGCATTATGGAGGCCGCATGATTGCGCAAGAATTGGAAGTCAGCCTGCACATGGCGTTCGTCGAGGCGCGCCAGCAGCGCCATGAATTCATCACGGTCGAGCACTTGTTGCTCGCGCTGCTGGACAACCCGTCCGCCGCAGAAGTGCTCAAGGCCTGCGCGGCCAATATCGATGACCTGCGCAAGAGCCTGACCACCTTCATCAAAGAGAACACGCCCACCGTGGGCGGGTCCGAAGAGGTGGACACCCAGCCCACGCTGGGCTTCCAGCGCGTGATCCAACGTGCGATCATGCATGTGCAGTCCACCGGCTCGGGCAAGAAGGAAGTGACTGGCGCCAACGTGCTGGTCGCAATCTTCGGTGAGAAGGACTCGCACGCGGTCTACTACCTGCACCAGCAGGGCGTGACCCGTCTCGACGTTGTCAACTTCATTGCCCACGGCATCAAGAAGAGCGAGCCGCCAGAGCCTACCAAGGGCGCTGGCGAGCCCGGTGGCAATGAGGCCGAGAAGGAAGAAGCCGCCGATTCCGGCAAGGGGTCACCGTTGGACCAGTTCACCCAGAACCTGAACCAGCAGGCCAAGGACGGCAAGATAGACCCGCTGATCGGTCGCGACGCCGAGGTCGAGCGTGTCATCCAGATCCTCTGTCGCCGCCGCAAGAACAACCCGCTGCTGGTCGGTGAGGCTGGCGTGGGCAAGACCGCTATCGCCGAGGGCCTGGCCTGGCGCATCACGCAGGGCGACGTGCCTGAGGTGCTGGCCTCGTCCACTGTTTACTCGCTCGACATGGGCGCGTTGCTGGCCGGCACCAAGTACCGCGGCGACTTCGAGCAGCGGCTCAAGGGTGTGCTCAAACAGTTGAAGGATCAGCCCAACGCGGTGCTGTTCATCGACGAGATCCACACCCTGATCGGCGCGGGTGCGGCCTCGGGCGGCACGCTGGACGCCAGCAACCTGCTCAAGCCGGCGCTGTCCAACGGCACCATGAAGTGCATCGGTGCCACTACCTTCACCGAGTACCGCGGCATCTTCGAGAAGGATGCGGCCTTGTCGCGGCGCTTCCAGAAGATCGACGTGGTCGAGCCCTCGGTAGAGCAGACGGTGGAGATCTTGAAGGGCCTCAAGTCGCGTTTTGAGGATCATCACAACGTCAAGTACGCCCTGGGTGCCTTGCAGGCGGCTGCCGAGTTGTCGGCCAAGTTCATCAACGACCGTCACCTGCCCGACAAGGCGATCGATGTGATCGACGAGGCCGGTGCCGCGCAGCGCATCTTGCCCAAGAGCAAGCAGAAAAAGACGATCACCCGCAACGAGGTCGAGGAGATCGTCGCCAAGATCGCCCGCATCCCGCCGGCGTCGGTCAGCAATGATGACCGCGGCAAGTTGAAGAGCCTGGACCGTGACTTGAAGAGCGTGGTGTTCGGGCAAGAGCCGGCGATCGACGCGCTGGCTGCTGCGATCAAGATGGCACGTTCGGGCCTGGGCCGGCCGGACAAGCCTATCGGCAGCTTCCTGTTCAGCGGTCCGACCGGCGTCGGCAAGACCGAGGTGGCCAAGCAACTGGCGTACATCCTGGGCATCGAGCTGATCCGTTTCGACATGTCCGAGTACATGGAGCGGCACGCGGTCAGCCGGCTGATCGGCGCGCCACCGGGCTATGTCGGGTTCGACCAGGGCGGCCTGCTGACCGAGGCGGTGACCAAGAAGCCGCACTGTGTGTTGCTGCTCGACGAAATCGAAAAAGCGCATCCGGACGTCTACAACGTGTTGCTGCAGGTGATGGACCACGGCGCACTGACCGACAACAACGGGCGCAAGGCCGACTTCCGCAACGTCATCATCATCATGACGACCAACGCGGGTGCCGAGACCATGAACAAGTCGACCATCGGCTTCACCACGGCGCGCGAGCAGGGCGACGAGATGGCCGACATCAAGCGCTTGTTCACGCCCGAGTTCCGCAACCGGCTGGACGCCACCGTCAGCTTCAAGGCGCTGGACGAATCCATCATCCTGCGGGTGGTCGACAAGTTCTTGCTGCAGCTCGAAGCCCAGCTGGCCGAGAAGAAGGTCGAAGTCACCTTCACCGACACGCTGCGCCAGCACCTGGCCAAGAAGGGTTTCGATCCGCTGATGGGCGCACGGCCGATGCAGCGCCTGATCCAGGACACCATCCGCCGAGCCTTGGCCGACGAGTTGCTGTTTGGGCGTCTGGTCGATGGCGGCCGTTTGACGGTGGACTTCGACGACAAGGGCGAAGTGCTGCTCGACATCCAGCCGCCCAAGAAGAACGACAAAAGCAAGGTCGAACCAACCCCCGCCTGACACCAGTCCGGTGGTCGGTCAGGCTCCGCGGTAAGCGGCGGGGTCTTGCTGAAAATAGCGCGCCAGCAACCCGTAAAGTTCGGGATGTCTGGCGCGCATCTCTTGGGGCCCGGTGAAAAACGTCTCGGCGGCCACCGCAAAAAATTCATCGATGCCGGTGGCGCCATACGGGTCGAGCAAGGTCTCGATACCCGCGTCCACCTGGCTGCAAAACTCCTCGTAGGCCGGGTCGATCACCGCGATCCAGGCCGCGCGTTCAGCGGCGCTGGCCAGCGGCGGCACACCGTCGGCCTCACCGTCTCCCATGTCGAGTACGTGGGCAAACTCGTGGATCACCACGTTGTAGCCCCAATCGGCTGAATCACCCGACTCGCTGACATCGACCCAGGACAGCATCACCGGCCCGCCGGCCATCGCTTCGCCGGTCAGTACCTCGTCATAGGCGTGCACGATGCCATCGTCGTCGGTGACCTCGCGCCGTGCCACCACCTCGTCGGGGTGCACCACGATGCCGACAAAGCTGCGGTAGGGCGCCAGGCCGAAACGCAGCACCGGCAGCACGGCCTGGGCAGCGATGCACAGGGCAATGGCGTCATCAATCTCCAGGCCGCCCGCGCCAGTGAACTCTTTCTCATCCAGGAACAGGCTGGCCAGGCGACGCAACTCGGCCAGATCCTCCGGCGGCCGTTTGGCCAAAAACGGCAAGCGGGCAAGCGTGAGTTGCCACAGGGCATCGGGAATTGCCCGCCGCGCCAATGCCCTGGTTTCGCGGTGGGTCTGCCAACGCTGCCAGAGTGCTTTCAAGGTGGTGCAACGCCCAGGTCCAGCGCCTGCAAGCCGGCCGCACTCAGCCGCAGGATGCGCCCGCGTGCAGGGATGGCTTCAAAATCCCAATCTCCCAAGACATGACGCGCCAGACCGCCAGGCAGCGTGTGCGTGGCAGGGCGGTGGGTGTGACCGTGGATCAGTGCCTCGGCACCGGTTTGCACCAGCCAGTCGGCGGTGGCGGCGGCGTCCACCTCGCTCCAGCCGGTCGGACCTTGGCGGGCCTGGTGCGCCGCACTGGCGTCGCGCATCGTGCGCGCCTGGTGCTGTCGCTCGGCCAGCGGCTGCGCCAAGAACTGGGCTTGCCATGCGGCCCCGCGTACCTGCCGGCGAAATTGCAGGTATGCGGTGTCCGACAGGCACAAGGCGTCCCCGTGGCTGAGCAGCCAGCGGCGATCCCAGGCCTGCAACAGCGTGGGATCGGCCAAGCGCTGCACGCCGGTCTCGGCCAGCAAGGCATCGCCCACCAGGAAATCCCGATTGCCCGGCATGAAAGCCAGCCGGCGATGCCGGGCCGCCTGTTTCAGTACGGCGACGCAATCGGCTTCGAAGCGGCCGCTGCGGGCGTCGTCACCGACCCAGACCTCGAACAGATCGCCCAGGATCAGCACCGCATCGGCCGGCGTGCCCAACAGGTGCTGGCGCCAGGCGGCAAAGGTCTCGGGGCGATCGGCCTGCAAGTGAACGTCGGACAACAAGTCGATGCAAGTCCAGGCCGGGTCGGCTTGCCACACCGGGCATGCCGATGCAGAAGCCACCGCGCCGACCAGCGTTTCCTGACCGGCGGCACCTGCCAAGCTGTTCATGCCCGCAGGTCCACCAGGCTCAGACGATCTCGACTGCCTTCAGGATCACCACGTCCTCGACCGGCACATCGTCATGGCCGCCCTTGCGGCCAGTGACCACGCGCTCGATCTGGTCCACCACCTCGGTGCCGCTGACGACCTTGCCGAACACGGCATAGCCCCAGCCCTGCGCGCTCTCGCTGCTGTGGTTGAGGAAGGTGTTGTCGGTGGCGTTGATGAAAAACTGCGAGCTGGCCGAATGCGGTGCGCTGGTGCGTGCCATCGCCAGCGTGTACTTGGTGTTCTTCAGGCCGTTGTTGGCCTCATTCTTGATCTCGCCCAGCGTGGGCTTTTGTTTCATGCCCGGCTCGAACCCGCCGCCCTGGATCATGAAGCCCGGAATCACGCGGTGAAACACGGTGCCGTCGTAGTGGCCGCTGTTGACGTAGGCCAGGAAGTTGGCGACCGACAGGGGCGCCTTGGCGTCATCGAGCTCGATACGGAAGCTGCCCTGGGCAGTGGTCATTTCTACGGTCTTGGTCATGTCATTTCTCCAGGAGGGTTGCTTGCTTGATCAGCACCGCTTGCTGCGGCACGTTTTGATGGCCGGCCTTGTTGCCGACCGCTACGGTCTTGATCTTGTCGACCACGTCCATACCCTCAATCACCCGGCCAAACACGGCGTAGCCGTTGCCGTCGGCCGAGTTGGCGGCGTCCAGCCTCAGGTTGTCACCGAGGTTGATGAAGAATTGTGCCGTGGCCGAGTCCGGCACGCCGGTGCGGGCCATGGCCACGCTGCCGCGCACATTGGACAGGCCATTTTTGGCCTCCAGCTTGATGGGTGAGCGCACCGGCTTTTCTTGCATGTCGGGGGTCATGCCGCCGCCCTGGATCATGAAGCCGTCGATCACCCGGTGAAATACCGTGCCGCTGTATTGGCCGGCCTTGACGTACTGCACGAAGTTGGCGACCGTCACCGGTGCCTTCTCGGCGTCGAGCTGCAGCACGATATCGCCCATCGAGGTACTCAACCGAACCTTCTGGGCCCAGGCGGGTGCGGTCGAAACAAGGCTGGCGGCCAGCAAGGCAACAAGGGCGAAGGATTTCATCGGTGGGGTTCTTCGGGTTGAGGAGGAGGTCACAGGCGTCGAGAGGGCAGGCGCGGTCAGCGCACTGCCGCCAGTTCACGGGCCAAACGCAGCTTGTTGATCAGGGTAGCCTCGCTGCGCGGACCCGCCGCCGCTTCAAACGCGCGCAGTGCAAGCCGCACAAATACATCACCCAGGTTCTCGTGCGCAGTGCGGTAGCCGGGGTCCAGCCGCAGCGCGGCCTCCAGCTGCGCACGGGCGCCGTCCAGGTTGCCGGCAGCGGCCTGCAGCACAGCCAGGTTGTTGTAGGGCTCGGGCAGGTCAGGAAACTCCTGGGTCAAGCGCTCGAACAGGGCCGCGGCTTCGGCCACCCGGCCGGTTTCGGACAGCATCACGCCCTTGAGAAAGCGCAAGCCGGTGTCGCCCGGTGGCAGCGCCAAGGCCTGGTCCAGGCGCTGCCAGGCCAGGGCCGTCTCGCCACGCCGAAACTGCTGCTCGATCTCCTGGGCGGGATTGCCAACGTCAGCGGCGATTGCGGCGGTCGGCATCAAGCCGCCCAGGCCGCACAGCAGACCCAGCACAACCGCCAACAGGCTGCGCAGCCGCAGTGACGCGAGGTCCGCGCGCGGACCGGCCAGGCGCAGGCTGTCACGGCGGGATGATGATGCAGTACACGAGGGCAAACGGCGGGCCTGTCAGTCGAATCGAGGGTGACGTCGGGGGTGACGGCAGTGGCGCCACCGCTATACTGATTTGATTGTATCGACCCCCGCTGCGGGGTCTGGCGATGGCCCAATACCGGCCTGCCCAGCGGCGTCCAACGCCGTGGCAGGCGGGTCTGCTGTCCGGCTCGCCTACCCGCCTCCCCGTCTTTTTCGGCCGCCTCTGCAGCGGCCGTTTTTTGTATCGGCCGATGACACTGCGCCTCTTCAATACGCTGACCCGCCGCCTGGAGCCCTTCACCCCAATCTTGCCGGGACAGGTGCGCATGTACGTTTGCGGCATGACGATCTACGACCTGTGCCACATGGGCCATGCGCGCATGATGATGGCCTTCGACGTGGTCTACCGCTGGCTCGAAGCCAGTGGCTTCCAGGTCACCTATGTGCGCAACATCACCGACATCGAGGACAAGATCATCAAGCGTGCCGTCGAGCGCGGCATCACGATCCGGGCGCTGACCGACGAGATGATCACCGCCATGCGCCAGGATCTGGCCGCCATCGGCACCGTGCCGCCAACCTTCGAACCCCGTGCCACCGACTACGTGCCCCAGATGCTGGCCATGATCCACACGTTGGAGGACAAGGGCCTGGCCTACCGCGCCAGCAGTGGTGACGTGAACTTTGCGGTGCGCAAGTTTCCCGGCTACGGCAAGCTCTCAGGCAAGAGCCTGGACGACCTGCGTGCCGGCGAGCGGGTCGCGGTGGCCGAGGGCAAGGACGATCCGCTGGACTTCGTGCTCTGGAAGGCGGCCAAGCCCGACGAGCCCGACGATGCCAAGTTCGACGGTGACTACGGGCCGGGCCGGCCCGGCTGGCATATCGAGTGCTCGGCCATGAGCTGCGCGCTGCTGGGTGAGCGCTTCGACATCCACGGCGGTGGCATGGACCTGCAGTTTCCGCACCACGAGAACGAAATTGCGCAAAGCGAAGGCGCGCTGGGCCACCCGTTTGTCAACACCTGGTTGCACAACGGCTTCTTGAATGTCGATAACGAGAAGATGTCCAAGAGCCTGGGCAACTTCTTCACCATCCGTGATGTGCTCAAGCGTTTCGACGGCGAGACCCTGCGGTTTTTCATGCTGCGCACCCACTACCGCAGCCCGTTCAACTTCAGCGACCAACTGCTGGCCGACGCCCGTACCGCGCTGCGACGCCTCTACACCGCGCTGGACGGCATCCCGCTGCCGGCCGCCGACGCCGGGCTGCCGGTCCTGATCGACTGGACGCAGCCACAGGCCGCCGCCTTTAAGGCCGCGATGGACGAGGACTTCAACACGCCGGGTGCGCTGGCCGTGCTGTTCGAGCTGGCCAACGAGTGCAACCGCAGCCGGTCGGTTGAAGCTGCTACCTTGTTGCGGGCGCTGGCGGGCACGCTGGGCGTGCTGCAGCAATTGCCCAGCGCCTACCTGCAGGCCGGCAGCGCGCTGGATGACGCGGCTATCACGGCGCTGATAGACGCGCGCGCCGCAGCCAAGCAGGCCAAGAACTTTGCCGAGGCCGACCGTATCCGCCAAGAACTGACCGGCCTGGGTATTGCGCTGAAGGATTCAGCGGCCGGCACCACTTGGGTCAAGGCTTGAGCGTGCCCAAGAGCGGACCTGCGGCGTCCCCTGCTTTGGCAGCCGCAAGCCCGGCTGCAGGCGTGATGATCAACGTTGCGGTCGATGCGGCGCTGGAGCCCCGGGCCGCGCCCGGCGTCACACCGCCTTATTGGGACGATGCCTGTCGCCATCTGGCCAAGCGCGACCGGGTCATGAAAAAGCTGATCCCGAAGTTCGGCGAAGCGCGGCTGCAAAGCCGGGGCGACGCGTTCACCACGCTGGCGCGGTCCATTGTCGGCCAGCAAATTTCAGTCAAGGCCGCGCAATCGGTTTGGAACCGCTTTGTCGTGGTCGTTGGCGGGCCCACCACCCACTTGGCGCCGGCCTCGGTGCTGGCCCGCGAGTTGCCTGAGCTGCGGGCAGCAGGTCTGTCGGTACGCAAGGCCGAGTATCTGGGTGACCTGGCCCGGCATTTCGCGTCGGGTGCGGTGCATGTCGGGCAATGGCAGCAGATGGACGACGAGGCCATCATCGACGAGTTGGTCGCCATCCGCGGCATCGGCCGCTGGACCGCCGAGATGTTTTTGATCTTCCACCTGATGCGGCCCAACGTGTTGCCGCTCGACGATCTGGGGTTGATCAAGGGCATCAGCCAGGGTTATTTCAGCGGTGAGCCGGTGTCCCGGGCCGAGGCGCGCGAGGTAGGCGAGGCCTGGGCGCCTTTCCGCTCGGTCGCCACCTGGTACATCTGGCGGAGCCTGGACCCGCTGCCGGTAGACTACTGATTCTGCAGCTGGCCCTGACCGGGCCGGCACCGCTCGCGGGGGTTGGTATCCAGCACCAGTACCAGCGCCCGCACCGGCCCCGATCCACCCAACCCGAACCGGCGGATGAGCAAAAGACACTTTCTCGACTTCGAGCAACCCATCGCCGAACTCGAAAACAAGATCGACGAACTGCGCTTTGTGCAGTCCGAGTCCGCCGTTGACATCTCCGACGAGATCGGCCGGCTCGACAAAAAAAGCCAGCAGCTCGCCAAGGACATCTACTCGAACCTGACGCCCTGGCAGGTGACGCAGATCGCGCGCCACCCGCAGCGGCCGTACACGCTCGACTACGTCAGCGAGATGTTCACCGATTGGCAAGAACTGCACGGTGACCGCCACTATGCCGACGATCCTTCCATCGTCGGTGGGCTGGCACGCTTCAATGGCCTGGCCTGCATGGTGATCGGCCAGCAAAAAGGCCGCGACACCAAGGAGCGTGGCGTTCGCAACTTCGGCATGTCGCGCCCCGAGGGTTACCGCAAAGCCTTGCGGCTGATGAAACTGGCTGAAAAGTTCGGCCTGCCGGTGTTCACTTTTGTCGATACCCCTGGCGCTTATCCCGGCATCGGTGCCGAGGAGCGCGGCCAGTCCGAGGCCATCGGCCGCAATATCTTCGAGATGTGCCAACTCGAGGTGCCGATCATCGTCACCATCATCGGTGAGGGCGGCTCGGGTGGTGCGCTGGCCATCAGCGTGGGCGACCAGGTACTGATGTTGCAGTTTTCGGTCTACTCGGTGATCTCGCCCGAGGGCTGCGCCTCGATCCTCTGGAAGACCTCCGAGCGTGCGCCGGAAGCGGCCGAGGCGCTCGGCATCACCGCGCACCGGCTCAAGGCACTGGGCCTGATCGACAAGGTCGTCAGTGAGCCGGTCGGCGGCGCACACCGCGACACCCGGCAGATGGCGTCGCAGCTCAAGCGCGCCCTGGTCGATGCGTTGCGTCAGGTGTCGGACCTCAAGCCCAAGGACTTGCTGCAGCGCCGCTATGACCGGCTGCAGTCTTATGGCCGCTTTGCCGACACCAAAGACCGCTGAGCGCCTGCGCGTTTGAGATGACGGCCACCCCGGTGGCCACGGTGGCCGTGGCGTTCAGTGGCGGTCGTGACTCACTGGCGCTGTTGCACGCCACTTGCCGCGCTGCCGCTGCGCTGGGCCTGCAGGTCGTGGCGTTGCACGTTCACCACGGCTTGTTGCCCGAGGCCGATGGCTGGGTGCGCTGGGCTCAGCGCCTGTGCGCGCGATGGCGTCGCCGCGGCTGGCCGCTGCGCTTGCGCTGGCAGCGCCTGGATGGTGCACCCGCCGCTGGCGACAGCCTGGAAGCCTGGGCCAAGGCGGGCCGCTATGCCGTGCTGACCCAGCTGGCCCGCGAGGAAGGCGCGGGCCTGCTGCTGCTGGCCCAGCACCGGCGCGACCAGGCCGAGACCGTGTTGCTGCAGGCGCTGCGCGGTGGCGGGCCGGCCGGACTGTCGGCAATGCCGGTCGCGGCGCTTCGACACGGCTTGACCTGGGCCCGGCCCTGGCTGGACCAGCCCCGCGAGGTGATCGACGCCTACATCCGTCGCCACCGGTTGCGTCCGCTCGAAGACCCGTCCAACAACGACCTGCGCCTGGCACGCAATCGGCTTCGCCTGCAGGTGTGGCCCGCGCTTTTGGCGGCTTTTGGCGATGCCGAAGCGGCTTTGGCCGGCGCGGCACGCCGCGCCCAAGAGGCCCGTGCGGCGCTGGCCGAGTTGGCGGCACTGGACATGGTGCCGCTGGTGGATCCGGTCGGACGGCTGGATGTCGCAGGTTGGCGGCTCTTGTCCGCCGCCCGCCAGGCCAACGTCCTGCGCGCCTGGTGGCAAGGCGGGACGGGCCAGGCCTTGTCCGACACCGCCATCCATCGTCTGCTGACCGAGGTCAAGCCCACGGGCGCGGCGCGCTGGCCGGCGGGGGCAGGGCGGTGGTGTGTGCTGTACCGCGGTCAATTGGCCAGCGCAGTCGGCACGGCGGCGCCGGATCGCGTGCGCCAGGTGGCGGGCGCTCTGGTGGCCCGACACCTGGCCCTGCCTGTGCCAACACACGCGGAAACAGCAGCGGAAATAGCAGCGGTGGCAGCCACACCGGTGTGGCTGGACCTGTCCCGCCCCGGCCGTTGGCCCGTGCCCGGCTGGGCCGGCGCCATCGATGTGGCTGTGGGGCAGCAGGGCGCCAATCCCGCCCTGCTGCAGCGGCTGCGGGTGCTGCAGCGCACCGGCGGCGAACGCTTTCAGCGGGCTCCCGGCAGCCTGCCGCGCAGCTTGAAAAAGCAGTTCCAGGCGGCGGCTGTGCCGGAGCATGCACGGCGTGGCCCGCTGCTGTGGTCAGCCGGGCAACTGCTTTTTGTGCCGGCGCTGGGCATCGATGCCCGATGCTGGGCAGCCAGCGGCCAGCCTGGCCTGACGCTGCGCTGGTGCCCCGACCCGCCGCTGTCAGCCCCGCCCAAGCCCGCTGGCTAAAATGCGCGGTTGCGCACCGGGGCCGCGCATGCCTGATGCCGCATCGGGCACCGATGGCGCCCCAGCATCCGGCACCTTGGTGCCAACAACCATGGCATTGATCGTTCACAAGTACGGCGGCACATCGATGGGCTCGCCCGAGCGCATCCGCAACGTCGCCAAGCGCGTGGCCAAATGGGCCCGCGCCGGCCACCAGCTGGTGGTCGTCCCCTCCGCGATGAGTGGCGAAACCAACCGTCTGCTGGGCCTGGCCAGAGAGGTCAACCCTGGCACGCCGGATGCCGCCGCGATGCGCGAGCTCGACATGATCGCCGCCACCGGCGAGCAGGTCTCGGTCGGGCTGCTGGCGCTGGCGTTGCAGGCCGAAGGCATGGCGGCGGTCAGCTACACCGGCTGGCAAGTGCCGGTCAAGACCGATTCGTCTTACACCAAAGCCCGTATCGAAAGCATCGACGACGCCCGGGTGCGCGCCGACCTGGCCGCCGGCCGCGTGGTGGTGATCACCGGCTTCCAGGGCATCGACGACACCGGCTCGATCACCACGCTGGGGCGCGGTGGCTCGGACACCTCGGCCGTGGCAGTGGCCGCAGCCATGGGCGCAGCCGAATGCCTGATCTACACCGACGTGGACGGTGTCTACACCACCGACCCGCGGGTGGTGCCCGAAGCCCGGCGCATGAAGACGATCAGCTTCGAGGAGATGCTGGAGATGGCCAGCCTGGGCAGCAAGGTGCTGCAGATCCGCTCGGTCGAGTTTGCCGGTAAGTACCGGGTGCCGCTGCGGGTGCTCTCGAGCTTCACGCCCTGGGACATCAACATCGACGAAGAAGCCCGCTCGGGCACCCTGATCACCTTTGAGGAAGATGCAAATATGGAACAAGCGGTTGTCTCGGGCATCGCGTTCAACCGCGACGAAGCCAAGTTCACCGTCGTCGGCGTGCCCGACACCCCGGGCATCGCCTACAAGATCCTGGGCGCGGTGGCCGATGCCAACATCGACGTGGACGTGATCGTGCAAAACGTGTCGCACGACGGCCGTACCGACTTTTCGTTCACCGTGCCGCGTGGTGATTTTCAGCGTGTCAATGACCTGCTGAAAAACACCATCGTGCCCACCATCGGCGCGCTGCAGTTCACCGCCGATCCGCGCATCTGCAAGGTCTCGATCGTCGGCATCGGCATGAAGAGCCATGCCGGCGTGGCCAGCACGATGTTCCGCACCCTGGCCGAAGAGGGCATCAACATCCAGATGATCACCACCAGCGAGATCAAGACCTCGGTGGTGCTGGACGAAAAATACATGGAGCTGGCGGTGCGTGCGCTGCACCGTGCGTTCGGCCTGGACGCGCCTGAAGCGGTGGCCTGAGATCTTGCACCGAGCATGTCCGTGCAATGTTCGCCGTCATGCCCGATAGGCCGCCCAAGCTGGGCTAGAATATTGGTCTTGCCCCGGGAGACGTGACCGAGTGGCCGAAGGTGCTCCCCTGCTAAGGGAGTATGGGGTTAATAGCTCCATCGAGGGTTCGAATCCCTCCGTCTCCTCCAGCATGCCTGCCCCAAGTGGATGTCCAGCTTGGGGTTTTGCATTTCTGGACCTCAATATTGCCCTGCCGTGCAGGGCACAAGCGCTGACCGCGCGGGGTCCGCCGGCCCAGCCGCCAAGCCCGACAACCTTCTAGCGGTACACCCCGTCCCACGCCCCGGGCTGCACCGACGCGCTCAGCCCGTCGTCGCTGGCGATGGGGCGGTTCAGCGTGAACATGCTCTCGGGCGTGACCACCGAATAGTCCATGTAGCCCAGCCGGGCCAGCGGGCGCATCTTGCCGGTCATCACCAGGCCGTCCTCGATGAAGCGGTCATCGATGTAGACCGCCACCACCTCGCCGATGACCACGGTGTAGCCCTCGGGTGCACTGGCAGCGCCCGGGCGTGCGGGCGGGCAGGGCAGGGTGAGGGTCTTCCACAGCCGGCACTCGAAGGCAGCCGGCGCCTGGGCCACACGCGGGGGCTTGACGCACAGCGAGGCCGCAGGGCTCAGGCCGGCCAGCCTGAACTCGTCAACGCCGGGCGCAACAGGGGCCGAGCTCAGGTTCATCGCTTCGCGCAAGTCCCAGCAGGCGATCGAGCAGGTGAACTCTCCGTTGTGCTCGATGTTGCGCAGCGAGTCCTTGTGGCCGCCGGACGAGAACATCACCATCGGCGGGCGGTCGCTGATGGCGTTGAAGAAGCTGTAGGGGGCCAGGTTGGCCACGCCGTCTGGCCCCAAGGTGGCGATCCAGCCGATCGGGCGGGGCACGGCCAGCGCCTTGAACGGGTCGAACTTCAGGCCCGGCGCGCGGCCGGTGGTCTCGTAGTGCATGTGCGATTTGCCGTGGTGAGGGGTGACGGGGACCGCAGTATCACGGCGCGGTCAAAGCCGGGCAGGGTGCCGGACAATGATTACGCCATGACTCTGCCCCTTCACGCCGAGAGCCCCGAGTTGCCTGCCCCACAAGACACCCTGCATTTGGGCCGGCCGGCCTGCCGGCTTGACCGCCGCAGCGTCTTGGTCGCATTGGCGACGCCGAGCTGGCTTGTGCCGGCGCTGGCACAGGCGCAGACACCCGTGTTCCCCACCCACGCGATCAGCCTGCTGGTGCCGTTTGGTCCGGGCGGCATTGCCGACCTGACCGCGCGTGCCGTGGCCCAGGCCATGTCGGCCAGCCTGGGTCAGGCGCTGGTGGTGGACAACCGGCCCAGCGCGGGCAGCATCGTCGCCAGCCAGGTGGTGGCCAACGCCGCACCCGATGGCCACACCCTGCTGCTGATGAGCAACGGGCATGCGGTAGGGATCAGCCTGTTCCGCAAGTTGCCGTTCGACGTGCAACGGGATTTTGCGCCGGTCTGCCTGCTGGCCAGCTTTGATCTGGCGCTGTTTGTCGCCGCGGGCTCTCGCTTCAAGACGCTGACCCAACTGCTGGACGAAGCGCGCGCCCGGCCGGGCAAGCTGACGCTGGGCAGCGTGGCCCTAGGCAGCACGCAGCACCTGGCGGCCGAGTGGTTGAAACAGTTGGCCGGCATCGACGCGCTGGTCGTGCCGTACAAGGGCACGCCGGCGGTGCTGGGTGCGCTGCGCGGCGGCGAGATCGATGCGGCGTTCGAGATCATCGGCCCCTGGCTGCCGCAGGTCAGTGGCGGCGTGCTGCGTGCGCTGGCGGTGAGCTCGGCCCAGCGCTTTGCCGATCTGCCTCTGGTGCCCACGGTGGCCGAGTTGGGCCAGCCTGCATCGGGCAGCACGGGCGGCAGCGCAGCCGGTGCGGGCTATGCCGGGTTGCAACACTTCAAGCTCAGCTCCTGGAACGCGCTGGCTGCGCCGGCCCTTACGCCACCCGAGGTGGTCTTGCGGCTGAACCGGGCCGCCAATGACGCGCTGGCCCAGCCCGCGGTGCAGCGCCAGTTGCGTGCCCTGGGCGT
This sequence comes from Burkholderiales bacterium, assembly GCA_038236495.1. Taxonomy (GTDB): domain Bacteria; phylum Pseudomonadota; class Gammaproteobacteria; order Burkholderiales; family Burkholderiaceae_C; genus Pseudaquabacterium. Next base: position 21,003 of record JBBRZR010000013.1, read on the forward strand.
GCGCGCCCAGGGCGGCACGCCCGAGCAGTTGCGGCAGTGGCTGGCGGCCGAGATCCAGCACGGTGCGGCGCTGGTACGCGGCGCCAGGATCGAGCCGCAATGAACTTCAAGCAGCTCGAATACTTTGTGCACGTGGCCGAGCTCGGCAGTTTCAGCAAGGCTGCGGTGGTGCTCGACATCGCCCAGCCCGCACTCAGCCGGCAGGTCCGGGCGCTGGAGATCGACCTGCGCGAGACCCTGCTGCTGCGCAACGGCCGCGGCGTGGTGCTGACCGATGCCGGCCAGCGGCTGTACGAGCACGGCGTCAACATCCTGCAGGCGCTGGCCCAGGCCCAGGATGACATGGGCGCGAGCCGCGACGCGCCGGTCGGCCGCATCACCATCGGCCTGCCGCCGTCGGTCGGCCGCCAGCTGACCTTGCCGCTGATCGATGGCTTTCAGCGCCGCCTGCCTGTGGCCAGGCTGGCCATCGTCGAGGGCTTGTCCAGCCACATCAGCGAGTGGATCAGCACCGGCCGGGTGGACCTGGGCCTGCTCTACAACCCCGAGGTGCAACCGGCGCTGGAGATCACGCCGCTGATCGAAGAGTCGCTGTGCCTGGTCTCGCCTGCAGCGTCTGCGCCCGGCGCCGGCGAGGTGCTGCCGTTGCAAGCGCTGCCGGCTTGGCCGCTGATCGTGCCCGAGCGGGGTCACGCCATCCGCAAGCTGCTGGAAACCCAGGCCGTGCTGGCCGGCGTCAAGCTCAATATCGCCTGGGAGGTCTCCAGCATCGCGGCCATCGTCGATCTGGTGTGCGCCGGCTACGGCCACGCGGTGCTGCATGCCAGTGCGGTGGCCGCCTCGGACCGCGCTGACCTGCTGTCTGTGCGGCCGCTGGTGCAGCCGCGTCTGAACAGCGTGTTGTGCCTGGCCGTCTCGGCCCACAAACGGCCCAGCCCCTTGATGCGCCAGGCCACCCGGCTGTTGACCGAGCTGGTGAAAGGCCTGCCGCAGGGCGCCGCCGCACAGTCGCAGCCCGGCTGAAGCGTGCTAGCCGGGCTGCCGGCAAAGGGGGGGCTCCAGAGCCCGGCGGCGTTGCCGATAAACAGGCCAAGTCGCCGGCCCCTCCGGCAGGTTCACCGTTGCTGCCTTTCGGCACACATTCTCTGGAGCAAAACCACCATGTTCTCTTTGTCTGCACTGCGTCTGGGCCCGCGCCTGGCGCTGGGTTTCGGCTCGATCGTGCTGTTGTGCGCCGCCGCTGTCGGTTTTGGCATCGACCGAATCGCCACCCTGCGCAGCCTGTCACACCAACTCGGCACGGTGGATGCCGAAAAATTATCCCTGTCCGAGCGCTGGGCGCGGGCCATCGAGTCCAACACCGCACGGTCCTGGGTGCTGTTTTTTGCCACCGATCCGCAGATCAAGCAGCGCCTGAAGACCGAGATGCAGCAGGTGGTGGTGCTGCAGACCGAGCGCCTCAAGCGCATGCAGCAACTGGCCGAATCGGACGCCGACAAGCAACTGCTGGCCGACGTGTCACAGCAGCGCGACGCCTACCAGGCCTTGCGCAACAGTCTGCTCAAACGTCAAGAGGCGGGTGAGGAGGTCAAGGGCGAGCTGTTTGACAAGCTCTTCCCGGCCGCGCAGGCCTACACCGACGTGGTGGAAAAACTTGTCGTCCGCCAGCGCAGCAACATGACCCAGACCCAAGCCCGGGCCGAGGCTGCGGCGCTGTCGGCCACCGTGGCACTGGCGGCGGGTGGCGCGCTGGCACTGCTGTTGGCGGCGGGCCTGGCCTGGCGCGTGACGCGCTCGGTGGTGGGGCCTATCGCCCAGGCCCGGTCGCTGGCCGAGGCCATCGCCGCAGGCGACTTGTCGCAGACCATCACGGTGTCTGGCAGCGATGAAGCCGCCGAGTTGCTGGCTGCCTTGCAGCGCATGCAGGGCGCACTGCGCGAACTGGTGGGCCAGGTGCGCACCAGCACCGACAGCATCCACACCGCCAGCGCCGAGATCGCCACAGGCAACCAGGACTTGAGCGTGCGCACCGAACAGACGGCGTCCAATCTGCAGCAGGCGGCCTCGTCGATGTCGCAACTCTCGGACACGGTCCGGCAGTCGGCTGATTCGGCGCAGCAGGCCAATGCACTTGCCGGATCAGCCGCCCAGGTCGCCGAGCGCGGGGGCACGGTGGTTGCCCAGGTCGTGGCCACGATGAGCGAGATCAATGCCAGCGCCAAGAAGATTGTCGACATCATCGGCGTGATCGACGGCATCGCTTTCCAGACCAATATCCTGGCGCTGAATGCCGCTGTCGAGGCCGCCCGCGCCGGCGAGCAAGGGCGCGGCTTTGCCGTGGTCGCCAGCGAGGTGCGCAGCCTGGCCCAACGCTCAGCAGCCGCGGCGCGCGAGATCAAGGCATTGATTGGCAGCAGCGTGGACAAGGTCGAGTCCGGCACCCGACTGGTGGCCGATGCCGGCCTGACCATGACCGAGATCGTGGCCTCGGTGAGCCGGGTCTCCGGCATCATTGGCGAGCTCAGCTCGTCGGCGGCCGGTCAGTCGGGCGGCATCGCGCAAGTCACCCTGGCCGTGGGTCAGCTTGACCAGATGACGCAGCAGAACGCGGCCCTGGTCGAGCAAGGCGCGGCTGCGGCCGAGTCGCTCAAGGACCAGGCCCAGCGGCTGGCCCAGGTGGTCGCCAGCTTCAAACTGCACCCGGCTTGAGATCCCACGCGGCTTCATGCCGCGTTGTTATAGCTGCTATTGCCAGCCATGCCTGGATTGCAGGGCGGTGCAAGGTCAGAATCGTGCCATCCCCATCCCCACCCCAGGCGCAGGCCAGACCATGAACAGCGTGACCCTTGGCGGCTTGTTGCCCCAGCACTGGCTGCCATGACGCCGCCAATCATTGGCATCTCATCGATGGCCACCCGCGCCGTGCTGGCCGAGTTACTGGCGCTCTACCGCCCGGCCGATGGCGGTGAGCCGCAGATGGAATCGGTGGGCGGTGTGGATGCTGCCAAGCGCATCCTGGCAGGTGAAGTTTTCGATGTGGTGGTGCTGGCGTCCGATGCCATTGATCGCTTGATCGCTGCCGGCCGCGTGCTGCCGGGCAGCCGGGTGGACCTGGTGCAGTCCGGTGTAGCGGTTGCGGTGCGGGCCGGCGCAGCCCTGCCCGACATCAGCACCGAGTCCGCCTTGCGCAGCGCCGTGCTGGCCGCCCGCAGCATCGGCACCTCGACTGGGCCTAGCGGTGTGCAATTGGCCCAATTGTTCGAGCGCTGGGGCATTGCCGAGCAGATCCAGCCGCGCACCGTGGTGGCGCCGCCCGGGGTGCCAGTGGGCGCGCTGGTGGCATGCGGAGAAGTGGCGCTGGGCTTCCAGCAACTCAGTGAGTTGATCCACCAGGACGGCATTCATGTCGTCGGACCGTTGCCGACACCGGTCCAGATCAACACCACGTTTTCAGCCGGTGTGTGTAGCGCCTCGACCCGGCCACAGGCAGTTCGGGCGCTGATCGGGTTTCTGGCTTCGCCGCAGGCCAGCGCGGCCAAGTTGCGGCATGGGATGACACCCGCCTGACCGTCCGCTTGAACTTCCCTTGACCGCCTGACCGGCAGACCTTTGCACCCCGATCCGCCCCGAGGAGACCCCCATGATCATCGATTGCCACGGCCACTACACCACCGCGCCCAAGGCGCTGGAGACCTGGCGCAACCGGCAGATTGCCGGCATCCAGGACCCCACGCTGACCCCCAAAGTCAGCGACCTCCGGATCAGCGATGACGAGCTGCGCGAGACCATAGCGAGCAACCAGTTGCGCCTGATGAAAGAGCGTGGCAGTGATCTGACGATCTTCAGCCCGCGGGCCAGCTTCATGGCCCACCACATCGGCGACTTTCAGGTCAGCAGCACCTGGGCGGCGATCTGCAACGAGCTGTGTTTTCGGGTGGCACAACTCTTCCCCGACCACTTCATCCCCGCTGCGATGCTGCCGCAAAGCCCCGGCGTGGACCCGGCCACCTGCATCCCGGAGTTGGTCCGGTGCGTAGAGCAACTGGGCAACGTCGGCATCAACCTGAACCCGGATCCCTCAGGCGGCCACTGGACCAGCCCGCCACTGTCTGATCGCGCCTGGTATCCCATTTACGAGAAGATGGTCGAGTACGACATACCGGCGATGATCCACGTGAGCACCAGCTGCAACGCCTGCTTCCACACCACCGGCGCGCACTACCTCAACGCCGACACCACCGCTTTCATGCAGTGCCTGACGTCGGATCTGTTCAAGGACTTTCCGACCCTGCGGTTCATCATCCCGCACGGCGGCGGCGCGGTGCCCTACCACTGGGGGCGCTTTCGTGGCCTGGCGCAAGAGCTGAAAAAGCCGCTGCTCAAAGACCACCTGCTCAAGAACATCTTCTTCGACACCTGCGTCTACCACCAGCCCGGCATCGACCTGCTGACCACCGTGATCCCGGTCGAAAACATCCTGTTTGCCAGCGAGATGATCGGCGCGGTGCGCGGCATCGACCCCGAGACCGGCCACTACTTTGACGACACCAAGCGCTACATCGAGGCATCGACCATCGTCGTCGGCGACGATCGCCACCGGGTCTACGAGGGCAATGCACGCCGTGTCTTCCCGCGGCTGGACGCCGCGCTCAAAGCCAAAGGACTGTGACCATGAACCTGCCTACGAGCTTGCCCACGAGCTTGCCCACGAGCTTGCCCATGAACCAACTCGGCATCGTCAAGCGCAACATCGTGCGCGCCGACCGTGCCGCGGTCGAAAAGCTGTCGCGTTTTGGCGTGGCCACGATCCACGAGGCGATGGGCCGGGTCGGTCTGATGAAGCCCTATATGCGGCCGATCTACACCGGCGCGCATGTCTGCGGCCCGGCAGTGACCGTGCTGCTGCAGCCCGGCGACAACTGGATGATGCATGTGGCGGCCGAGCAGATTCAAACCGGCGACGTGGTGGTGGCGGCTTGCACTTCTGAGAACGCCGACGGCTTTTTTGGTGACCTGCTGGCCACCAGCTTCCGCGCCCGCGGCGCACTGGGCCTGATCATCGACGGCGGTGTGCGTGATGTGAAGGACCTGACCGAGATGGACTTTCCGGTGTTCAGCCGCGCGGTGCACGCCAAGGGCACGATCAAGGCCACCTTGGGGTCGGTCAACGTGCCTGTGGTTTGCGCCGGCGCAGTGGTCAACCCCGGTGACGTGGTGATCGCCGACGCTGACGGCGTGGTGGTGGTGCCGGCCGCCATCGCCCAGCAGGTGGCCGATGCGGCCGAAGCGCGTGAAGCCTTTGAGGGCGAAAAACGCGCCAAGCTGGCGGCCGGGGTGCTGGGCCTGGACATGTACAAGATGCGCGAGCCGCTGGAAAAGGCCGGCCTGAAGTACATCGATTGAGGCCCGCCCGCCTGGACAGGCCCAGAACCAAGGATCGATGCCGTGACTGTTGAGAACTCTTTTGTGAAGACCCCCGGATGGCTGGACTGGTACGCCGGCCCGGCCAAGCCCAAGTTCAAGGTGCCGCTTGGCAGCGTGGACGCGCACTGCCACGTCTTTGGCCCCGGCGATGAGTTCCCGTTTGCGCCCGAGCGCAAATACACGCCTTGCGACGCGTCCAAGGCGCAACTTTTTGCCCTGCGCGATCACCTGGGTTTTGCGCGCAACGTGGTGGTGCAGGCCACCTGCCACGGCGCGGACAACCGGGCGATGGTCGATGCGCTGCAACACAGCGGCGGCAGGGCGCGTGGTGTGGCTACTGTCAAGCGCAGCATCTCGGATGTTGAGTTGCAGGTCTTGCACGACGCTGGTGTGCGCGGCGTTCGCTTCAACTTCGTCAAGCGCCTGGTGGACTTCACGCCCAAGGACGAACTGCTGGAGATCGCCCAGCGCATCCACAAACTCGGCTGGCATGTGGTGATCTATTTCGAGGCGGTGGACCTGCCCGAGCTGTGGGATTTTTTCGCCGCCCTGCCCACCACCGTGGTGGTGGACCACATGGGTCGGCCGGACGTGAGCCTGCTGGTGGACGGCCCGCAGTTTGCGTTGTTCGAGAAGTTCATGCGCGAGCACACCAACGTCTGGAGCAAGGTCAGCTGCCCCGAGCGGCTGTCGGTCACCGGACCCAAGGCGCTGAATGGCGAGCAGCACGCCTACCAAGACGTGATCCCGTTTGCCCGGCGCATCGTCGAGCAGTTTCCCGACCGGGTGTTGTGGGGCACCGACTGGCCGCACCCCAACCTGAAGGACCACATGCCTGACGACGGCCTGCTGGTGGACTTCATCCCCCACATTGCGGTCACACCCGAGTTGCAGCAAAAGCTGCTGGTGGGCAACCCGATGCGGCTGTACTGGCCCGAAGAAGCGAAAGGCTGAGCATGGCACTCGACAAACCGTACCTGGACGTGCCCGGCACGACCATTTTTGATGCTGAACAATCGCGCAAGGGCTACCACCTGAACCAGTTCTGCATGTCGCTGATGAAGGCCGCGAACCGCGAACGCTTCAAGGCCGACGAGCGGGCCTACCTGGATGAGTGGGCCATGACCGAAGAGCAAAAGCAGGGCGTGCTGACCCGCGACCTGAACCGCTGCATCGCCGCCGGCGGCAACATCTACTTCCTGGCCAAGATCGGCGCCACCGACGGCAAGAGCTTCCAGTACATGGCCGCCAGCATGACCGGCATGACGCAGGACGCCTACGCCGCGATGATGCTGGCCGGCGGCCGGTCGGTCGAGGGCAACCGCCGCATTGGCGAGCAGAAACCGGAGCAGAAATAATGGCCCGCATCACCGCCAGCGTCTACACCTCCCACGTACCGGCGATCGGCGCCGCACTCGACCTGGGCAAGAGCAACGAGCCTTACTGGCAACCCGTCTTCAAGGGCTACGAGTACGCCAAACAGTGGATGTTGGAGAACAAGCCCGACGTGATCTTCCTGGTCTACAACGACCACGCCACCGCCTTCAGCCTGGAGATGATCCCGACCTTTGCCATCGGCACGGCGGCGACATTCCAGCCGGCCGACGAAGGCTGGGGCCCACGCCCGGTGCCCACGGTGATCGGCCACCCCGAGCTGGCCGCGCACATCGCGCAGTCGGTGATCCAGCAGGACTTCGACCTGACCATCGTCAACAAGATGGACGTGGACCACGGCCTGACCGTGCCACTGAGCCTGATGTGCGGCCAGCCGACTGGCGACAACCCGGCTTGGCCTTGCCCGGTGATCCCGTTTGCGGTGAACGTCGTGCAGTACCCGGTGCCGTCGGGCCGGCGCTGCTTCATGCTGGGCCAGGCCATCCGCCGCGCCGTCGAGTCGTTTGACCAAGACCTGAAGGTGCAGATCTGGGGCACCGGCGGCATGAGCCATCAATTGCAAGGCCAGCGTGCCGGCCTGATCAACCGCGAGTTCGACAACGCCTTTCTCGACCGGCTGATCAG
>JBBRZR010000014.1:0-27311 GCA_038236495.1 Burkholderiales bacterium
GGCCCAGCAGGCGCACCAGCACCGGCAGCGCCTCGCGCAGCGCCGGCATCAGGGTGTGCGGCGGGTTGATGATGAACAGCCCGCTGCCCAGCATGCCAAAGCCACGGTCGTTGGGCTCGGCCACGGTCAGGCGGGCATGCAGCCAGCCTTTTTTGGCCTGGGCCTCGGCCACGGCTTTCAGCCGGGTGGGCAGTTGCAGCGATTCACGCAGGTCGATCTGCGGGTACCAGACCATCACGATGCCCTCGGCAAAGCGGGTCAGCGCCTCGCGCGCCGCGGTCACCACCTCGGCATAGTCGGTCTTGATCTCGTAGCTGGGGTCCATCAGCAGCACACCGCGCCGGCTGGGCGGCGGCAAATGCGACTTCAAGCCGGCAAAGCCATCGGCTTTATAGACGATGGCCTGCTTGTCACCGGCAAAGTTCTCGGCCAGCAGCGCGTGGTCGGTGGGGTGCAGCTCGAACAGCCGCAGCTGGTCTTGCGGGCGCATCAGCGCCCGGGCAAAACGCGGTGAGCCGGGGTAGAGCGCCAGTTCCTCATGCGGGTTGAAGGCCTGCACCTGGGCCAGGTAATCCGCCAGCAGCGGCGGCAGGGCCCGCACGTTGGACGTCGGCCAAAGCTTGGCGATGCCTTGCTTGTACTCGGCGTTTTTCTGCGCTTGCTCGGCGTGCAGTGCATACGCACCGGCACCGGCATGGGTGTCGACCAAGCGCCAGGCCTTGTCCTTTTGGTTGAGGTGGCGCAGCAGGGCCACCAGCACCGCGTGTTTGAGGACATCGGCAGGGTTGCCGGCGTGAAAGGCATGGCGGTAGGCGAGCATGGCCCGATGGTGCCATGCGCAGCGGTCGGTCGCGGGTCAGCGGCAGACCGCTGCGCCGCTGTCTACTCGCCCAGGTACGCGGCCCGGACCTTGGGGTCGTCCAGCAGCGCCTTGGCGTCGCCGCTCATGGTGATCTCGCCCGAGTCCATCACATAGCCGCGGTTGGCCAGGCCCAGCGCCCGGCTGGCGTTTTGCTCGACCAGCAAGACGGTGGTGCCGCGGCTGTGGATGTCGGCCACCACCTCGAAGATCTTGTCGACCATGATCGGCGACAAGCCCATCGACGGCTCGTCGAGCAGCAGCACCTTGGGCCGGGCCATCAGCGCCCGGCCCATCGCCAGCATCTGCTGCTCGCCGCCGCTCATGGTGCCGGCCAGTTGCAGCGCACGCTCTTTAAGACGCGGGAAGATGACAAACACCTTGTCGATGTCGGCCTGCACCTCGTCGTCGTCGCGGATATAGGCGCCCATCAGCAGGTTTTCGGTGATGGTCATGCGCGAAAACACGCCGCGGCCCTCGGGCACCATCACCAGGCCTTGCTTGACCAGGTCCCAGGCGCCCTGGCCCTTGATGGATTGGCCCATGAAGCGGATGTCGCCATCAGCCACCGGCTGGGTGCCGGTGACAGCCTTGAGCGTGGTGGTCTTGCCCGCGCCGTTGGCGCCGATCAGCGATACCAGCTCGCCCTGGCGCACTTGGAAGCTCACGCCCTTGACGGCCTGGATGCCACCGTAGGCCACCTTCAGGCCGCTGACTTCGAGCAATACGTCGTTGTTGTTGTTCATTTCAAATCTCCGCACCTAGTGCAGTGTTTGCAACCAAGCAGACGCCGCGGAACCGGCTTCGGCGGGCCGCTGGCGGCGCTGGCTGGCTTGCATGCCAGCCAGCCCTCGCAGGCGAAGAACAGTCCGCGGGGACTGTTCTTCGTCGGGGCTCGGCCCCCTTGAGGGGGCAGAACGCGCTTCGGGGGTGGGCCATCCAGTTCAGTGTGCCTTGTGGCCGGCGCCGAGATAGGCTTCGATCACCTTGTCGTTGCGCTGCACGTCATAGGGTGTGCCCTCGGCGATCTGCTTGCCATAGTCCAGCACGGTGACGCGGTCGCACAGGCCCATCACCAGCTTGACGTCGTGCTCGATCAGCAGGATGGTTCGGCCGTCCTTGCGGATGCGGTCGATCAGCTCGCGCAGCACTATTTTTTCAGTCGCGTTCATGCCGGCGGCGGGCTCGTCCAGCGCAATCAGCTTGGGGTCGGTGGCCAGCGCGCGGGCAATCTCCAGCCGGCGCTGGTCACCGTAGCTCAGCGTGCGGGCCTTGTAGTCGGCATAGCGGCCGATGCCGACGTAGTCCAGCAGCTCTTGGGCGCGTTTGGCAATCGCCGCCTCCTCGGCTTTAAAGCCGGGCGTGCGCAACACCGCACCGATCAGGCCGGACTTGCTGCGCACGTGGCGGCCGACCATGACGTTTTCCAGCGCCGTCATCTCGGCAAACAGCCGAATGTTCTGGAAGGTGCGGGCAATGCCGGCCTTGGCCACCTCGTGCACCGCGGTGGGCTTGTAAGGCTGCCCACCCAGGTCGAACGAGCCCGAGTCGGGCGTGTACAGCCCGGTGATCACATTGAAAAACGTCGTCTTGCCGGCGCCGTTGGGCCCGATCAGGCCGTAGACCTGGCCCTTGCGAATCGTGATGCCCACATCCGACAAGGCCTGCAGGCCGCCAAAGCGCTTGGACACACCGGCCACCTTCAGCACCGTCTCGCCCAACGGTGCGCCACCCGAACTGCTCACGGAATCAATCATGTCTGTTGCCTCCGTTAGCGGGTGCTGGGTTTGGACACCGGCTGCGGCTGCGGCTGTGGCTGCGGCGCCGCCTTGCCATGCTCGGGCGAGGGCCACAGGCCACGCGGGCGGACCAGCATGATCGCGATCATCGCCAGCGCGATCATCAGCTGGCGCAAGATGGCCGCATCGATGCGGCCGTCGGTCATGCGTTGCAGGTCCAACTCACCGGCCACCCAGCGCAGCGCCTCGGGCAAGGCCGCCAGCAGCACCGCGCCCAGCACCACGCCGGGGATGTGGCCGATGCCCCCCAGCACCACCATCGCCACGATCATCACGCTCTCTTGCAAGGAGAACGACTCGGGCGAGACAAAGCCCTGGAAGGTGGCGAACATCACGCCCGACACACCGCCGAAGGTGGCGCCCATGCCAAACGCCAGCAACTTCAAGTTGCGGGTGTTGATGCCCATGGCCTTGGCGGCGATCTCGTCCTCGCGGATGGCCATCCAGGCGCGGCCGATGCGGCTTTGCTCCAGCCGGTAGCAGATCACCACGCTGATCACCACCAGCGCCAGGAACAGGTAGTAGTACTTGGTGACCGACGAGATCTCCATGCCGAACAGGTCGCCGGTCTTGCCCAGATCGATGCCGAAGAACTTCATGCTGTCGATCTGGGTCAGGCCCTTGGGCCCGTTGGTGATGTTGACCGGACGGTCCAGGTTGTTCATGAACACCCGAACGATCTCGCCAAAGCCCAGCGTGACGATGGCCAGGTAATCACCGCGCAATTTAAGCGTGGGCGCGCCCAGCAACATCCCTGCGGTGCCCGCCAGCGCCGCGCCCAGCGGGATCACCAGCCAGATGGGCGTGTGCAGGCCGTTGGGGAACAGCGCCTTGACCGCCGCAAAGTTCTCGGACAGGTGCGGTGACGCCATCAGGCCGAACATGTAGGCACCGACCGCGTAGAACGCGACATAGCCCAGGTCGAGCAGGCCGGCGTAGCCGACCACGATGTTCAGGCCCAGCGCCAGCAGCACGTAGAGCAGCGCAAAGTCCAGCATGCGCACCCAGAAGTTGCCCATGTGCTGGGCCAGCAGCGGCAGTACCAGCAGCGCCACGGCGGCGATCAGGAAGACGATGAGTTTGTTTTTCATGGTGTGTGTCCCTCGTGCTCAGGCCCGGTCTGCCACGCGCTCGCCCAGCAGGCCTTGCGGCCGCACGGTGAGCACCAGGATCAGCACCAGAAAGGCAAAGATGTCCGAGTACTGGCTGCCCAGCACACCGCCGGTGAGCGTGCCGATGTAGCCCGAGCCGAGTGCCTCGATCAGCCCCAGCAGCACGCCGCCCACCACCGCACCCGCGAGGTTGCCGATGCCGCCAAACACCGCCGCGGTGAAGGCCTTGAGGCCGGGCAAAAAGCCCATGGTGTGTTGAACCGTGCCGTAGTTGGCGGCGTACATCACGCCGGCCAGCGCCGCCAGCACCGCACCGATGATGAAGGTGGCCGAGATCACATGGTCGGGCCGCACCCCCATCAGGGCAGCTACCCGCGGGTTCTCGGCGGTGGCGCGCATCGCCCGGCCCAGTTTGGTGCGGTTGACCAGGTACATCAGGCCGGCCAGCGTGACCACGGTGGTGCCCAGGATCAGGATCTGCGTCAGGTTGATGACCGCGCCGCCGATAAAGATCGGCTCATTGGGCAACAAGATCGGGTAAGGCTTGGTGCTGGGTTGCCAGATGATCATGGCCAGCGTTTGCAGCAGCAGGCTCATGCCCATCGCGGTGATCAGCGGCGCCAGGCGCGGCGCGTTGCGCAGCGGCCGGTAGGCGATCTTTTCGATCAGGTAGTTGAGTGCGGCACACACCACGATGGCGGCCAGCAGCGCCACCAGCAGCATCACCCAGCCCGGCAGGCCCGAGCCGGCCAGCACCCGCAGCACCGTCCAACTGGTCAGCGCGCCCACCATCAGCACCTCGCCGTGGGCGAAGTTGATCAGGTTGATGATGCCGTACACCATCGTGTAGCCGAGCGCCACGAGGGCATACATGCTGCCCAGCACCAGACCGTTGATGATCTGTTGCAACAAGGTATCCATGGCGGGGGTCTCCGGTGCGTTGTACGGCGGCTGGCGCGGCCCGGTCGGCCCCGCGACGACAACCGTCGACTTGTGGTGTTGCTAGCAAGAAGCTGGCCTCGAACCGGCCGTGCAGGCCTGCCAAGCTGGGCGGAATTGTAGGGTGGCGTCCACCTGCAAATTGAGAGGAGATACCCCCCGTCAGACCACCGAAAGTTCGGAAACCAGGCCGCTTTGCCGAGGCTTCTACGCCGATCCCGCAGCCGCTGCGTCGATATGCGGGTTTGCCCTCAGCTGGCGGGCGGCCTCGTTTTGGCGCCGCAACTCGGCCAGTCGATCGCCGATGCGCAGCTCCAGGCCACGCGGCACGGGTTGGTAGAACGGCTGCCCGGCCAGCCCGTCGGGCAGGTAGTTTTCCCCCGCCGCAAAACCACCCGCCTCGTCATGGGCATAGCGGTAACCGTCGCCGTGGCCCAGGCCCTTCATCAGCTTGGTGGGCGCGTTGCGCAAGTGCATGGGCACCGGCCGGGTGCTGTCTTGCTTGACCAGCGCACGCACCACGTTCCAGGCCTTGTAAACAGCGTTGCTCTTGGGCGCCACCGCCAGGTAGACCACCGCCTGGGCCAGCGCCAGTTCGCCCTCGGGCGAGCCCAGGCGCTCGTAAACCTGAGCGGCCTCCAACGCCAGTTGTTGGCCCCGCGGGTCGGCCAGGCCGATGTCCTCACTGGCCATGCGCAGCACCCGGCGCGCCACGTAGCGGGCATCCACACCGCCATCCAGCATGCGCGCCAGCCAGTACAGCGCGGCGTCGGGGTCAGACCCGCGCACGCTTTTGTGCAGCGCCGAGATCATGTCGTAGAACTGGTCGCCGCCCTTGTCGTAGCGGCGCAGCATCTCGCCCAGCGCCTGCTCCAGCCTGGCTTCACCGATCTCGGGCGCACCCGTGGCATCCACATCGGCGCCGGGCGTGTCGTGCACCAGTTCAACCAGGCTCTGGTAGGCATTGAGCAGGCGCCGAGCGTCGCCATCGGCGTAGCCGATCAGCCGCTGCCGGGCGGCGTCCGACAGCGGCGGCGCGGCCAGTGCGTTGCGGGCGCGTGTGATCAACTGGGCCAGTTCGGCATCGTCCAGCGACTTCAGCACATGCACCGTGGCCCGCGACAGCAGCGCGGCATTGACCTCGAAGCTGGGGTTCTCGGTGGTGGCACCGATGAAGGTGAACAGGCCGGACTCGACATGCGGCAAAAACGCGTCCTGCTGGGCCTTGTTGAAGCGGTGCACCTCATCGACAAACACCACCGTGCCCGGGCCGCCCGGCCGCAGCAGCCGCGCCGCCTGGGCCTGCTCGACCGCCTCGCGGATGTCCTTGACGCCGGCCAGCACCGCCGACAACACCACAAAGCGCGACCGCACCGCACCCGCCATCAGCCGCGCCAGCGTGGTCTTGCCCACCCCCGGAGGACCCCAGAGGATCATCGAGTGCAGCCGGCCCGTCTCGAAAGCCACCCGCAGCGGCTTGCCCGGGCCCAGCAAATGGGTCTGGCCGATGACCTCGTCGGGGGTGCGCGGGCGCAGGCGCTCGGCCAGCGGCACTTCGGCGCCGGGCACCGACGGGCTCTCGTCAGCACCGGCAGGCGCCGGGTCGGCGGCAAAAAGCGACTCCTGCGGATTCATCAGGCCATTGTGTCAGTGCGGGCTGGCGGCGAAGCGCAGGCCTCTGCATGCGGCGCAGCCATTCCGCCACCCGACCCGCCGGGTCATCACGCTGTCGGGCTGCTGTTGTGTGATCGGTGGTGTTTTCGGGCAAGCAAAGGCCGCCAGCGTGTTTCGACGACTGCAAACCGCCCTGCCCGGCTGGACCCTCGCCAGCTTGGCCTTGACCGCAGCCGCACCCGCACCCGCACCCGCCCGCCCAGCCGACGACGTCGAACAAAACTGGGGCATCACCGGCCAGGCCACCCATATCACGCAATAAAAATCGGCCTTTGCCGCCACCTGCGCCGGGCCCAACAGCCTGAGCCCGGCGCGTGAGCTGAGCTATTCGTTCACCGCCTCGCTGGCGCTGGGCCTGGTGCTGGAAGCGTCGTACAAGCTGCAAGTGGTCAAGGGTGTCACCGTGTCACTGAACGGCCAGCGCATCCTCCAGCCGGCCTACAACGCCGACCGAGGGCCGGTGAACTTCATAGCGACCCGGCTGCACCTGGAGTTTTGACCGCGCCGAGGGCTTGGAGCCCGGGCGTCGGCATGCCAGGCCAGCACCGCGCAGGCGCAGGGCAGAATCGAGTCAAACCTCCGTTGCAACCTGTGTCCCAGCCTCATGCGCCTGCTCCAGTACAAAGACCTTGATCTGCGGCGCGTCAAGGCCGCCTTCGCCAAGGTGCGAGCGGCCATCGAAGCCGGTGACTTCAAAAGCCCCGACGTCAAGAAGCTGCACGTCGGCGGCTACTACCGTGCCAAGCTCGACCACAGCAACCGCTTGCTGCTGCAGTTCGCAAGGTTTGGGGCCGAGACCGTTTGCCTGGCGCTGGAGGTGATCGAGAACCACGCCTACGACAAGTCGCGCTTCCTGCGCGGTGCGCCGGTCGATGAGACCAAGATCGAACACGAACACAGCGCCGATCCGGCAACCATGCCCGCTGCGGAGATCACCCCGCTGCGCTGGCTGCATGCCACACGCGCCGAGTTCGAGCTGCTCGACAAGCCCATCGTCTTCGACGACGCCCAAGAGGCCGTGCGCCGGTTGCCGGCGCCGGTGATCCTGGTCGGCTCGGCCGGCTCGGGCAAGACCGCCGTCACGCTGATCAAGCTGCGAGAGGCGCCCGGCCGCGTGCTGTACGTGACCCAGTCGGCCTACCTGGCACAGTCGGCCCGGGCGCTCTACGACGCCCACGGCTACGAGAACGCCCAGCAGGAGGCAGAGTTCCTCAGCCTGCGTGAGTTTGTCGAAACCCTGCGTGTGCCGGTCGGCCGCGAGGTCAGCTTCAGCACCTTCCAGGGCTGGTTCGACCGCCACCGCACCGCCGCCAGGGCCCTGGGCGACATCGACGCCCACGCGCTGTTTGAAGAATTCCGCGGCGTCATCGGCGCGCAGCCCGCCGGGCCGCTGGCCCTGGTTGACTACCTGGCGCTCGGCATGCGCCAAAGCCTGCTGACACCCGTTGCACGCGAAGCGGCCCACGCCTTGTTTGGTCGCTACCGGCAATGGCTGACCGAGAGCGCGCAGTTCGACCTGAACCTGCTCGCCCACGATTGGCTGCCGCTGGCCCAGCCGCTGTATGACTTCATCGTCATCGACGAGGTGCAGGATCTCACCGGCGTGCAGCTGACCTTGCTGCTGGCCAGCCTGAAGACGGCGGGCCAGTTCCTGCTGTGCGGTGACTCGAACCAGATCGTGCACCCCAACTTTTTCTCGTGGGCTGCGGTGAAGTCGCTGTTCTGGCACGGTCTGGCCGGCGACGCGGCGCAGCGCCAGCCGCTGCACGTGCTGCAGGCCAATTTCCGCAACACGCAGGCCGTCACGGGCCTGGCCAACACGCTGCTGAAGATCAAGCAGGCCCGCTTCGGCTCGATCGACCGCGAGAGCAACTTCCTGGTCCAGAGCACCTCGGGTGAGGCCGGCGAGGTAACGCTGGTCCGCGCCAGCGACGCCGCGCTCAGGCAGATCGACGCCACCACGCGGGCTTCAGTGCGGCACGCCGTGATCGTGCTGCGCGACGAGGACAAGGCCACAGCGCGGGCGCAGCTGCGCACGCCACTGGTCTTTTGCGTGCACGAGGCCAAGGGGCTGGAGTACCCGCATGTGATCTTGCTGGGCCTGGTGTCGGGGCAGCGCGCGGCCTATGCCGAGGTCTGCGACGGCGTGACAGCCAAGGACCTGCAGCGCGACGACCTCGACTACCGGCGCGCCAGGGACAAGGGCGACAAATCGCTCGAGCTCTACAAGTTCTACGTCAACGCCTTGTACGTGGCGATGACGCGGGCGGTGCAGACCCTGACGCTCGTCGAGGCCGACACCGGCCATGCGCTGCTGGGCTTGTTGGGCCTGACCGTCGGCCAGACCCCAACCGTTGCGGCACCGGCGTCGACCAAGGAAGAGTGGGCGCAGGAGGCGCGCAAGCTCGAGTTGCAGGGCAAGGACGAGCAGGCCCGAGCCATCCGAGAAACTTTCCTGCAAGGCAAGCCGGTGCCGTGGACACCGTGGAACCGCGAACTGATCGAGGCGCTGGCACCCAAGGCGCTGGACCGCGCCAACCCCAGCGCCAGACTCAAGCAGACGCTGCTGGACTATGCGCTGTGGCACGGCCAGCAATCCTGGGTCGAACAGCTCGCCAAGGCGCAGTTTCCGCCCGCGCGCGGCCTGGCGCCGAACGGCGAGTTTGGGTGGATCGATGACGCGGCGCAATTCAACGCGCCGCTGACGGACCAGGAAAAGCAGCAGCAGCCCGCACTGCGCGCCGTGGCTGCGGTGCGGCAACGCCATCTGCAGGCCTACACGGCGAAGAACTTCAAGGACATCCTGCGGCTATGCGATGTGCACACCGTTGATCACCGGACCCCTGTGGGTGCCACCCCGTTGATGCTCGCGGCCCGGGCCGGCAACGCGGCTTTGATCGATGCGCTGCTGGCGCGGGGTGCCGATCCCGAGATGGTGGATGAGTTCGGGCAGACCGCCTGGCAGCACGCCGTGAGCCGCGCCATGGACGAGCCTGCCTTCGCCAAAAACTCACTGGCGTTGGTCTTCGAGCGCCTGGCGCCGGCCGTCATCGACGTGCAGGTCGATGGCCGGTTGATCCGCATCGAGCGGCACCAGGGCGAGTACTGGGTGCTGACGCTGATGCTGGCCGGGCTCAAGACACAGTGGTCCTGCTGCACCGTGCGCGACGAGCCGCCATGGAAGTTCGGCGATGGTTACTTCGCCGAGCAACTGCACCAGGTGCTCGACCACCTGGCGCCGCACCTGTGGAAGGAAAAGCGGCGCAAGCGCAGCTATGTCAATCAGGTACTGGCCCGCGCCGAAGTCGACAGCGGCTACAAGCCGGCGCGCAAGCTGTGGGCCCGCACCCGCAACGGGCACTACCTGCCCAACCCAGGAATGCTGCTGCGCACAGAGGTGGGCTGGACGCCGGTTTTTGAGACCCTCGGGCTCGACTGGATCGATCGCGGCACAGGGTCGGACATGCCCTACATCGCGAGGCCAGCGGCTGCGGTAGCGCGGTTGACGGCCCGGCTGACGGTCCGGCTGATCGGCCAAGCGCCGGATCTCTTCTGACCAAGACACGGCCTGGCCCCGGGTGAAGCGGTCAGTTGCCTGCGCCAGCGTGTTGTCTGGTTGCGGCAAAGTCGGGGTGAGGAGCCCTCAGCCGACCCCATACCTGTACCGCGAAAGCGGCGCACGCAAGCACCTTGATCCGGTACTGCTGCACCACCTCTGACAACCAAGTCTCGAGCAATTGCGATTGCTGAACGTCACCGCGATAGCGGATCAACACAACGCCGCGTCGCAGTTCCCCAACGGTCGCCAGCGGGTGATCCACTCGACACCCCAGAGCCAAACCGTCATGCAGCTTCCAGGGCTGCGGGTTGTGCGCGTGTCTTCCACATCGACACCAGAACGCCGCCGGCAATCAGACCGAAGGTCACCGCCAGCGAGATCGCGGGCGGAAACTTGCCGATGAAGCCGACAAGGAAGATCTTGATGCCGATGAAAATGAGCACCAGCGCCAGCGCGTACTTGAGGTACTTGAACCGGTGAATCATCGCAGCCAGCGCGAAGTACAGCGCGAAGTACAGCGCCCGCAGGCCGAGGATCGCGAAGAACGTGAAGATCAGCGCGATCACGAACACGTTGTCCATCGACAACGACTTCTCGATCATGAAGCCGGTGTAATAGGCCATGCCACTTTGCGCACCCAGCAACCACCAAACCCAGGCCCCGAATATCAGCGCAACGCTGATGTAGCCCGAAGCAGGAAGTTGATCGCCAGGAGTGAGAGCAAGTTGTCCATTGCGGATCCTCAGCGCATGGTGCCAGCGACGGCGCCGACACTGCACAGCCCGCCCACAGCGCCAAGCAACGCCACATCGCGCCGCTCGCTGCCGAGGCGCCAGGCGTGTGCCGTGGCGCCGGACATTGCCACGGTCATGATTCTAAGAAGAGGTGCAGTCGTGCCCATGTTTTTTGATCGTGAAGGGCGGATGAATGATCTTCGGCGGCTCCTGGTTTCGAAGGAATCAGCGCTAGAGTGATCGCAGATTCTGTTTTTCCGAAGTGGAGTCGTTCCATGCTGAATTTCCGCCACCTGTACTATTTCTGGGTCGTCACGAAAGAAGGTGGCTTCGCCCGGGCGGCCGAACGGCTCGACATGGCCGTGCAAACCATCAGCGCCCAGGTCCGCGAACTGGAGAAAACGCTGGGTCACCAGTTGCTCAAGCCCGCCGGCCGGGGCATTGCGCTGACCGAGGCCGGGCAGGCCGCTTTTGCGCGGGCCGAGGCGGTTTTTCAAATCGGGCAGTCGATCCCCGACGAGGTGCGCGAGGCGGCCAGTGGCAAGCTGGCACGCTTGTCCGTCGGCTTCTCGGACGGCATCTCCAAGCTGGCGGCGCACGCGCTGCTCGAACCCATACTGGCCACACCCACGCTGCGATTGCTGTGCCACGAGGGCGAATTCGAGCAATTGCTGGCCGAGCTCGCATTGCACCACCTGGACCTGGTGCTGGCCGGGCAGGCAGCGCCCAACAATCCAAACCTGCGCTTGACCAGTGAGCGCGTGGCCCAGTCGCCGGTCGACTGGTACGGCCCCACGGCGATCGTTCGCACAGCCGAGGTGGCGGGGTTCCCTCAATCACTGGACCGCCTGCCGGTGCTGCTGCCCACCGGACACTCGGCGTTGCGGTTCAGGCTCGATCGCTGGTTCGAAGCACAAGGCCTGCGCCCACGGATCGTGGGCGAGTTCGAAGACAGCGCCTTGCTGGCTGTCTTTGCCGCGCGTGGGCTCGGCGTATTCCCGGTAAGCCGGCTCGGTGCCTCGGACGTGGCGCTGATGCGCGGCCTGCGGCTGCTTGGCCGCTGCGAAGACGTGTCAGAAGAAATCCACGCCATCCGCTCGCGCCGCGGTCAGCATCACCCCTTGGTAATGCAATTGCTGGCCGCTGTGCGGACTTGACAATTGAGCGCACGCGGCCTGGCGTGCAGGATGACGGCGGCCTGTTGTCCCCTGGCCTGCTACCGCTACCGCTACCGCTACCGCTACCGCTACCGCTACCGCTACCGCTACCGCTACCGCTACCGCTACCGCTCCGAATGACCGGATCACATGCATCGGGTTTTCCGAGGTTGCGGTCATTGATTAGCTGCTTTTTCTAAACGCCGACGCGCTCTACCGTCCATCTGTCACCCAACCGATGGAGCGCTGTGATGCAGGTTCTGTTCAAGTCCCGCGGTCCCCAAGCCCACGAATTGCGGGCCGCAGTGCAACGCCGTTTGCGCTTTGCAGTCCACCGCCTCAACGCGCTGATGACCGAAAACCACGCTGAAGTTGTCCGGTTTTTGGGTCCACGCGGCGGTGCCGACAAGCGCTGCCGCGTGGCGATCCAGGGCGATGTCGCCGGCACCCGGGTGCTCGCATCCATGGCGGGCGAATGGCCTACCCAGCAGCCCAGATGAATGACCTGTTCAAGGAGAAGACCATGAAGTGCCCTAGCTGTCCTGAATCCGCGCTGGTGATGACCGATCGCCAAGGTGTCGAAATCGACTATTGCCCCACCTGCCGGGGCGTCTGGCTCGATCGGGGCGAACTCGACAAGCTGATCGAGCGCTCGGCCTCGGCGACGCCCGCCAGACCCGACGCCACGGGCCACGGGCGTCAGCCTGAGTTCGTCGACTCGGACTATCGGCAGGACCGATATCGCAACACCGGCCGGCGAAAGTCGTGGCTGAGCGACATCTTCGATTGACGCCGAACCCCTCACCCTTGGAGAAGAGATCATGCGCACCTATCCGTGCAACAGCCCGCAGGCCGCGGCCCGCATCGTCGCGCTGACTGTCCTGGCAGACCGGGATATCGGCAAGTCCGAGCTTGACCTGCTCGATCGCCTGGCCATTCACGAGCAACTGGGTATCGACCGGCAGGAGTTCCATGCCTTGCTCGACAGCCTCTGCGAAGACCTCGTATCGAGCGAGCAACTGCAATGGGCTGACGCCTGCCCGGTGGACGACCGCGTGCTGGCGGAGTTGATGGCGGAGATCGAAGATCCAGTGCTGCGAAGAAGGCTGCTGCGCTTGTGCATCGATATCGCCGAGATCGACGGACAGGTTGCCGAGGGCGAATCGATCGTGTTGACCGCAGCCGTCGAGCATTGGGGGCTGTACCGCGAAATGCTGCGGTCGTCGGACCGGGACCTGCTGGCTCGGAACACACCGTAACGGGCGAGTCGCGCCAGCGGCGCAGGCCAGGAACCGCTCATCGCGCGCGTCGGCAAGGGCATGGTGAGCACCATCGGCTCGGCCGCCTTGCACAAGCCGGAAATATCCGATGAAACGCATTGCCTTGTTCTTGCTGACCAACCTGGGCGTGATGCTGGTGCTGGCTGTCAACGTGCTCGGCCTCAATCGGTTCCTCACTGCCAACGGTCTCAGCCTGACCGGCTTGCTGGGCTTTGCCTTGGTGATGGGTTTCGGCGGTGCATTCATCTCGCTGTTGATCAGCAAGCCCATGGCCAAATGGACCACCCAGCTGCAGGTGATCAACGGCTTGCCCGACCCGACCCGTGCCTGGCTGGTGGGCACCGTCGAACGCTTCGCGAAACAGGCAGGCGTGAGGACGCCAGAAGTCGGCATCCATGAGGGGCCGCCCAACGCGTTCGCCACCGGCGCATTCAAGAACTCGGCCTTGGTGGCCGTGTCCACCGGGCTGCTGCAGTCCATGACGCGAGACGAGGTCGAAGCCGTGATCGGCCACGAGGTGGCCCACGTGGCCAATGGCGACAGGGTCACCATGGCGCTGATCCAGGGCGTGATGAACACCTTCGTGGTCTTCTTGTCGCGCGTGATCGGCTACTTTGTGGACAAGGTCGTGTTGCGCAACCAGAACGAAGGGCTGCAGGCGGCCTGAGCATGAACGGCCGGAATCCACGCCTTGCGGGCCGGGCGTTGACCGACCGCAACCGATCACTCAGCGCAAAAACCCGGCGATCAAAACCGCCTGCCCGCCGACACGCGCCAGGCGTCCAGTGCCGAGAAGTTCTGCTTGGGGTCGTGCGCCAGCCGGGCAAACCAGACCTTGCCGTCCAGGCCCAGGGCCCAGCCCCAGGTGTTGACCGGGCCGGCGTCGCCCAGGCCCTGTTTGTGCAGCAGGTCGGCTGTGAGCCGCAGTGGATCAGACAGGCCGGTCGGCAACGGCCAGCGCAGCGTCAGGTGGTGGTGCTGCTGGCCGGTGCCCAGCCGGTCGTCGGCAATCACCAGCAGTTGCCACTGCCGCCCGCCGGCGCCCTGCCAGCCCAGCGCCGCACCGATCGCGTCGTTCGGGTCGAAGTTGAGGTTGGCATAGGGCCGCAGGTTGGTGCGGCCTATGCCGAGCTGGGCGTAAAACGGCGCGCCCACCTGAACGGCCAGACTGCCACCGACAAAGCCGCCGCTGGCCAGTTGCAGCGAGGGCTGCAATTGCACCGGCAGCACCGGGTCGTCTCGCAAGGCCCACTGGTCGTCGTAGCCGGCCCGGACCTGGTGGCCAAATTCGCGGTCCTGGTAAGCGCCCAGCCACAGGTTGCGGCCATCGCGGCGCCAGCGCAGGTTCAGGTCGGTGCCGACAAAGCCGGTGCTCTCGCTGCTCATGCGGTAGCGGCCCAGCGTGAGTTTGAACTCGCCGGGGTTGGCGGCCGAGCCCTGCGCCGCATCGGTCACCGGCTTGTCGGCCGGCACTTGGGCCCTGGCCGTGCCGATCAGCCCCACGGCCCAACACAGGACCAGGCCCATGGCCCTGCTCGCCCGGCGCAGGATCGGCCTCACGCGCTTGCGCCCTCAGGTGCCTGATCTGGCGTCGCGTCTACGCCGGGTTTGACGATCGGGTCCTTGCGCGCCGCCCAGGCATACAAGGTGGGCAGCACCAGCAAGGTCAGCAGCGTGGCCGACACCAGGCCGCCGATCACCACCACCGCCAACGGGCGCTGGGTCTCGGCGCCGATGGCATGGCTCAGCGCCATCGGCAGCAGGCCCAACATCGCCAGCAGCGCCGTCATCAGCACCGTGCGCAGCCGCGTCAGGCTGCCCTCCATCACCGCATCTTTCACGCCCATGCCGCCCTCACGCAATTGGTTGTAGTAGGTGACCATCACCACCCCGTTGAGCACCGCCTGGCCAAACAGCGCGATAAAACCGATCGCCGCCGACACCGACAACGGGATGCCGGTCAGCGCCAGCGCGACGATACCGCCGATCATCGCAAACGGGATGTTGGCGATGATCAGCAGCGCACTGCGGAAGCTCTTGAAGGCGTCGAACAGCAGCAAGAAGATCACCAGGATGGACAGCGGCACGACCCAGGACAGGCGCTTCATCGCCCGCTGCTGGTTCTCGAACTCAC
Organism: Burkholderiales bacterium; assembly: GCA_038236495.1. GTDB lineage: Bacteria > Pseudomonadota > Gammaproteobacteria > Burkholderiales > Burkholderiaceae_C > Pseudaquabacterium. The sequence continues at coordinate 15,248 of JBBRZR010000014.1, forward strand.
CCGACCAGATCACCTCGTAGCCGGCAGGCAATTTGAGCTCCCGCGCTGCAGCGGCCTGAAGATCAGCCACCACCGAGCCCATGTCGCGGTCGCGGATGAAGATGCCCACCGCCGCCACACGCTGGCCGTTTTCTCGCGCAATGTTCATCGCGCCGCTGGTCTGGGTGATCTGCGCCAACTGGCCCAGCGGCACCTGGGCGCCCGAGGGCGCACCGATCAGCAGCTTGGGCAGCGCGTCCAGCGTGCGCAAGTTGGCTGCCAACCGCACCACCACCGAGAAGTGGCGCTCACCCTCCCACAGCTCGCTGGTCTGCTTGCCGGCCACAGCCGTCTCGATCGCGTCTTGAATGTCGCCGATGTTCAGACCGAAGCGCGCCGCCGCATCGCGGTCGATGTCGATGCGCAGCTGCGGAAGTTGGCCGTCGCGGTCGATGAAGGCGCGGGTCACGCCCGGCGTGGCGCGCGCCAGCGTCACCACCTTGTTGGCCAATTTGCCCAATTCAGCCAGATCGTCGCCCTTGACCTTGACGACGATCTGGCCGTCGATCTGCGAGATCGACTCCAGCACGTTGTCGCGGATCGGCTGCGAAAACGACACGTCGATACCGGGCAGCTTGGCGCAGGCGGCGTCCATCGCGTCGATGATCTGCCGCTTGCTGACACCGGGCCGCCACTGCTCCTCGGGCTTGAGCTCCACGAAGGCCTCGAAGCCGTTGAAGATTTTCGGGTCGGTGCCGTCGTCCGGCCGGCCGACCTTGCTGACCACCGTCACCACCTCGGGCACGCTGCGCAGTTGGGTGCGAAGTCGGGAGGCCGACTGCTTGGCCTCCTCGGGCGAGACCGACGGCGGCAGCGTGGCATTGACCCAGATCGTGCCCTCGTCCAGCTCGGGCAAAAACTCCGAGCCCAGCGTGCTGGCCAGCGCCAAGGCCGCCACCAGGGTCAGCCCGGCCACCGCCATCACCCGTTTGGGCGCACCAATCGCCCAGGCCAGCACCGGCTGGTAGACCTGCTTGCAGACCCGCACCAGCCGGTTGTCCTCGTGCGGCACCTTGCTGCGCAGCAGCAGCACACACAGCAGCGGCACCAGCGACAAGGCCAGCACCAGCGAGCCGACCAGGGCCGAGGTCACGCTCCAGGCCATCGGCGAGAAGATACGGCCCTCATGGCGCTGCAAGGTGAAGATCGGCAGGTGGGCAGCGATGATGATGACCATCGAAAACAGCGTGGGCCGGCCCACCTCCACCGTGGCCCGCAGCACGGCCTTGAGGCGGTTCTCGGTGCTCTTGACCTGCTCGTCGCTCAGCTCGCCCAAGCGGCGGAAGATGTTCTCGACCACGATCACCGCACCGTCCACGATGATGCCGAAATCCATCGCACCCAGGCTCAGCAGGTTGGCCGGGATGCCAACAAAAGTCAGGCCCAAAAAAGTGGCCAGCAAGGACAGCGGGATCACCACCGCCACGATGGCCGCGGCGCGCAGGTTCTGCAAGAACACGAACAGCACGAACATCACCAGCAGTGCGCCCTCGGTGAGGTTGGCAAACACGGTGTGCAGCGTCTTCTTGATCAGCCAGGACCGGTCGTAGTACGGGATGATGGTCATGCCCGGCGGCAGGCCACCGTGGTTGAGCTTGTCGATCTTGGCCTGCACGCCGGCCAGCACCTTGGACGGGTTTTCGCCTTTGCGCATCACCACGATGCCGTTGACGATGTCGTCGGCGTCGTCCTGCCCCACCAGGCCCTGCGGCGGAAACTGCCCCACCACCACCTGCGCCACATCCCGCACCAGCACCGGCGTGCCGGCCACCTCGGCCACCACCACCCGCTCGATGTCGGCCGAGCTGCGGAAGCTGCCGAGCGAGCGGATCAAGAACTGCTGCCGGCCTTGCGTCATCGCCCCGCCGCCGGCATTGCCATTGGCCCGCTGCAGCGCAGTGAACAACTGGCCCAGCGAGACCTTGTGGTCGCGCAGCCGCGCCAGGTCGGGGTTGACCTCGTACTGCTTGATCGCACCCCCCATCGTCACCAGGTCGGCCACGCCGCCGGCCTGGCGGATGGCTTTTTCAACCACCCAGTCTTGCGTCTCGCGCAACTCGCGCGGGCTGTAGCCGTCGCCGCGCAGGCGGAACCGCATGATCTCGCCGATGGCGGTGGACGGTGGCGGCACGTCGGTCTCGACGCCGGCCGGCAGGTCGATGCCGCGCAGCCGCTCCAGGATCTGCTGACGCGCCAACTGGTCGCCCGGCTTGTCGTCGAAGGTGACCATGGCAAACATCAGGCCGTACTGGGTGTGGGTGAACAGCCGCACGGTGTTGGGCAGGCCCGAGAGCGCGATCTCGACGGGGATCGTGACCTGCTTTTCCACCTCCTCGGCAGCCCGGCCGGGGTAGAGCGCGATGATGTTGACCTGGGTGTCCGAGACATCCGGAAAAGCCTCGACCGCCAGGTTCTGGAAGGCGAGCACGCCGCCGCCGACAAACAGCGCCAGCCCGAGCCAGATGAACAGCGGCTGGCGCAGCGCAAACTCGACAAACCGCTTCATTTGGCGGTGTCCAGCAACTGGTCGAGGTACAGCCCGCCGCCCGCCACCACCTGGTCGCCCACGCTCACGCCTTGCAGCACCGACCAGAACTGGGGCCCGGCGGCCCGCAACGACACTGAGCGCCGCTCGAACTTGCCCGGGCCCTTGTGCACAAACAAGACCTGCTGGTTGCCGCGCAAGAAGACCGCATCGGCCGGCACCAGCGGCAGGCTGCCGTGCTGGGTGACCGATGCCTTGACAAACATCTCGGCCTTGAGCTGGCGCGTGGGGTTGGGCACCCGCGCCCGGACCTTGACCGTGCGCGAGTTGGCGTCCACCGCTTCGCCCACGCTCAAGACCGTGGCGGCAAATTCACGCTCGGGCCAGGCGGCCGTGCTCAGCAGCAGGGCCTGGCCAGGCTGCACGAGGGCCAGCTGGGCCTCGTCGACATCGATCGTGGCCCACAGCGCGGTCGGGTCGCTGATCACGAACAAAGGCGCGCCCTGCACATCGGTGCGCACCTCGGCGCCCGGGTTGCTGTTGCGCTCGACCACCACGCCGCCCACCGGGGCGGCCAGGGTGAAGGACTGGTTGACAGCGCCCGGCGCGGCGCCGGTGACACCGTATTGCGCCAGTCGCGCACGCGCCCTGCCGGACTCTGCCGTGGAGCGGGCCAGATCGGCCTCGGCCTGCTCCAGGTCTTTGCGGGCGATCACGCCGCCCTCCACCAGATCGCGGGCCCGGGCCACATTGCTGCGGCCCAGGGCCTGGTCGGCCTCGGCCTTGTGCAGATCGGCCTGGGCCTGGCCGACATCGGCCGAGCTCAGTTGCGCCAGCGCCGCGCCGCGCTTGACCGGCTGGCCGACACTGGCCAGCAGCTTGTCGATGCGGCCGGCGTAGGGCGCAAACACCCGGCTGGTGCGGTCCTCGTCCCAGCCCAGGCGGCCGGTCAGCAGCACCTGGTGATCGGTGGCGCCAGACACTGAGATCAGGCGCAAGCCGACCGGGTCCTGGTTGCCCGGGAAGCTGACCACATCGCCGGCCACGGTCGGCTCGGCGGGCGGCGCGGCCACCTCGGGTTTGCTGCAGGCTGCCAGCGTGGCAACCAGCGCCAGCAAGCCCAGCGCGCCGGGCCAGCGGCAGGGCAGTTGAGCGGACAGGACGGACGGCACGGGCGAAACAGTCATGGACGGCGCGATCATGGAATGGGGTCAGGGGTTCAGGGTCAGATCGACTGGCGCGTTGGCGACCTGCCAGTCGGCCAGCGCCTTGGCCAGGTCCGCATCGGCGTTGACCCGCTCGATGCGCACCGCACGCAGGCTGCGGCGGGCGTCAAGCACCTCGAGCGCGCTGCTGGCACCGCGCTGGTAGGCCAGCTCGGCACCGGCGGCCACCTTCTCGGCAGCAGGCTCCAGTTGCTCGACCACCAGGCGACGGCGCTCAGCGGCGTTGCGGGCCTGGGCGGCGGTACGCGCAAACTCCGAGGCGGCCGTGTCGCGGCTGCGGCGCAGCCCGTCCTGGGCCGTTGACACCTCGGCCTCGGCCCGCGCCAGTTCACCCTCGTTAGCATGGTGAATGAACAGCGGCACGGTCACGCTCAGGCTGACGGTATTGCCGGTGCCGCTGGTATTGGCCGGGCCGGTCGGCCAGTGGTCGAGCTGCACGCCGACATTGACGTCACGCACGCGGCCGGCAGCCGCCAGATCGCGCAGCTGCTCGGCGGCGCGCAGCCGGGCCAGCGCGGCGAGCACATCGGGCCGGCGCTCGGCCGCCTCAGCAGCCGGTCTGCTGTCGGGCAGCACGGGCAGCACGGGCAGTTTGGCGGCCGCATCCGGCCCCAGGTCCACAGTCTGGGCCTGCAACTGGCGGGCCACCGCCGTTGCGCCGATCAGCAGCGCCAGCTGGCGTTGCAAGTCCTGGCCGTCGGCCTCGGCCTGGCGCAAGTCTGCCTGCAACCGGGCGTCGTCGAGGCGAAAGCGCGTGGCGTCCAGCGCCGGTGCGTCACCCGCCTTGACACGCCGGTCCAGCAGGCGCAGCGATTCGGCGTTGAGTGCCGCTGCCGCCTGCAACTGCACCTGGCGGCCCTGGGCTGCCCACAAATCCTGGTGGGCATGGGCCACCGCCGAGGCCGCGCGCCGGCGGGCCTCGGCCAGGTCGGCCAGCACCGCCAGGCGGGCCGCCTCAGCGGCGGCACGGCGTAGCGCAGGCTTGTTGCCACGCTCGATCAGCTGGTCGATGCGGGCCGAGTGGTCGTAGGTCTTTTGCCACAGCGTCCCGGCACCCAAGGCATTGCCGACCGAGCCCGCGCCCAGCGTGAGCTGAGGATTGGGCCCCTGGCCCGCCACCTGCACATCGGCGGCGGCCGCGCCCAGCGCAGCGCGTGCAGATCGCACCTCGGGATGGCAGTCGGCGACCCGCGCCAGGGCCTGGTCCAGGCTCAGCGTAGCGGCAGCGCTGGCTGGCAAATCGGTGCAGACCGGCAAAGCATCGGCCTGGGCGGCAGCCCAACTCAGCACCACAAGAACCAGAGATCTGTACATCGTGACACCGGCAGAACGGACAATGAATCGAATGAGCAAAACGCGCAAAAGTCTGGCCGGATTGGATGAAGCAACCCGAAATGACTTGCGCGGGTCGACGATAGAAGCGCCACCTTGCAGTCCCCTATCAAACGCCGGGATAGCCCAATGCTGATGTTGCTGATCGAAGACGATCCCATGATCGCCCGCGAGCTGTCGCTGCGCTGGCAGCAGCGCGGCTGGCAGTTGCAGAGCGCGGCCACGCTGGCAGCAGCCCGGGTCGCACTGGCCCAGCCCGGCCTGTTCGATCTGCTGCTGCTGGACCGTGGCCTGCCCGACGGCGACGGCCTGGACCTGTTGGCCGAATTGCGCCTCCGCGACAAGCGCACCCCGGTGCTGGTTTTGACCGCGCGCGACCAGGTGGCCGACCGGGTTCAGGGCTTGCGACTGGGCGCCGACGACTACCTGGTCAAGCCGTTTGCGCCTGAGGAGCTGGACGCGCGTATCGAGAGTCTGCTGCGCCGTGCCGGCAAAACGTCCGGCCAGCGGCTGAGCTTTGGCGAGCTGCACTGGCTGGGCGACGAAGGCCGGGCCTGCCTGGGCGAGCAGGCGCTGGAGCTGTCACCGCGCGAGTTCGAGGTGCTGGGCCTGCTGGTACAGCGTGCGCCCCGGCTGCTGCCAAAACGGGCGTTGATCGACGCCCTGGCCGAACGCAATCTCGAGATAAACGACAGCGCGGCCGAGGTCTACATCTCCCGGTTGCGCAACCGCCTGGCCGGCTCGCGTGTGGTGATCCGTACGGTGCGCGGCTTCGGCTACCAGCTGGCCATCGACACCGACCCCGCGCCGTGAGCCGGCCAACCCCAAGCACCACAGCCGGCACAGCCGGCACAGCCGATGACGCTGCCTCGTCCGCCCTGCCCGGTCCACCCGCGCCCGCCCTTTGGCGTGACCTGTTGCGGCGCCTGCTGCTGCCGCTGCTGCTGATCGTGGCCGCTACCGGCGCACTCGGCCTGTATGTCGCCCAGACCCTGACCGAGCGCACCTTCGACCACTGGTTGATCGACGCGGCCCGTTCGCTGGCCCAACAGGTGCGCTTTGTCGACGGCCAGGCCCGGGTCGATCTCGACAGCGATGCCGAGGCCATCCTGGCCTTCGACGCGGTGGACAACATCTATTTCAGCGTGCGCCAGGGCGAGCGCCATGTCGCAGGCAACCGCGATATTCCAGCCTGGGGCCGGGCGCTGACCCACTATGGCGACGTCCAGGTCTTTGATGCCAGCTTTGCCAGTCGTCCGGTGCGGGTGGCTGAGGTGCAGGTGCGCAACGGCGGCGCTACCGCCCAGGTGCTGGTGGCCGAGACCCAGTTCAAACGCCGCGGTGCACGCGCCGACCTGCAGCTGATGCTGCTGCCGCTGGGCGGGCTGCTGCTGGCGGCGGCCGCCGCCATCGTGCTGGCGCTGCGCTGGACCCTGCGCCCGCTGGAGCTGATCGCCGCGCGCTGGAACGTGCTGTCGCACCGCTCGCTGCAGCGCATCGACATGCAAGGCGTGCCGCGTGAATTGCTGCCCTTTGCCAACGCGCTCAATGACTTGCTGGCCCGCATCCACGGCTTGCTGCTGCGCGAGCGGCGCTTTGCGGCCAACGCGGCGCACCAGATCCGCACACCGCTGGCCGGCCTGCAGCTGGGGCTGTCACGCGCAGCCGAGGCGCCCGATCTGGCCAGCGCCCGGCAAGTCATCAACGAGTTGCAGCACAGTACCCAGCGCACTGCGCGGCTGCTGCAGCAGTTGCTGCTGCTGGGTCGGCTAGACCCCGAGACCGCGTTCGACTTCGGGGACCAGCCGGTGGACCTGGTGGCCCTGGCGCACGACGTGGGCACGCTCTACCTCGACACGGCGCTGGCACGCCAGATCGCGCTGGAGCTGGTGGTGCCCGAGACACCGGTGTGGGCGGCGGCGCAGGCCGAGCTGGTCAGTGAAGCCTTGAGCAATCTGGTGGACAACGCGCTGCGCTACTGCCCGCCGGGCAGCCGGGTCGAAATCACCATCAGTGCCGACCCACCCACCCTGGTGGTGGCGGACAGCGGCCCGGGCCTGGTCGCCGATGAACGCGATGCCGTGCTGGAGCGCTTTGTGCGCGGCCGCAGCGCTGCAGGCGATGGCAGCGGCCTGGGCCTGGCCATCGTGCGCGAGATCGCCGACCTGCACGGCGCCGAGCTGCGGCTGCTAGACAGCGCCCTGGGCGGGCTGGCGGTTCAACTGCGCCTGCGCGCGCCGCAGCTGCCGTAGCGCGGGCCGGTCCGGCAAGCCCGGACTGATAGGTGCCTGACAGCTTGCTCGCTCAGCATCCGGGTTTTGCCCAGGTCACCGCGCCCGAGCGGTGCCGGTTCGACGGCCAGACGGCGCTGGACTTGCGGCTTGCCAGAGCGGTAGGGCCCATGGCCTGCGGCGCCGTGTATCCACCTCACTGATTCAGCAGGCCCCCGATGAAGACCTTGACATGGCTGGCCACGCCGGCAGCGCCGCCGCCCTGCCGAAGGCACGCACCCATGGCGCACGCAGGCAGCAGGCTGCTGAGTTGCGCCTTGATCGGCGGCCTGGTCTTTGCTGCCCTGTGGCTGGGTCTGCTGAGTGCCAGCAGCCTGACACCCCCCATCGACAACATCGAGCAGCTGACCTGGGTGCGGTCGCTGGAATGGGGCTACTACAAGCACCCGCCCTTGCCGACCTGGTTGCTGTGGCCGGTGGTGCAACTGCTGGGCCTGCGCCCCTTGGCGACCTACTTGCTCGGGGCGACCATCACTCTGGGCGCGCTGGGGCTGGCAGCACACCTGCTGCTGCTGATGCGGGGCCCACGCTTTGCAGCGGTGGCGTTGCTGGCCATGCTGTGCATCACCTTCTACAACGGCCGCCTGTACTACTACAACCACAACACGGTGCTGTTCCTGTTTGTGGTCGGCAGTGCCTGGGCCACCTGGCATGCCTTCAGCCGGAGAAGCCTGGGATGGTGGGCGGTGGTGGGGCTGATGCTCGGCCTGGGTGGCCTGAGCAAGTACCAGATCATCTTGGCTGCGGCGAGCGTGGCGCTGTTGTGGATTGAACAGCGGGCCTGGCGCGACCCGGTTCATCGCGTGGGTGCTGCGCTGGCGACGGGGGTGGGCTTGCTCATCCTGTCACCGCATGCCGTCTGGCTGGTGCAAAACGACTTTGCGCCGATCCACTATGCGATGAACTCGTCGCTGGGCGCCCATATCGCGCAGCAGCAACGCCTGGCTGTGGTGTCGAACTGGCTGATCGACCTGCTGTTCAACCGCATGCTGCCGGCGTGGCTCTTGCTGCTGTTTGCGCTGGCTGGACGGCGTGCGGCGGCCGACGTCCGGCCAGAGACGCGGTCAGCGACGCGTCAGGACACGCGGCCAGACATCCCGGCGCAAGATCATCGGTTTGAGCTCTGTCAACCTGAGCACCAACGGCTGTCCCGTGCGTTGCTGTTGTCGTTTGGCTGGGTGCCGCTGGCCAGCCTGGCCGCGATGGGCCTGGTGGGCGGTGTGCACCTGCAACTTCAGTGGGGTACGGCCTTCGCCGCCTTGCTGGTGCCTGCGGTGATGGAACTGTTGACGTACCGCGGTCTTGTGTTCTCGCAGCGGGTGCTTTGGCGCGCGGCCAAGGCCTGCCTGGTGTTGCAGCTGCTGCTGCTTGGCCTGAATGCGCTGACGTCTCCAATGGGCCCACAGCGCTGGCAAAGCACCCACTGGTGTCGCTTCAAATCGGCTGACCTGGCCCAGGCGATTGCCGAGCCAGCGCGCCAAAGCGCCGGGGCGCCGATCCGGATCATCGAAGGCCCCGCCAACTATGCGGGCGCACTGGCACTGGCGATGCCCGAGCGCCCGAGGATACTGATCGACGGCAATCCCGCCATCAGTCCCTGGGTGTCCGGGGACTCGCTGCTGCGGTGCAGCCGGCTGCAGCTCGACCGGTCGGGTGGGCCCCTCGACGCCAGCTGGAAAGCCGCCGGGCCACAGTTTCCCGACATCCACTGGCGGGTGGTGAAACCGCACAACACCGGCGAGGCCTGCACCGCCTGAGTCCGGTGTTGGCCCCGGCAGCGCTCAGCGCGACTCGATCACATCCACACCCTTGGGCGGCACGAAACGAAAGGTCTCGTCCGCCAACTTCGGGTTGATCTCCACCGCGCTGAACTGCAGCAGCGAGCGCTGGCCAAAGGCATCGACGATCTCCAGCGCGGCCAGGGTCTTGCCCCTGAAGCCGATGCGCAGGGTCTGCACCGTCGCGCCCTCCTTCTGCCGCGGCGTGGCCTGCACCCAGTCCAGGCCGTCCTTGGGCGCTGCGTTGTTGGTCGGGGCGTTGACCAACTCGAAGTCCTTGTCCATCGCGCCGCCCGCCAGCAAGGACGCCGGCGTGGCGCCGAGTGCCTGCGACATCGCCCGCACCGTGACCTGGTTCAGGTCCAGGTCGTAGAGCCAGACCTTGTGGCCGTCGGCCACGATCTGCTGCTCAAACGGCTTGCTGTAGCTGAAGCGAAACCGGTCGGGACGCGCAAACTCGAAGCTGCCGCTGGAGGTTTTTTTCTTCAGCCCGTCGGGTGCGCTCACCGTTTGGCTGAAGTTGGCGCGGCCGGTCCTGGCATCTCGGGTGAACTCGCGCAGCGTCTCCAGCGGATCGGCCTGCGCTGTGCCAGCCAACACCGACAACGACGCCGCCAGCAGCAGCCCGGGCACGTTCAAACGGATGGGTGTCATTCGGAGGCCATCACTCTTCACGTTTGGGCACCAGCAGATCGCGGTTGCCACTGGTGGACAGGGCCGAGACCAGGCCCGACTTTTCCATCTGCTCCAGCAGCCGCGCCGCGCGGTTGTAGCCGATGCGCAAATGCCGCTGCACCAGCGAGATCGAGGCCTTCTTGTTCTGCAGCACGATGGCCACGGCCTGGTCGTACATCGGGTCGGCCTCGCCGTCCCCGCCGTTGCCACCACCACCGCCGGGCCCGCCATCGCCGTCGCTGTCCAGCGTGCCGCCTTCCAGGATGCCCTCGATGTAGTTGGGCGCGCCCTGGCTCTTGAGGTACTCGACCACCCGGTGCACCTCGTCGTCGGACACAAACGCGCCGTGCACCCGCACCGGCACACCACCGCCGGGCTGCAGAAACAGCATGTCGCCCTGGCCCAGCAGCGCCTCGGCGCCCATCTGGTCCAGGATGGTGCGGCTGTCGATCTTGCTGCTGACCTGGAACGACAGCCGGGTCGGGATATTGGCCTTGATCAGGCCGGTGATCACGTCCACGCTGGGGCGTTGCGTGGCCAGGATCAAATGGATGCCGGCAGCGCGGGCCTTTTGCGCCAGCCGGGCGATCAGCTCCTCGATCTTCTTGCCGATGACCATCATCAGGTCGGCCAGCTCGTCGATCACGATCACCACGAACGGCAGCCGGTCGAGTGGCTCGGGCTGATCAGGTGTCAGGCTGAAGGGGTTGGGGATCAACTCCTCGCGCGCACGGGCGTCGTCGATGCGCTTGTTGTAGCCGGCCAGGTTGCGCACCCCCAGCTTGCTCATCAGCTTGTAGCGCCGCTCCATCTCGCCGACACACCAGTTCAGCGCGTTGGCGGCCTGCTTCATGTCGGTGACCACCGGGCACAGCAGGTGCGGAATGCCCTCGTAGACGCTCATCTCCAGCATCTTGGGGTCGATCAGGATCAGCCGTACATCGCGCGCCTCGGCCTTGTAGAGCAGCGAGAGGATCATCGCGTTGATGCCGACCGATTTGCCCGAACCGGTGGTGCCGGCCACCAGGCAGTGCGGCATCTTGGCCAGGTCGGCCACCATCGGCGCGCCGATGATGTCCTTGCCCAGGCCCATCGTCAGCTGCGAGGACGCGTCGTGGTAGATCTGCGAGCCCAGGATCTCGGCGAGCCGGATCATTTGCCGCTTGGCGTTGGGCAGTTCGAGCGCCATCGTCGTCTTGCCCGGGATGATCTCGACCACCCGGATGCTGATCAGCGACAGCGAGCGCGCCAGGTCCTTGGCCAGGTTGACCACCTGCGCGCCCTTGACGCCGGTGGCCGGCTCGATCTCGTAGCGGGTGATCACCGGGCCGGGCGAGGCCGCCACCACCCGCACCTCGACACCAAAGTCGCGCAGCTTCTTCTCGATCAGGCGGGACGTCATCTCGACCGACTCGGGCGTGACCGAATCCACCCGCTGGGTCGGTGCGGCGTCCAGCAGATCGACTTGCGGCAGCTTGGTGTCGTGCAGCTCCTGGAACAGCGGCTTTTGCCGCTCCTTGGCCACGCGGGTGCTCTTGGGCACCTCGACCATCGCCTCTTCGATGATGATGGGCACATGGTCGAGGACCTCGGCGCGGTCGTCCTCGACCCCCTGCTCGCGCTCGCGGGTCAGCACCTCGGCAATGCGCCGGTCCTCCTTGACCTCACGCGCCACCGCCTGGCGCTGCCACAGGCCCTCGATGCGCTGGCCCAGGCCGTCGGCCACCCGCGCCCACGAGAACCGAAGCGCCAGCGACAGGCCCAGCACCCCAGCGGCGATCCACAACACGCCCGAACCGGCAAAACCCAGCCATTTCATCGACAGCCCGCCAGCCACCGCGCCCAGCACGCCGCCAGCCTGGCCGCCGGGCAAAACACCGTCCAGGCGGTAGAGCCGGGTCCATTCCAGCCCACAGCTGGCAGTCATCAGCAGGGCCAGGCCCGCCCAGAAAATCCAGCGGGGCATGGGCGGTGCATCGTCCGCGGCATTGTCCTGCGGGGTGCCACGCAGCCAAAGCGCCAGGGTGGCCAGCCAGTCGCGCAGTGCCACCAACATCAGCAGCCAGGCCGAATAGCCGAACAGGAACAGCGCCAGGTCCGACGCCCAGGCGCCCATCAATCCGGCCTTGTTGGCCACCATACCGCCCTGGCCCGAGGTGGAAAAACCAGGGTCGGTGGCCTGGTGCGTGACCAGCGCCAGCAGCATCAGCAGCCAGATCAGCCCACCGCCCAGCAGCA
>JBBRZR010000015.1:0-27135 GCA_038236495.1 Burkholderiales bacterium
GACAACACGCCGCTGGGCGGCTTGGCCGCGGCCAACCAGGTGCCGGCCGGCCGCTCGGGTTTCCGGCCGCTGCTGATATCCGGCATCGCGCTGCAGACGCGGCTGAACCTGATCAACACCGCCCGGGTCGGCGTCGATCTTCAGACCTACCACCTGGGCAACGACGCCACCGGCCACCAAATCCTGCGTGCCCTTCGGGATGCTGCGGGCCGGGGTGTACGGGTGCGGCTGCTGATCGACGATTTTTATACCACCGGCATGACTGACCTGCTGCTGGGCCTGGCCGCCCAGCCCAACGTCGAGGTACGGCTGTACAACCCGTTTCCGGCCGGCCGAGACAGCGCCACGCTGCGGATGGCCAGCCTGCTGGCGGACTTCAGTCAGCTCAACCGGCGCATGCACAACAAGCTGTTCATTGCCGACGGCCGGGCGGCCATCGTCGGCGGGCGCAATCTGGCGGACGCTTATTTCATGCGCAGCAGCGAGGGCAACTACCTCGATTTCGACCTGCTCGCGGTGGGCCAGGTCGCCGCCGACTTGGGGCCTGCATTCGACCCGTACTGGAATAGCCGCTTCGCGGTGCCGCTGCAGGCGTTGGCCGACAACGGCCTGAACGCAGCGCAGCGCCAGGCCAGTTTCGAGCGCCTGACCGCCCATGTCACAACATCGGCCGGCCAAGGCTTGCCGGCCGGCACCCGGGCTGCCAGTGCGGCACTGGCGGCACTGCCGCTGGTGGTGGCCGATGCCAGGGTCTACTTCGACAGCCCGGAAAAAACCGGCGGCGGCGTGGGCAGCCCGGGTGGCGGGCCGGCGCTGCCGGTGGCCAGGCTGGTCAACGGCGCGCACGAACGGCTGATCGTCGTCTCGCCCTACTTTCTGCCCAGCGAGATGGGCATGAAGCTGCTGGGCCAGGCCCAGGCGCGCGGGGTGACGGTGCAGGTGCTGACCAACTCGCTGGTCGACAGCGACGAGCCGCTGGTCAGCCTGGCCTATGGCGACCTGCGCACCACCCTGCTGCGCTCGGGCATCCAGCTGTTCGAGCTGTCCTCCGAGCGCATGAAACACGAGGGCGTCCTCCGCCAGTCGCTGGGCGGGTCGGTGGGCCGACTGCACGCCAAGCTGGGCTTCATCGACGATCACCTGCTGCTGGTCGGCTCGATGAACATCGACCCGCGCTCGGCCGCCACCAACACCGAGTTATCCCTGGTGATCGACAGCGCCGATCTTGTGCGGGTGGTGCTGGGCCAGTTCCAGCCCACCACGTCGGGCATCGTGTTCGAGGTGCAATTGGCCGCAGACGGGCAAACGCTGCAGTGGGTGGGCCGCGGCAACATCGCAGGCGTGAGCGGCACGGACAACAACGGTGAATTGCGGCTGAGCGCCGAGCCCGGGCCGCCCTGGTGGCAGCGCCTGCGGCTGTGGTTGCTGTCCCGCGTGGTGCCGACCGACCTGCTGTGAGCTTGCGCCGCGGCAAGCCGCCCGAGACTGTCCACTGCCCTACAATCCCGCCCGACGGGCCTCCTCGCATGGAAGCGCGGCCAATCGGGTCAGGTCGGGAACGAAGCAGCCCCAACCGTTGCGACCAGTGCCGAGGGCAAGGCTCGTCACCCTCCCCCCACCCCGATCAGCCGGTGGGGCTGGATTGCCGAAACGCCATCACGGCCTGGTTTCGCAAGGTGCGCAGCAGCGCCAGCTCCCGCTCCCGCACCTGCAGCCCGCCCGACGTGGCTTGGTCCGCATAGATCAGCGCAAACGGCGCGGCCTTCATCACCATCGGCAACAACAAGAACGACGGCGCATTGACCTGTTGGCGGTACCAGGGTGGCAAGCGCTGCTCGACGGCTGCCTGCCGGCTGTCGGCGATCAGGGTGTCGCGGGCTTTGAGGCACACCGCGCCAAACAGATCAGGCGCCTGACCTGCCGGCCATTGCAGGGATACCTGGAACAAAGGGCTCAGCTCGGCGGCCCGGTCACCCAGGCCAAACCGGCCCACCAGCCGGCCGCTGGCCGGGTCCCGCAGGCAAAAGATGACGCGCTGCAAGCCCAGCGCACGGTACATCGTCTCCAGCACCATGCGCAGCACCTGGTTGAGGCGGAACGCATCGCCCGCCAGGGTATCGGTGATGTCGTGGATGCCCGCCGTCAACAGCTCGGCCACCGCCGTGAGGTGGCCGAGCTTGGCGGCCTCGGCAGCGACCGGATCGGCCCCGGGCTGGGCCAGCAACAGTGTGGTCGCCTCGGGGTGGGCCTCGGCCGTGCCGACCCGGACTGTCACTGCCAGCGTCGCGGCCAGGGGGTGCGGCGCCAAAGAATCGGCCACCGGCGCTGGCGGCACATCCACCAGCAAATGGTGACCCTTGCTGCCCTTGGGCAGCGCCAGGCCCATGGCCGGCGCCATCTGCGCCAACGCCAGCTTGGCCTCGCCAACGGCCCGGCGCAGGTCGCCCAGGTCCAGACCCAGCGCTGTGCCGTAGCGCTGGACCAGCGCGTCCAGCCGGGCCGGCATGCCGGGTTCGTCGGCCTGCCACAGCGCGTCGGACAACTCGTTGGCTGCAATGGCCATCCAGCGCAGGCGATCCGGTCCGACCGGCAGGCGCTGCGACGGCGCGGGTGCATCGGGCCGGCGCATGCAGCGCTGCAGCGATTCGGGCAGGCCCCAGTGGCGCGCCACGCCCACGCCCAAGGCCTCGAAGCCCAGGCCCAGCACCAGGCTGGCCGCGCGGTCGGCGGCCAGGTCGGGGTGGACACGCGCCCCCGCCTTGTTGCCGGTCGGTGGCGCCAAGTGCGTCAGGTGCGTCAAATGCAATTGGGCCCGAACGGCCTCGGCCTCGTCCGGAAAGTAGTACTCGGTCAGCAGCTTGCCCAGGTTGTAGAACATGGCGCCGAGAAAGGCGTCCTCGGCGTCCCGCGCGGTCGGCGCCAGGGCGTGGGCCAGTTGGGCGGCCAGCAAGCAGCGCAGGAACTCCTGTTTCAGGCGCTGGGCGTGGCCCTTGTCCTTCATGTGCTCGACCAGCACCAACGACAGGGCCAGGTTGCGAATGCCGGCCAGGCCCATCAGCGCCACCGCCCGCGACACCGTGCTGACGCCATGGCCGTCACGGCGGAAATGCGGGGTGTTGACCAGGCGCAGCAGCTTTTGCGTCAGCGCCACGTCCTTCAGGATCTCGTCGGCCAGCTGGTTGAGGTTTTCGCTGTCCGAGTCCGCCATGCGCTGGATGCGCAACACGTGCGCCGACAGCGCCGGGAAGTCGCTCTTGTGGCGCATGCGCCGCAGCAGGAAGTCGAGCGTGCCGTGGCCGCTGCCGGTCTCGGGCTGCGATTCATCGGCCGGCGCCAGCCATTGCATCAGCGCATCGCGCAAGCTGGCCGCACTGTCGTAGCGGTCGGCCGGCGCGCGCGCAATCGCACGCTGCACCACCGCACGCAAACGGTCGTCAGCGTCGGCATGGTCGGGCAGCAGCAGGTCCTCGCGCTGCACCCGGCGCAGCGCGGCACGGGGCTCGCGCTCGGCCAGCAGCGGCGCGCCGCACAGCATCTCGCCCAACACCAGACCGGCGGCAAACACATCCATCTGGGCCGATGGCGCGCCGCCCGCCGCCGCCTCGGGCGAGATGTAGCCCGGCGTGCCGACGATGCAACCGGCCAATGGATCGCTGCCGGCATCGGCCGGTCCGGCGTTGCGTCCGCCCGGCGCCGCCGGCATGCGGACCGCAATACCAAAGTCCATCACCCGGGCCCGGCCGTCGGCGTCCAGCAGGATGTTGGAGGGTTTCAAGTCGCGGTGCACGATGCCCAGCGCATGGGCGGCACGCAGCGCGTCCACCACGCCCAGCATCATCTCGACGGCCTCGCGCGCCGGCATTGCACCGCTGTCGCGCAGGGCTTGTGCCAGCGTGCGGCCGGGCACCAGTTCAAACACCATGCAGGGCTGGCCGTCGATCTCGTCGGCCTCGAACACTGGCACGATGTGCGGGTGGGACAGCCGGCTGACGGCGCGCGCCTCGTGCAGCCACTGGCTCAAGGTCGGGTCAGCGGTCTCGCGGGCCAGCAGCTTGAGCGCGACGTCGCGGTCCAGGCGCTCGTCGTGGGCGCGCCAGACCGTGGCCTGCGCACCCCGCCCCAGCTCATCCACCAGTTGGAACCGGCCGATGCGCTGGCCGGCACGGTAACCGGCCGCAGGCCGCGCGCCAAGCGCGGTGCTCACGGCGCCGCCCCGTGGTGCACAGCACGCGGCCAGGCGCCAGGTTTGGGCGGCACGCCGGCCTTGTCGGCAGCGCGCCCCGCATCACCTGCATCAACCACGTCGGCAGCGTCCGCCTGCTCGGGCGACACGCCCTGCGCGGCCAGTTGCACATCACGCAGGCTGATGCCCAGCAGGCGACCATAGCGCTGCACCACCCGCTGCAGGAAGGCGGCGCGGTGGTGCGCCGGCACGCTGCGCGAATCGACCACCTCGTTGGCGCAGCTGGCCGACAGGCGCAGCATGTCCTCGTCGGTGTCGGCGTGGTGCACCGGCGCGGCCAACGGCACCCGGCGGAACATCAGCAGTACCGCGTCCTCCAGGCCCCAGTGGCGGCCCACCGCCGAGCCCAGTGCCTCGATACCTACACCCAGCACCGCGAAGGACGCGCCCTCCTCGCTCATGCCCTGCTCCTCGGGCTCGCCCGCCCGGACCGGCGGCGCCGGCAACATCAGGCGGCGGATCTGCGCGGCTTCTTCAGGAAAGTGGTACTGCACCGCCAGGCGGCCCAGGTTTTGCAACATCGCCAGCAGGTAGACCACCTCGCCGTCATAACCTGCCGGGCGCAGCCACTGCGCCACCTTGCCGGCCAGCCGGACCCGGTCGATCAGGCTGGCCAAGTCCCCGGCATGGGCCTCGTTCAGCGGGCCGGGCCAGGGCCGCAAGGCCTGCGCGGCACGGCGCACACCGTCCATGCCCACCATCGCAATCGCACGCCGGATGGTCAGGATCGGGCCGCTGCCCGCGCCCATCGCGCCGCGCACCTTGGGTCCGTTGACATTGCGCAGCATCTCGAAGGCCAGGCCCACGTCCTGCAACACCACCTCGGCCAGTTCGGCGGTGCGCTCGCGCTCCATCGTCGCCATGCGGGCAGCCCGTGCCGCACCGCCGGGCATCGCCGGCAACAGGCCGGCCGCCCGCATGCGGTCCAGCAGCAACAGGATCGGCCCACCGCCGGGCTCGCCGTCGGTCTTGAGCCAGCCGCCCAGCGCGCGCTCGAAGGTGCGCGCATTGCGGTAGCGCTGGCGCTCCTGGCGATCGGTGGCACGGTTGACGATGGCGCGCAGCGCCTCGGGGATGGGGTGCACACCGGTCCACGGCAGGCGCACGATGTCGCGGCCCAGGGGCGGCATGCGGTCGATCACCGCATCGACATCGGTCAGTTCGAGCGCCGGCACGCCGGCCAGCGCCTGGTGCAACACCAGGCCAAAAGCCAGTATGTCGCGCTCGGCAGCCTTGCGCTGCGCCTGCAGGTCCGGCACGTCACCGTCGGGCGGCAACGCAACGCCCAGGCCGATCAAGCGGCAGCCGCCACTTTCGGCCAGCAGCCACATGCTGGTCTGCAGGTCATGGTGCGCCACGCCGGCCTCGTGCGCAAAAGCCAGCCCGCCCAGCACCTGCACGGCCCAGGGTACCAACTCGGTCGGCGGCAGGCCTTTGCGGCTGAGCCGCTCGGCCAGCGTGACGGCCGTGCCGCGGTCATAGGCGATGTAGGGCCAGCGGTCATGCTCGCCCACCTCGACCACGTGGGCCAGGCCAGGGTGGTCGATGCGGGACGCCTTGCGTGCGCTGTCCAGCCAGCGCTGCAGCCCGGCCGCATCGGCGGGCTGAACGCGGGGCAGCGCCAGCACCAACTCCTGACCGACGCGCGGGTCGGACACCAGCCAAAGCATGGTGCGCGCGCTCTTGCCCAACAGGCGCAGCAACTGAAAGCGACCCAGGTGTCGGACAGCGTTGGACGGTGCGGATCGTGGCGGGGGCGCTGCGGCCATCAGGAGGCTCTCTAGGTTGATGCCGATTGGACACAAGCCGCCAGCTGGCAAAGCAGCGAACAAGTGCTGCTTGGCAGCGCAGTTTGGCGGCGCAGCCTGCGACGCGCCCGTCGGCCCTTTGTGCGAAAATCCCACCCAGGCGCTGTCAGCGCCTCGGCCACTCGATGCCGCCGTGTCATGCCACAACAGCAGGCCCCCGAAGGAACAACGATGAGCAGTGAACTGATCAAGCACACCACCGATGCCACGTTTGAAGCCGATGTGCTGAAGTCGGAAGCCCTGGTGCTGGTCGACTACTGGGCCGAGTGGTGCGGTCCCTGCAAGATGATTGCCCCGATCCTGGACGAAACCGCCAAGGAGCTGGGTCCGCGCCTGCAGATCGCCAAGATGAATGTCGATGAAAACCGCGAAATCCCGGCCAAGTTCGGCATACGCGGCATTCCCACCTTGATGCTGTTCAAGGACGGACAGCTGGCGGCAACCAAGGTTGGCGCCTTGTCCAAAGCGCAGTTGTCGGCCTTTATCGCGCCGCACCTATAATCTGCGCATTGGTGGGGCTGGCGCGACCAAAAGCGTGCCGCCTCATGCAAGAAACACGTCATCACCGCGCCCTAACTGCGCCAGACCCAAGCCAACCCGCCTGCCGGACGAACCCCGGTCCAGTGCGAGGCTTGGACCATCAATAGCCTCAGATTTGTTGTTTTACCCTGCCCCGGCAGGAGTTGTCCCAACGGCTTAGGCACTGTGTGCCGCCGTCCTCTGGCCCGTCCCGGGCGCAGGATCAGCAGCTTTAAGCCGATCTCAGCGCCCATGACCATCGCCACCCGTCCTGAAGCTCTCAGGTCGGCAAGCTGACCCCCACCCCCCGGTGAACCCCCAAATGCATCTCTCAGAACTGAAGGCGCTCCACGTCTCCGCACTCATCACGATGGGCGAGGAGTTGGAGATCGACAACGTCGCCCGCCTGCGCAAGCAGGAGCTGATGTTCGCCATCATGAAGAAGCGCGCCCGGGCCGGCGAGCAGGTGTTTGGCGACGGCGTGCTCGAAGTGCTGCCCGATGGCTTCGGCTTCCTGCGCTCGATCGAGGCCAGCTACATGGCGTCGACCGACGACATCTACCTGTCGCCCAGCCAGATCCGCCGCTTCAACCTGCACACCGGCGACTTGATCGAGGGTGAAGTGCGGGTGCCCAAGGACGGTGAACGCTACTTTGCGCTGGTCAAGGTCGACCGGGTAAACGGCGTCACGCCCGAGGAGAACAAGCACAAGATCATGTTCGAGAACCTGACGCCGCTCTTCCCGAAAGAGCCGTTCAAGCTGGAGCGTGACAACTACAAGGGTGAGGACAACATCACCAGCCGCATCATCGACCTGGTGGCGCCGATCGGCAAAGGCCAGCGCGCGCTGCTGGTGGCCCAGCCCAAGACCGGCAAGACCGTGATGATGCAGCACATCGCGCATGCGCTGGTGGCCAACCACCCCGAGATCCACCTGATCGTGCTGCTGGTCGACGAGCGGCCCGAAGAAGTGACCGAGATGATCCGCACGGTGCGCGGCGAGGTCATCTCCTCCACCTTCGATGAACCCGCCGCACGCCACGTGCAGGTGGCCGAGATGGTGATCGAGCGCGCCAAGCGCCTGGTCGAGATGAAGAAGGATGTGGTGATCCTGCTCGACTCGATCACCCGGTTGGCACGCGCCTACAACAACGTCTTGCCGTCGTCCGGCAAGGTGTTGACCGGCGGTGTGGATGCCAACGCGTTGCAGCGGCCCAAGCGCTTTTTTGGCGCCGCGCGCAATGTCGAAGAAGGCGGCTCGCTGACCATCATCGGCACCGCGCTGATCGACACCGGATCGCGCATGGACGAGGTGATCTACGAAGAGTTCAAGGGCACCGGCAACTGCGAGATCCACCTGGACCGCCGCATGGCCGAAAAGCGCGTCTACCCGTCGATCCTGATCAACAAGAGCGGCACCCGGCGCGAGGAGCTGTTGCTCAAGCCCGAGATCCTGCAAAAGACCTGGATCTTGCGAAAACTGCTCTACAACATGGACGAGATCGAAGCGATGGAGTTCATGCTCGACAAGATGAAGTCGAGCAAGAACAACCTCGACTTCTTCGACATGATGCGGCGTGGCGGTTAAGCCCCCGCTTTGACGCTACAATCCTAGGCTTTGCGCTTGTGGCAAGTGCGTGGCAATCGTGCCGCGTGGCTCCCGACAGCAAGCTGCCGGCATTCCGTGCCACCAGACACAAGGTCTCCCCATGAAAACAGGTATTCACCCCAACTACCGCGACGTTTGCTTCGTGGACTTGTCCAACGGCTTCAAGTTCGTCACCCGCTCGACGGTGAACTCGAAGGAAATGATCAAGATGGAAGACGGCCGCGACCTGCCGCTGATCAAGCTGGAAACCACCAGCGAAACCCATCCGTTCTACACCGGCACGCAAAAGAGCATCGACAGCCTGGGTGGTCGGGTCGAGAAGTTCCGCAACAAGTTTGCCAGCCTCGGCATCAACAAGAAGGCCGCCGCGCCTGAAGCCGCCGCGCCTGCTGCGGAATAAAAAACAGCTGCGCCGCTCCACCGGCGCAAGCGACCCAGGGCAGCCACGGCTGCCCTTTTTTTATGCCCACTATGATCTGCCGGTGACCCCCAACCCTGCCCTGGTGACCCAAGCTGCCGCGCAGCGTTTGCCCAGGCTGGCGCTGCTGCTGTTCTGCGCCGCCTACGTGCTGCCGGGCGTGATCGGCCGTGATCCCTGGCGCGGTGCCGACCTCAATGCCTTCGGCCAGATGCTGGCCATTGCCGAGGGCCGTGCGCCCTGGCTGGCGCCCGCTCTGGGCGGGGTGGCGACCGGCGCGGCACTGCTGCCGCACTGGATAGGCGCCGCGGCCATCATGGCCACGCAAGGCCTGCTGGACCCGGCGCTGGCCGCCCGCCTGCCGTTTGCGCTGCTGCTGGTGCTGGTGCTGGTGGCCGTGTGGTACGCCACATTCCACCTGGCCCGCAGCGACGCCGCCCAGCCCTTGCCGCTGGCGTTTGGCGGCGAAGCCACGCCCGTGGACTACGCACGGGCGATTGCCGACGGCGCGCTGCTGGCGTTGATCGCCACGCTGGGCCTGCTGCAACTGGGACACGAGACCACACCCGAACTGGCGCAGCTGGCAGCGCTGGCCTGCCTGCAATGGGCGGCTGCGTCGGCCAGTCATCGCAGCGGGCCGGCTCGCGTCGGTGTCTTGCTGGCCTTGCCGCTGCTGGCCGCTTGTGGCGCACCGGCAATGGCGGTGGCGTGGGGTGTGCTGGGCCTGGTGCTGTGCCTGCGCAGCAGCAAGCCCGAGCTGAAATCGCTCGCGCCCTGGCTGGCAGCAGCCACCGTGGCCGCCGCCATACTGGCCTGGGCCACTGGCAGCTGGGCCTGGCGGGTCGCACACGGGCTGGACATCACCGCGCTGGGCCGGCTCTGGCTTTGGTTTTTATGGCCGGCCTGGCCGCTGGCGCTATGGACAATCTGGTGCTGGCGCCGCCAGCTGGGCCAGCGCCATCTGGCGATCCCGCTGCTGGGGCTTGGGGTGTCGCTGGCGGCCAGCGTGGCGATGGGCGGGTCCGACCGGGCGCTGATGCTGGGGGTGCCGGGTGTCGCAGTGCTGGCCGGATTTGCGCTGCCCACCTTGCGGCGCGGTGCTACCGCAGCGATCGACTGGTTTTCGGTGTTTTTCTTCACCCTGTGCGCGCTGATCGTCTGGGTGTTCTACGGCGCGATGCAAACCGGTGAGCCCGCTGCCGCGTTGGCCACGGTGCAACGCCTGGCGCCCGGTTTTCGGCCATCGCTCTCGCCGCTGGAGCTGGGCCTGGCGGTGGCCGCCACGCTGGCCTGGGCGGGGCTGGTGCGCTGGCGTACCAGCCGCCACCGGCCGGTGATCTGGAAAAGCCTGGTGCTGCCGGCAGGCGGCGTGGCCTTGAGCTGGCTGCTGCTGATGACGCTGTGGTTGCCGCTGCTGGACTATGCCCGCAGCAACCGCCCGCTGGCCGAGCGTTTGGCGCGCCACCTGCCAGCACAAGCCTGCGTGGCCGCGCCCGAGGCGCCGTGGTCGCTGGTGGCGGCGCTGGAGTTTCATGCCAGGCGCCAGGTCGATGCCCGTCCCCAGGCGGCAACCGGGGATTGCCGCTTTCTGGTGCAGGTCTTCGCGGAGCGGGGTCCAGGCGCGGCCAGCAGCGCGGCTACCGCCATCACCTTGCGGCAACAGGGTTGGACCGAACTGGCCCGTGAGCGCGGCCCGACCGAACGCAGCGAGGTGGTGGTGGTCTACTTTCGCAGCGCACCCGCCACCGCCCTGGCGAGTGCCACCTAGGCCACATAGGCCAATCAGGCCACACAGGCCACTCAGACCACTCAGACCACCTCGGTCTGGTGCGCCCGGACGCGTACCCGGCCGGCCGGCAGCAGCAGCCGGAAACGTGAGCCATGGCCCGGCTCACTCTCGATCTCCAGTACCCCGCCGTGGCGCTGCACCACGTGCTTGACGATGGCCAGCCCCAGGCCGGTGCCGCCTGTATCGCGCGAGCGGCTGCCGTCCACCCGGTAGAAGCGCTCGGTCAGGCGGGGCAGGTGCTCGCGCGCAATGCCCGGTCCGCTGTCGCGCACCTCGATCTCGGCGCTGCCATCGGGCTTGACCGCACAGGCGATCTCGATGTGCCCGCCGGTGGGGGTGTACCGCAGGGCGTTGTTGACCAGATTGGTCACGGCGCTGACCAGTTCGGCCTCGCGCCCCGCCAGTTCAATCTCGGGCGGATCAGCCAGCCTGATCTGGTGGCGGCCGGCCGACAGCGTCAGCCCGTCGTGCAGCACCTGTTGCAGCAAGGGTGCCACAGCCACCCACCGGTCGGCGGGCGGCCTGGGACTGCCTTCGAGTTGGGCCAGCGAAAGCAGATCGGACACCAGCATTTGCATGCGGTCGGTTTGCTGTGCCATCAGCTTGAGCACCCGCGCGCGCTCGGCCTCGGTCAGCGGCAGGCTGGCCATGGTCTCGACAAAACCGGCCAGTACCGTCAGTGGGGTGCGGATCTCGTGCGAGACGTTGGCCACAAAATCTCGCCGCATCGCGTCGGACCGCATGCGTTCGGTCACGTCCTGGGTGATCACCAGCTTCTGGCCGTCGCCGTAAGCCCGCGCCACGACCTGCAAACTGCCCTGCCCGCCCGGCGCAACAAAAGTTACCGGCTCGCGCCAGGCACCCTCTTGCAGATAGGCCACAAAGGCCGGCATGCGCACCAGGTTGGTGATCGGCTGCAGCAGGTCGCGCCGCGCGTCCAATCCCAGGTGGTCGGCGGCCACCGCGCTGCACCAAACGATCTGGTCCTTGTCGTCGAGCAGCAGCACGCCGTTGGGCGAGGCTTCGATCGCCGCCAGAAACTCCGCCAGGCGCTGCTGCTCTTGCGCCACCGCCAGTTCCCGGGCACGCAGCGAGCGCTCCACCCGGTAACCCAGTTCGCCCCAGAAGCCGGTGTTGCGGGGTGCGTCGGTGCTCATGTCACCGCGCAACCAGCGCATCAGTCGCGCTGCACGCAACACGTCCAGCACCACCGCCAGACCGAGCGCTGCGGCAGCACCTGCGCCGGCACCGAGCTCCGGGAAGCCCAGCGCCGCACCGGCGACGTGTCCCAGACCGCCGCCCAGGGCAAGTGCCAAAAGCGTGGCCAGCAATCGCGGCAGAAACCAGACCATCGGCGCGGGGGCTGGGTTGGCAGGCGCTTGCCGCTCAGGCCCGCACGGTGCTGGCGTGCTGGGTCAGGCGGTAGCCCGCACCGCGCACGGTCTCGATCATGCCGGCACACTGCGCCGGCGCCAACGCCTCGCGCAGCCGCTTGACATGCACATCGACCGTGCGCTCTTCAATGAAGACATGGTCACCCCAGACCCGGTCGAGCAGCTGGGCGCGGCTGTGCACACGCTCGGGGTGGGTCATGAAGAAGTGCAGCAGGCGGAACTCGGTCGGGCCCAGCTTCAAATCGACCTCACCCTGGGCAGATGCGCGGCTGACACGGCGGGTGGATGGGTCGATGCGCAGGCCAGCCACGTCGACCACGTCCTCCAACGCCTCGGGCGCCTTGCGCCGCAGCACGGCGCGGATGCGCGCCATCAGCTCGTTGGTCGAAAACGGCTTGGTCAGGTAGTCGTCGGCCCCGGCGTCCAGCGCGGCCACCTTGTCGGCCTCTTCGCCGCGGGCGGTCAGCATGATGATCGGCAGCTCGCGGGTGCGGGCGTCGGCACGCCACTGGCGGGCCAGCGCCAGACCGGATTGGCCGGGCAACATCCAGTCCAGCACCACCAGATCGGGCAGCTTGGCATCGATCTCATGGCGGGCGGCTTCCGCGGTGGGTGCTATGACCACCTGGTGCCCGGCGTGACGCAGGTTGATCGAGATCAGCTCGGCAATCGCCGGCTCGTCCTCCACCACCACAATCTGGCTCATTGAACAGGGCTCCGGTCAGGGGTTGGCAACTCAGCGCACCAGGTGCTCGACCATGTCCACCGCGTTGTGGCGCACATCGGTGCCCTTGACGATGTAGATGATCTGCTCGGCCAGGTTCTTGGCGTGGTCGCCCACACGCTCGATCGCCTTGGCCACGAACACCAGGTCGATGGCCGACGAGATGGTGCGCGGGTCTTCCATCATGTAGGTGATCAGCTTGCGCATCAGGCCGTCGAACTCCTGGTCGATCTGGTCGTCATGGCGCAGCACCTCCACCGCCGCCTCGACATCGAGCCGGGCAAAGGCGTCCAGCGCCTTGCGCAACTGCTTGGTGGCCAGCTCCGACTCGTAGGACAGGTCGGCCACCGGCAGGCGCAGGCGGCTGGACATGCCCGAGTTGAGCAAACGCTGCACCGTGCGGGCGATGCGCGCCGCCTCGTCGCCGATGCGCTCGAGGTTGGCAATCGTCTTGGACACGGCGATCAGCAGCCGCAGGTCACGCGCAGTGGGCTGGCGGCGGGCGATGATGGACGACAGATCGCGGTCGATCTCGATCTCCATCCTGTTGACCCGCTCTTCGTCCTTGAGCACCTGGGCAGCGATCTCGGCATCGAAGATGGACAGCGCAAACACCGCTTGCGCCACCTGGACCTCGACCAGGCCGCCCATTTCGAGCACGCGGGTGGAGATGCCTGAGAGTTCGTTGTCGAACTGGGTCGAGAGATGCTTGTCTGTCATGGCGTGCTTTCCGTTGATCAACCGAACCGGCCGGTGATGTAGTCCTCGGTGTCCTTGCGCTTGGGCTTGGTGAACACCTCGGCGGTGGGGCCGAACTCGATCAGGTCGCCCAGGTACATGTAGGCGGTGAAGTCAGACACGCGCGCCGCCTGCTGCATGTTGTGGGTGACGATCAGCACGGTGTAGTCGGCCTTGAGCTCATGGATCAGCTCCTCGATCTTGCCGGTAGAGATCGGGTCGAGTGCCGAGCACGGCTCGTCGAGCAGCAGCACCTCGGGCTTGATCGCGATGCCGCGGGCAATGCACAAGCGCTGCTGCTGGCCACCCGACAGCCCCGAGCCGCTCTGGTCGAGCTTGTCCTTGACCTCGGTCCAGAGTGCCGCCTTGCGCAGCGCCCATTCCACCCGCTCGTCCATCTCGGCGCGTGGCAGGCTCTCGAACAGCTTCACGCCAAAGGCGATGTTGTCGTAGATCGACATCGGGAAGGGCGTGGGCTTCTGGAACACCATGCCGATCTTGGCGCGGATCAGGCTGACGTCGAGCTTCTTGTTGAGGATGTTCTCGCCGTCGAGCAGGATCTGACCTTCAGCGCGCTGCTCAGGATAGAGCTCGAACATGCGGTTGAAGGTGCGCAGCAGCGTGCTCTTGCCGCAGCCCGACGGGCCGATGAAGGCGGTGACCTTGTTGGCCTGCAACTCGAGGTTGATGTTCTTCAGCGCGAGGAAGCCACCGTAGTAGAAATTGAGGTCACGCACCGAGATCTTGGATTTCTCGGTGACCGTGTTATCGACGCGGGTGTCCATGGGGGAGTTCTCGAAAGTTCAGTGCTTGTTGCGGAAGAAGACGCGGGCGGCGATGTTGAGCGCCAGCACCCCCAGCGTGATCAGGAACACCCCCGCCCAGGCCAGCTTCTGCCAGTTCTCGTAAGGGCTCATCGCAAACTTGAAGATCGTCACCGGCAGGCTGGCCATCGGCTTGCTCAAATCGCTGGTCCAGAACTGGTTCGACAACGCGGTGAACAGCAGCGGCGCGGTCTCCCCCGAGATCCGGGCAATCGCCAGCAGCACGCCGGTGATGACACCCGCCCGGGCGGCCTTGAGCGTGACCGACGAGATCACGATCCACTTGGGCGTGCCCAGCGCGTAGGCGGCCTCGCGCAGCGCGTTGGGGATCAGGCTGAGCATGTTCTCTGTGGTGCGGATGACCACCGGGATCACGATCAGCGCCAGCGCCAGCACGCCGGCAAAGCCCGAAAAGCTCTTGAGCTGTGCCACCACCACCGAGTAGATGAACAGACCGATCACGATCGACGGTGCCGACAGCAGGATGTCGTTGATGAAGCGGGTGGCTGCGCCCAGCCAGGTCTTTTGACCGTATTCGGCCAAGTAGATGCCGGCCATCACACCGATTGGCGTGCCCAGCAGCGTGGCCAGTCCGGCCATCATCACCGAGCCGAAGATGGCATTGGCCAGGCCGCCGGTTTCGGCCATCGGCGGCGGGGTCATCTCGGTGAAGACGGTCAGGCTCAGCCCACCCAGACCAAGCCGGAAGGTCTCGAACAGGATCCACAGCAGCCAGAACAGGCCGAAGGCCATCGCACCAATCGCCAGCGTCAGCGCGATCACATTGGTGCGCTTGCGGCTGCGGTGCTTGGCCAGGCGGCCCGCCTGTTGCGCCGGGGTAAAGGCGTGCAATGTCGTGCTCATGACCGGGTCCCCTCGCCTTTGCGCAGCTGCGACAGCAGCAACTTGGACAGCGCCAACACCACGAAGGTAATGAAAAACAGCACCAGCCCGAGGTAGATCAGCGAGGCCTGGTGCAGGCCCTCACCGGCCTCGGCAAACTCATTGGCCAGCGCCGAGGTGATGCTGTTGGCCGCCTGGAACAGCGACAGCGAGTCGAGCTGGTTGAAGTTGCCGATCACGAACGTCACCGCCATCGTCTCGCCCAGCGCCCGGCCCAGCCCCAGCATGATGCCGCCGACCACACCGGCCTTGGTGTAGGGCAGCACCACCCGCGAGACCACCTCCCAGGTGGTGGCGCCCAGGCCGTAGGCCGATTCCTTGAGCATCGGCGGCGTCACCTCGAACACATCGCGCATCACCGAGGCGATGAACGGGATCACCATGATCGCCAGGATGATGCCGGCCGACAGCAGACCGATGCCCACCGGCGGGCCGGAAACCAGCGTACCCAGCACCGGCACACCCTTGAACACCGATTGCAGCGGCTGCTGCACATAGGTGGCCAGGATGGGGCTGAACACCAGCAGACCCCACATGCCATAGACGATCGACGGCACCGCCGCCAGCAACTCGACCGCAATGCCGAGTGGCCGCTTGAGCCAGCCCGGCGACATCTCGGTCAGGAAGATCGCGATGCCGAAGCTCACCGGCACCGCGATCACCAGCGCGATGACCGAGGTCATCACCGTGCCGTAGATCATCACCAGGCCGCCGAACTGCTCCTTGACCGGATCCCAGTCCGTCGACCACAAAAAGCCCAGGCCAAACTGCTTGATGGCCGGCGCGGCGCCGATCAACAGCGAGATGAGGATGCCCACCAGCAGCGACAGCGTGAGCCAGGCCGCACCGTGCGCCAGCACGGAAAACAGCTTGTCGGCCCAGGGCGCAATACGCCGCCGCTCCGGCGGGCGCTGGCCGGGGGTCACTCGGTCCGACATCGGGTAGGGGCTGGCTGGAAGGGTTGCGGCCAAAGGGCCTCCGCTGGTCTGGATGGACGGCTGGATGGACGGCAGGATGGCGTGCTGGACGGAAAAACGGACGCCTTGACCCGCGCCCGAGTCAAATCACTTGAAGGCGATGGCCTTGCCGGCGCCGTCCTTCAGATTGTCAGTCCAGGCCTTGCGCACCAGCGCCTTGACCGGGTCGGGCATCGGCACATATTCCAGATCAGCGGCCATCTTGTCGCCG
The DNA here is from genome assembly GCA_038236495.1 of Burkholderiales bacterium. Taxonomy (GTDB): domain Bacteria; phylum Pseudomonadota; class Gammaproteobacteria; order Burkholderiales; family Burkholderiaceae_C; genus Pseudaquabacterium. The sequence goes on from JBBRZR010000015.1 coordinate 16,158, forward strand.
TTGTTGTAAGCCCACTCGAAGAACTTCAGCGAGTTGCTGGCATTCAGGGGCTTGTCCTGCACCTTGTGCATCATGATGAAGGTGGCGGCGGTGATCGGCCAGGCATCCTTGCCAGGCTGGTCGGTCAGCACCTGGAAGAAGGTCTTGTTCCAGTCGGCACCCGCGGCGGCGGCCTTGAAGTTCAGGTCATCCGGCGGCACGAAGACGCCAGCCTTGTTCTTCAGCAGCACGTAGGACATCTTGTTCTGCTTGGCATAGGCGTATTCCACATAGCCGATCGAGTTGGGCAGGCGCTGCACAAAGGCCGAGACGCCCTCGTTGCCCTTGCCACCGGTGCCGACCGGCCATTTCACGGTTGTGCCCTCGCCCACCTTGGTCTTCCACACGGCATTCACCTTCGACAGGTAGTTGGTGAAGTTGAAGCTGGTGCCCGATCCGTCGGCGCGTTGCACCACAGCGATGTCGGCGGCCGGCAGCGGCACGCCCGCGTTCATGGCCACCAGGGCCGGATCGTTCCACTTGGTGATCTTGCCGAGATAGATGTCGCCCAGCAGTTCGCCGGTCAACTTGATCTGGCCCGGGGTGATGCCCACGATGTTGACCACCGGCACCACGCCGCCGATAACGGTGGGGAACTGCATCAGGCCGTCCTTGGCCAGTTCGTCATCCTGCAAGGGTGCGTCGGAGGCACCGAAGTCGACAGTCTTCGACTTGATCTGCTTCATGCCGGCGCCAGAGCCAACCGACTGGTAATTGATGCGTGCGCCACTGGCCTTGTTGTAGGCATCGGCCCACTTGGCATAGATCGGCGCGGGAAACGAGGCGCCGGCGCCAGTCACATCCTGGGCCAGAGCCAGCACGGGCGAAAAAGCAGCAGCCACCAGTGCGGCACGGAGGAGAATCGAAGTCATGGGCAAGGCCTTTCAGTGTCGGGAGGGCAGTCAATCACCACACATCCGCACTGTAGGCAGGCAATATGACAGGCGCGTGAACGGCTGACCTATTGCAATTTCAAGTCATAGCGCTGTCACAGACAACGCCTGGCGCAGACACAAATGGCTGGGCCACCCGGGCGTCAGGCCATTCTGCGGCGGCGTCGATGCTGGGTGTGGTCAGCCCGCCAGGGCAGCAGCGGCCAGGCGCTCCGCCAGCCGCCGGCCCTGCACCGCATCGCGCGCCTCGACCATCACCCGCAGCACCGGCTCGGTGCCCGAGGCCCGGATCAGCACCCGGCCTGAACCGTCCAACTCGGCCTCCACCGCTTTGGTCTCGGCGCTCAGGTGGGTGTTTTGCGGCCAGGTCTTCAAATGACCCAGGCTGGGCAGGCGGACGTTGAGCAGGGTTTGCGGAAACAAGGTGACACCGGCCAGCATGTCGGCCAGTGAAGCCTGCGCACGCTGGGTGGCCTGCAGCACCTGCAGCGCACTGACGATGCCGTCGCCGGTGGTGTGCTTGTCCAGCGCCAGCAAATGACCCGACCCCTCGCCGCCCAGCAGCCAGCCGCGAGCGGCAAGCTCCTCCAGCACATAGCGGTCGCCCACCTTGGCACGCACCAACTCGATACCACGTGCCTTGAGCGCCACTTCAACCGCCATGTTGGTCATCAGCGTGCCCACTGCGCCAGTGATCGCCTGGCCCTGGGCCAGCCTGTCCATCACCATGGCATACAACAACTCGTCGCCGTTGAACAGCCGGCCGTTGCGATCGACCAGTTGCAGCCGGTCGGCGTCGCCGTCCAATGCGACGCCGTAGTCGGCACCGTGCTCGGCCACGGCCGCCACCAGCGCCTGCGGCGAGGTGGCGCCAAAGCCGGCATTGATGTTGATGCCGTCGGGCTGGCAGCCGATGGCGATCACCTCGGCCCCCAGCTCGTGGAACACCTCCGGTGCAACGTGGTACGCCGCGCCGTGGGCGGCGTCCACCACCACCTTCAGGCCGCGCAGCGACATGTCCTTGTCGACCGTGCTCTTGCAGAACTCGATGTAACGGCCACGGGCGTCATCCAGCCGGCGGGCCTTGCCCAGCGTAGCGGAGTCGACCCATTGCGGGGCTTCGGCCAGCGCGGCTTCTACCGCCTGCTCCCATTCATCGGGCAGTTTTTCGCCCTTCGCGGAGAAGAACTTGATCCCGTTGTCCGCATAGGCGTTGTGCGACGCACTGATGACCACGCCCAGGTCCAGCCGCAGCGCCCGGGTCAGGTAGGCCACACCTGGCGTGGGCAGCGGGCCGGTGAGCAAGGTATCGACCCCGGCCGAGGACAGGCCGGCCTCCAGCGAGGACTCGATCATGTAGCCCGAGATGCGGGTGTCCTTGCCGATCAGCACCGTTGGGCGGCTGCCACTGCGGCGCAGCACCCGGCCCACGGCGTGGCCCAGGCGCAACATGAAATCGGGCGTGATCGGCGCTTGGCCCACGGTACCGCGGATGCCGTCGGTGCCGAAATATTGTCGGGTCATGGTGTTGGAGTCCCTGTGTACAGCCCGCCATTGTCGTGCGGCAGAAGGCCGGCGGCGGCCCAGACCTTGAGCGCGTCCACCGTGGCTGCCACATCGTGCACACGCAGCACCTGGCCGCCGCGCTGCACACACGCCAGGGCCGCCGCGACGCTGGCCGCCTGGCGGTCGGCCACGTCTCGCCCGGTCAGCAGGCCCAGGGTGGACTTTCTCGACCACCCCAGCAGCAGTGGCCGGCCCAAGGCCAGCAACTCGGCTTGCCGCTGCAACAGCGCCCAGTTGTGAGCGGGCGTTTTGCCAAAGCCGATGCCCGGATCCAGCGCGATGCGGTCGAGCGACACGCCGGCTGACTGCACCTGGGCCAGACGCCGCGCCAGCCAGGCCAGCACCTCGGTCACCACGTCGTCATCGGCATAGGCCGGCGCGCGCTGCATCACGTCCGGCTCACCCGGCATGTGCATCAGGCATACGCCACAGCGCGCATGAGCGGCAACGGTGGCCAGGGCACCCGCCAGACGCAAGGCGCGCACGTCGTTGACGATGTCCACGCCCAAATCCAGCGCCTGCGCGATGATTTCGGGCCGGCTGGTGTCCACCGACACGGGCACACCCAGGGTCACGGCGTGGCGCAGCACCGGCAGGACGCGCGCGGCTTCTTCGGACAAGTCCGGTTGTCTGGCACCGGGGCGGGTCGATTCACCGCCGATATCCAGCAGGTCGGCGCCCTCGCGCAGCAAGCGCTCGCAGTGCGCCATCGCGGCGCCGGCCTGCGCATGCTGGCCGCCGTCCCAGAACGAATCGGGTGTCGCATTGACGATACCCATGACCTTGGGCCGGCTCAGGTCGATCAAAAATCGGGTGGTCTGCCAGAGCATGGGCGGCGTGGGCTGCGTCGGGTCATCGTGAAAACGGGGCCCGAAGGCCCCGCTGGGTAAAGCAATTTGCGCCAGGCGCCAGGATCAAACCACGGTGGCCGGTGCCCCGTCGGTGCTGACCGTGCCACTGCCGCCCGAGGTGCCGGACGACGGACCCGATCCGCGGGTGCGGTCGTTGGGCACCCAGTCCTTGGGCGGGCGCGGCGGCTTGCCGGTCATGATGTCCTCGATCTGCTCGGCGTCGATGGTCTCCCACTCGAGCAGCGCCTTGGCCATGATGTGCATCTTGTCCTGGTTGTCCTCGATGTGCTTGCGGGCAATCGCATACTGCTCATCGATGATGCGACGGATCACCAGATCGACCTTGCGCATCGTCTCTTCGGACATGCTGGTGGTCTTGGTCACCGAGCGGCCGAGGAAGACCTCGCCCTCGTTTTCGGCGTAGACCATCGGGCCCAACTCGTCGGTCATGCCGTAACGGGTAACCATGTCGCGGGCAATCGCGGTGGCGCGCTCGAAGTCATTGGACGCGCCGGTGGTCATCTGGTGCATGAACACTTCTTCAGCGATGCGGCCACCAAACAGCACCGAGATGGTCGAGAGCATGCGCTCCTTGTCCAGGCTGTAGCGGTCTGTCTCGGGTAGCTGCATGGTCACGCCCAGGGCACGGCCACGCGGTATGACGGTCACCTTGTGCACCGGGTCGGTCTTGGGCATCAGGCGCGCCACCAGGGCATGGCCGGCCTCGTGGTAGGCGGTATTGCGGCGCTCTTCCTCGGGCATCACCATGCTCTTGCGCTCGGGGCCCATCATGATCTTGTCCTTGGCCTTCTCGAAGTCGACCATCTCGACCACCCGCGCACTGCGCCGGGCCGCGAACAAGGCCGCCTCATTGACCAGGTTGGCCAAGTCAGCGCCCGAGAACCCCGGCGTACCGCGCGCCAGGATGTCGGCCCGGATGTCCTGGCCGATCGGCACCTTGCGCATGTGCACGTTCAAGATCTGCTCACGGCCGCGCACATCGGGCAGCGTGACATACACCTGGCGGTCGAAGCGGCCCGGCCGCAGCAACGCCGGGTCGAGGATGTCGGGCCGGTTGGTGGCCGCTATCACGATCACCCCGACGTTGGTCTCGAAACCGTCCATCTCGACCAACATCTGGTTGAGGGTTTGCTCGCGCTCGTCGTTGCCGCCGCCCAGGCCGGCACCGCGGTGCCGACCGACCGCATCGATTTCGTCGATGAAGATGATGCAAGGCGCACTTTTCTTGGCCTGTTCGAACATGTCGCGCACCCGCGCTGCACCAACGCCGACAAACATCTCGACAAAGTCAGAGCCGGAGATGCTGAAGAAGGGCACCTTGGCCTCACCCGCGATGCCCTTGGCCAGCAGGGTCTTGCCGGTGCCCGGAGGGCCGACCAGCAACACGCCGCGCGGGATGCGCCCGCCCAGCTTCTGGAACTTCTGCGGGTCTTTCAAGAAGTCGACCAACTCCTTGACTTCCTCCTTGGCTTCGTCGCAACCGGCGACATCGGCAAAGGTGGTGGAGTTGTTGGCCTCGTCGAGCATGCGGGCCTTGCTCTTGCCAAAGCTGAACGCACCGCCCTTGCCGCCGCCCTGCATCTGGCGCATGAAGTACACCCAGACGCCGATCAGCAACAGCATCGGGCCCCAACTGACCAGCAGGCTGACCAGCAACGAGGGCTCTTCACGCGGCTTGACGTCGAACTTGACGCCGCTGTTGATCAGGTCGCCCACCAGACCGCGGTCCAGGTAGGTGGCGGTGGACCGGATGCGCTTGTCGTCGTTGGTGACGGCCAGGATCTCGGTACCGCCATTGCCCTCTTGCAGGGTGACCACCTTGATGCGCTTGGCGCGCACTTCTTCCAGAAAATCGGAGTACCCGATCATCGAGCCCGACGACACCCCGCGATCAAACTGCTTGAACACGGTGAAAAGCACGAGTGCGATCACCAGCCAGACAGCGACCTTCGAGAACCATTGATTGTTCACCGCGGCTCCTTTAGCCAATACCGATTGAGATGGCGGCGCCGGCTGCACTGTTGCAGGTTCGCGCCCATCAACCACCCAATCCAACGCCAGATGGGGCCAATTCTAAACGAGTCAAGCCCCTGAGGCCGGGCTGCGGGACAGCACTGAAACAGGGCAATCCGGGTCAATTTCGACCCACCGCAGACCGGCTGTGCCGTGGCCACAAATACACTCAAGAAGCCTTCAGACCGATACCCACCAGATAAGTTTCAGCCGATTTGTCGCGCGATGCCTTGGGCTTGATCGGCTTGACCACCCGAAAGTGCTGCTTGAACTGCGCCACCAGCTGGCTGTAACCCCCGCCGTGAAACACCTTGGCCACCAGCACCCCATTGGGTTTGAGGTGGCTTTGGGCAAAGTCCAGGGCCAGCTCGATCAGGTGCTCGATGCGGGCGGCGTCCGAGACCTCGATACCGGTCAGGTTGGGTGCGAGGTCGGACACCACCACGTCCAGCAGCCGTCCGCCGACCAGATCGTGCAGTTGGGTCAGCACGGCGTCCTCACGAAAATCGCCCTGGATAAACTGCACCCCCTCGATTGGCTCCATCGGCAGGATGTCGAGCGCGATGATGGTGCCCAGCAACTCGCCCACCGCCGCGCCACCCGTGCCGGCCGCCTTGGGCGCAAACCGGCGCCGCAGGTACTGGCTCCAGGCGCCCGGCGCCGAGCCCAGATCGACCACGATTTGCCCGGGCCTGAACAGGCCCAGCGTCTCGTCGATCTCTTTCAGTTTGTAGGCCGCGCGCGCCCGGTAGCCTTCTTTCTTGGCCAGCTTGACGTAGGTGTCATTGGCATGGTCGTTGAGCCAAGCCTTGTTGATCTTCTTGCTTTTGGAATCGATTTTCATGAGCGGGCGATAATAGGGGGATGTCAGCACTTCACTTAACGCCCGCCGAACGCAAAGAAAAGCGTGGCGAAGCCCATCATCTGGACCCTGTCGTCATTATCGGCGGCGAGGGCCTGACGGATGCCATCTTCAAAGAGGCCGATCTCGGCCTCAACGCCCACGGCCTGATCAAGGTGCGGATGTTCTCCGACTCACGGCCCGACCGCGAGGCCGCCCTGGCCGCGCTGGCCGACAAGCTGGGCGCCGCGCCAGTGCAGCACATCGGCAAGCTGCTGGTGCTGTGGCGGCCGATGCCCGAGAAGGACAAGGTTGCCAAGGAGGGCGGCATGTCGGCGCCGCGGGTGGTCAAGATCCTCAAGTTCTCCAAGAGCGGCAACCACCGCGCCCAGATCAAGAAGATCACCGTGTTTGGCAATCAGCGAGTGACCGCTGGTGGTGAGATCAAGCGGGTGCGTACCCGCGTGACAAGCGTCAAGAAAAAGGTTCAGGACTGAGAGCTTGAGCGTTTTGGCTTCGCCGAAACTTCGTTTTGGCTTCGCCGAAACTTCGTTTTCTACTGCGCAGACGCCATGCGTCGTTGGCCGGATGCTCGGAATCCTCACGTACAGGAAGTACGTTCCGGTTCCTGCGCTACAGCCGCCTAGCCCGACGCCTGCTCGCTACGAAAACTCTCAAGCTCTGCGCGCTTCTCACGCAGCACCTCGCCAAGCCAAGCCCAGCACCAGCAGCGTCTTGAGGCCAAAAAACGCCAAGCTGACCGCGTGCAACTGGCCAAAGCTCAAGGCGCCCTGCCCGGCCCGGGCCGCCGGCAGCAGGGGCTGAATGGCGAAGTAGCCGGCGACGGTACAGAACACCACACCCAGGATCAACAGCATTTCGGTGTTCAAGACCGAGCCCCGGTGATCCTCGGCTGACTGCCTTGCCCGCGCACGTTCAGCCGACAGCAGCAGGACCGCCAGCACCAGGCTCAGCCACGCCTCCTGCACAAAGATTCGGCTGACCACCCGGCCGGCGGTTGGGCCATCCAGCGTCGCAAACGGCGCCGGCGTGGCGATCAAGGCCACACACAGCAACATGCCGGCCCACAGCGCGGGCAACAAGCGACGCAAGCGCTCGACCACCGACAGGCCAGGCTCAGACGTAGCGCACGTCCACGATGTCGTAACGTTTGACGCCGCCCGGCGCCTGCACCTCGGCCACGTCACCGGCTTCTTTGCCGATCATCGACCGGGCAATCGGCGAGCTGATCGAGATCAAGCCCTTCTTGAGATCGGCCTCATCGTCGCCGACGATCTGGTAGGTCACTTCCTGGCCGGTGCTTTCTTCTTCCAGATCGACAGTGGCGCCAAACACCACCCGCCCACCGGCATCCAGCGTCGTCGGGTCGATCACTTGCGCAGCCGCCAGCTTGCTGTCGATCTCCAGGATGCGGCCTTCGATGAAGCCCTGCTTGTCCTTGGCGGCCTCGTACTCGGCGTTTTCGGACAAGTCACCCTGGGCCCGCGCCTCGGAGATCGCCCGGATCACGGCGTGGCGTTCCACGGTCTTGAGCCGGTGCAGCTCTTCCTTGAGCATTTCAGAACCGCGCTTGGTGACGGGGATGGTGGCCATCGGGGCCTCCTGGGGGCAAAGGGGTCATAAAAAACAAATCCGCCGCGCTGGGCACCCAAAACCGGGTGCAGAGGCGGCGGAACGGCCATCGAGAACGAGTCGAGGATGCGAGTTTAGTGCAACTCGGCGTGCAACTCCTGCAGGCTGTAGACCCGCATGCCGGCCTGGTGCTTGAGTGCCTCTGTCGCCGCCTCGCAGCCGGCCATCGTGGTGTAGTAAGTCACCCGATTCGCCAGCGCTGCGGTGCGGATGTAGCGCGAATCGGCTATCGCGGTGCGGGTTTCGTCCACGGTGGTGAAGACCAGCGCAATCTCGCCGCCCTTGACCATGTCGGCAATGTGCGGCCTGCCGTCCATCACCTTGTTGACCACCTTGACCGGCACACCCGCAGCGGCAATGGCCGCCGCCGTGCCCTTGGTGGCCACCACCGCAAAGCCCAGCGCGACCAGATCACGCGCCACGCCCACCGCACGCGCCTTGTCGCCGTTCTTGACGGTGATCACCACCGTGCCCTGGGTGGGCAGGCGCGAGCCGGCGCCGAGCTGGCTCTTGAGCATGGCCTCGCCAAACGTCCGGCCCACGCCCATCACCTCACCGGTGGAGCGCATCTCCGGCCCCAGGATCGAATCGACACCCGGGAACTTGTTGAACGGGAACACCGCCTCTTTGACGCTGAAGTAAGGCGGGATCACCTCGCACGGCGGCTCGCCGTTGCGGCTGGTCTGGTCCGCCAACTTCTGGCCGGCCATGCAGCGGGCAGCAATCTTGGCCAGTTGCTGGCCGGTGGCCTTGGACACAAAAGGCACGGTGCGCGAGGCCCTTGGGTTGACTTCGAGCACGTAGACCACCGCGCCCTCACCGTCGCCGCTGATGTCGCCCTGGATCGCGAACTGCACGTTCATCAGGCCGACCACCTTCAGCGCCAGCGCCATCACCGTGGTCTGGCGGCGCAATTCGTCTTGCAGCTTGCCGGGCAAGGTGTAGGGCGGCAACGAGCAGGCCGAGTCGCCCGAGTGCACACCCGCTTGCTCGATGTGCTCCATGATGGCGCCGATCATCACGTCCTGGCCGTCGCTGATGCAATCGACATCGACCTCGATCGCGTCGTCGAGAAAGCGGTCGAGCAGCACCGGCGATTTGTCGCTGACCCGTACCGCCTCGCGCATGTAGCGCTGCAGGTCCTTGTCGCCGTGCACGATCTCCATCGCCCGGCCGCCCAGCACGTAGCTCGGGCGCACCACCAGCGGGTAGCCGATCTCCTGCGCCAACACCAGGGCCGACTCTTCGGTGCGGGCGGTGCGGTTGGGCGGCTGCTTCAGCCCGAGTGTGTGCAGCAACTGCTGGAAACGCTCGCGGTCCTCGGCGATGTCGATCGAGTCGGGTGAGGTGCCGATGATCGGCACACCGTTGGCCTCCAGGTCGAGCGCCAATTTGAGTGGGGTCTGGCCGCCGTACTGCACGATCACGCCGACAGGACGCTCCTTGTCCACGATCTCCAGCACGTCCTCCAGCGTCACCGGCTCAAAGTACAGCCGGTCGCTGGTGTCGTAGTCGGTCGATACGGTCTCGGGGTTGCAGTTGACCATGATGGTCTCGTAGCCGTCTTCGCGCAGCGCCAGTGCCGCATGCACGCAGCAGTAGTCGAACTCGATGCCCTGGCCGATGCGGTTCGGCCCGCCGCCCAGCACCATGATCTTCTTGCGGTTTGTCGGCTCGGCCTCGCACTCACCGTCCACGGTTTCGTAGCAGCTGTAGAGGTAGGCGGTCTCAGTCGCAAACTCGGCCGCGCAGGTGTCCACCCGCTTGTAGACCGGGCGCACACCCAGCGCATGGCGGGCCCGCCGCACCTCGTGCTGGTTGGTGGCCATCAGCTTGGCCAGACGACGGTCCGAGAAGCCCTTTTGCTTGGCAAAGCGCAACTCGGCAGCCGACAGGCTGGCCAGGGTGCGGGCCTTGAGCTGGGCTTCGGTCTTGATCAAGTCCTCGATCTGGGCCAGGAACCAGGGGTCGATGGCGGTTTCTTCAAAGATTTCATCGAGTGACAGCCCGATGCGGAAGGCATCCGCCACAAACAGGATGCGCTCTGGCCCGGCGTTGCCGATGGCCTCGACGATCTCGTCGCGGTCGGACGGCTGGCAGCCGGTGCGCTCGCTCAGGCCGTCGATGCCGGTCTCCAGGCCGCGCAGCGCTTTCTGGAAGCTCTCCTGGAAGGTGCGGCCCATCGCCATCACCTCGCCCACCGATTTCATCTGCGTCGTCAGGCGCGAATCGGCCGCCGGGAACTTCTCGAAAGCAAAACGCGGGATCTTGGTGACGACGTAGTCGATTGACGGCTCAAATGAGGCCGGGGTGGCGCCGCCGGTGATGTCGTTGCGCAACTCGTCGAGCGTAAAGCCCACCGCCAGCTTGGCGGCGATCTTGGCGATCGGGAACCCGGTCGCCTTGGACGCCAGCGCGGATGAGCGTGAGACCCGCGGGTTCATCTCGATCACCACCATGCGGCCATCAACCGGATTGATCGAGAACTGCACGTTGGAGCCGCCGGTATCCACCCCGATCTCGCGCAGGATCGCGATGCTGGCGTTGCGCAGCAACTGGTACTCCTTGTCGGTCAGCGTTTGCGCCGGTGCCACGGTGATCGAGTCGCCGGTGTGGATGCCCATCGGGTCGAGGTTTTCGATCGCGCAGACGATGATGCAGTTGTCCGCCTTATCGCGCACCACCTCCATCTCGTACTCTTTCCAGCCGATCAGGCTCTCTTCGATCAGCAGCTCTTTGGTCGGCGACAGGTCCAGGCCGCGCTTGCAGATCTCTTCGAACTCTTCGCGGTTGTAGGCAATGCCGCCGCCGCTACCGCCCAGCGTGAAGCTGGGGCGGATCACCATCGGAAAGCCGCCGGTGGCGCTGCTGCTGGCGCTGGCACTGCTGCCGACCTCCGCACCGATTTCTGCATTGATGCGTTTGTGCACCGCCCAGGCCTCGTCCAGCGAGTGTGCAATGCCGCTGCGCGCCGAGCCCAGGCCGATCGAGGTCATCGCGTCCTTGAACTTCAGCCGGTCTTCGGCCTTTTCGATCGCCTGCTCGTTGGCGCCAATCATCTCGACACCGTACCTGGCCAGCACACCGTGCCGGTGCAGATC
>JBBRZR010000016.1:0-26621 GCA_038236495.1 Burkholderiales bacterium
GCTGTCCTGGGCCGATGCGATCCGCCGGCTGGGTGTCTGGGCCAACGCCGACTATCCGGCGGATGCCGAGCGCGCCCGCAGCTATGGTGCCGAGGGCATCGGCCTGTGCCGAACCGAGCACATGTTCTTCCAGACTGATCGACTGCCGGTGGTGCAGCGCATGATCCTGGCCAAGTCCGATGCGGTGCGCGACGAGGCGCTGGCCCAGTTGCTGCCGGTGCAGCGCGAGGACTTTGCCGGGCTGTTCAAGGCAATGGACGGCCTGCCGGTGACGATCCGCCTGATCGACCCGCCGTTGCACGAGTTTTTGCCCAACCATGACGACCTGCAGAAGGCGGTGACCGAGTTGGAGACCCGCTTGCGCCTGCACGACGATGCGGGCGGCCAGCTGGCCGACCAACTTCAGGCCGAGCTGGCCGGCCAGCGCGAGCTGCTGGACGCGGTGGAGGCGATGCGTGAGCAGAACCCGATGCTGGGCCTGCGCGGCGTGCGCTTGGGCATCCACATGCCGGCACTGGTGCGCATGCAGGTGCGCGCGATCTTCGAGGCGGCGTGCGCCTGCGCCAGGGCGGGCATCAAGGTCAAGCCCAAGATCATGATCCCGCTGGCCGCGAGCTCGGCCGAGCTGAAGATCGAGCGCGAAGTGCTGGAGGACGAGGCCCGCAAGGTGCTGAAAGAACAGCGCATGCGCATGGCTTACCAGTTCGGCACCATGATCGAGGTGCCGCGCGCGGCCATCGTGGCCGACCGCATCGCCGAGTACGCCGAGTTTTTCTCGTTCGGCACCAACGACCTGACGCAGACCACCTTCGGCATCTCGCGGGACGACGCCGAGACCGGCTTCCTGTCCGAATACCTGGCCAAAGGGGTGCTGCAGCGCAATCCGTTTGCCACGCTGGACCAGAGCGGTGTGGGTTACCTGATGCAACTCGCCGTCAAGCTGGGCCGCGGCCACCGGGCCGGCTTGCAGGTCGGTATCTGCGGCGAGCATGGCGGCGACCCGGACAGCATCGACTTCTGCCACCGGATCGGTCTGGACTATGTCAGCTGCTCACCGTTCCGGGTGCCCGTGGCCCGGCTGGCGGCCGCGCATGCGGCCTTGCGCGAGTGATGAGCGTCTGCGACACGGTCCGTTTTTGACGTGCACCAACGTCGCGGCCGCAAACAGGCTGAAGCGGGCCGGCAGGCCGACGCCCCCTAGACTAGCGACATGACGGATACCGCCCCGAAAAACCCCATCGACCCCACAACCCCCGATGACGATGCGGCCGATGCCGCCCTGCACCAGCCGCGCCTGTGGCGCGACAACGGCTGGACCGCCCAGGTCATCAAGAACAACGACGACGAGGGATGGGCGGTGGCGATGTACCGGGACGGTCAGTCCGAACCCGCGCTGGTCGGCCCCTGGACGATGGGACGCGACAAGAAAAATCCCAAGCCGCTGTCCACCGACGCCTTCAACACGCTGGTCAAGACCGCGTCCGAGGTGATCCGCCGCCACGAGCAGCACCTGCACGCCACGCTGCACCCGCAGATCACGGTGGACGCCGGCGGGGAGCGGGTGTTGGTGTCGCTGGACATCGTGCCCGACGACGACGCGCCCAGCGCCACCCTGAGCGCGCACGACGGCGCGGGCGAGTTGCTGGGCCAGGTGCCGGTGTCACCCGGCTTCAAGCTGAACCGGGCCAGCGCCACCGCCTGGATCGAGGGCGGGTTTCAGCGGCCCAAGTGAGCTTGGGCGCTTTGGACCGGGCGCCTCAGGGGTTCAACCCGACCCTGCGGATCAAGCAGCTGGCGGCCCACGCAGCCTGAAGCGCTGCAGTTTGCCGGTGGGCGTGCGCGGCAAGGCGTCGAGAAACTCGATAGCCCGCGGGTACTTGTAGGGCGCGATGCCGGCCTTGACAAAGTCCTGCAGGGTTTTGGCCAGGTCGGCATCGGCCGCGGCACCGGGCTTGAGCACGACAAAGGCCTTGACGATCTGGCCGCGCTGGGCATCAGGCACGCCGATCACCGCACATTCGGCCACTGCCGGGTGACGCAGCAGCGCGTCCTCGACCTCGGGGCCGGCGATGTTGTAGCCGGCCGAGACGATCATGTCGTCGGTGCGTGACTGGAAGGTGAAGTAGCCGTCCGCGTCCATGCTGTAGGCGTCGCCGGTCAGGTTCCAGCCACCTTGCACGTACTGCTGCTGGCGGGCGTCGTCCAGGTAGCGGCAGCCGGTCGGGCCCTGCACGGCCAGTCGCCCCACTTCGCCCACCGGCACGGCTTGCATTTGTTCGTCCACCACCATCGCCCGGTAGCCCGGCACCACCCGGCCGGTGACGCCGGGCCGGGCATCGGTCTCGTCGGCCGAGATGAAGATGTGCAGCAGCTCGGTGGCGCCAATGCCGTCGATCAGTTCGATGCCGGTGGCCTCACGCCAGAGGGCGCGGGTGGCGGCGGGCAGTGCCTCACCCGCCGACACACATTTGCGCAGGGTGCCGCCCTGCGCTGTACCCAACCCCGCCATGCGGGCACCTTCGACCATCGCCCGGTACGAGGTGGGCGCGGTGAACAGCACGGTGGCACCAAAGCGTGGGATGGCTGCCAGCAGGTCCGGCGGCGAGGCCTTGTCCAGCAACACCGCGGCCGCGCCCACGCTCATCGGAAACAACAGCAGACCACCCAGGCCGAAGGTGAAGGCCAGCGGCGGGCTGCCGATGAACACATCGTCGGCGTTGGCCCGCAAGATGTGCGGCGGAAAGCAGGCGCAGGCCGCCATGACGTCCCGGTGCAGGTGCATCGTCGCCTTGGGCTGGCCGGTGGTGCCCGAGGTGAAGGCCAGCAGGCAAACATCGTCCGCGGCGGTAGCCACCGGCTCGAACCGGGCCGGCTGGCGCGCTGCCAGCTGCTCAAGGCCCGTATCGGCTGCGGTACCCGGGCTGGAATAGCCAAAATACCGCACCTGGCGCAACCCCGGCGAGGCGGCCTGGGCCGCAACCAGCTCGCCCGCCAGCCGGGCATCGCACAGCGCGTGGCTGATCTGCGCCTTGTCGATGATCTGGCCCAGCTCCTGCGCCCGCAGCATCGGCATCGTGCCCACCGCGATGCCGCCGGCCAGCATCACCGCAAACCAGCAGGCTGCCAGCATCGGCTGGTTGGCTGAGCGCAGCAGCACCCGCTGGCCGGGTTGCAGGCCCATCTCCCGCACCAGCACATGGGCGATGCGGTGGGCCCGCTGTTGCAGCTCGGCATAGGTCCAGACCGTGCCGTCGGCCGCGATCAGGCAGCGGCGATCGCCCCAGCCCCGGTCCACTTGGCGGTCCAGCAGTTCAACCCCGCAGTTCAGCCGATCCGGAAACTGCAGCCCTGGCAGCCCGTAGATGAAGGTGGGCAGGTCGGCCGCAGCCGGCATACGGTCGCGTGCAAAGGTATCGACATGGGCGCTGTACGGGGTAGGGGCGGGCTTGTCGGGATGGGCCATCACGCTGCCTCGGGTGGCCGGTCAGTCGGGGATCACCGCGGTGGCCTCGATCTCGACCCGGGCGCGGTCTTCGATCAGCGCCCGCACCTCTACCGCCGTCATTGCGGCGTTGTAGCAGCCGATCAGCTCGCGAAACGCCTGGCCCACCGCCTTGCCGGCGGCCAGGTATTCGCGCTTGTCCAGCACGTACCAGGTGAAGCGCACGATGTGCTCGGGCTTGCCACCCGCCTCGGCCAGCACGGTGACGATGTGCTGCAGCGCCTGGCGCGCCTGCTCGCCAAAGTCGTCGCTGTGGAACAGGCCTTGGGCGTCCCAGCCGATCATGCCGGCGATGAACACCTGGCGGCCCTGGGCGGCGACGCCGTTGGCATAACCCTTGGGACGCGGCCAACCGGGGGGAAGCAGGACTTGCATGGGGGGCTCCTGAGGTGGCCGTGCCGGCCGTGGGCTGATCTGGCAGATCCGGTGGAAGGCTTGGCGGGCTGACGGACCTTGATCAATCGCCCTGGAACACTGGCTTCTGGCGCGCCACGAAGGCGTCGTAGGCACGGCCAAAATCCTGCGTCAGCATGCACAGCGCCTGGGCCTGGGCCTCGGCCTCGATCGCCTGCTCTATCGTCATCGCCCACTCGTGCTGCAGCATGGTCTTGGTGATGCCGTTGGCAAAGCTGGGGCCGGCGGCCAGCTCCGCGGCAAGGGTGGCGGCCTCGGTCGCCAGCGCTTCGGGCGCGCACAACCGGTTGAAGAATCCCCAGCGCTCGCCCTCCTCCCCGCCCAGCGAGCGGCCGGTGTAGAGCAGCTCACTGGCCCGGCCCTGGCCGATGATGCGCGGCAACATGGCGCAGGCGCCCATGTCGCAGCCGGCCAGGCCAACCCGGTTGAACAAAAACGCAGTCTTGCTGCGGGCCGTGCCCAGGCGCAGGTCGGACGACATCGCGATGATCGCGCCGGCACCGGCGCAGATACCGTCGATGGCCGCGATGATGGGCTGCGGGCAGCCGCGCATGGCCTTGACCAGGTCGCCGGTCATGCGGGTGAACATCAGCAACTCGGGCGCCTTGAGGCGCAGCAACGGGCCAATGATCTCGTGCACGTCGCCACCCGAGCAAAAGTTGCCGCCAGCCCCGGTGATCACCACCGCGTGCACGTCGTCGGCAAACTTCAGCTGGTAAAACAGGTCACGCAACTCGGCGTAGGCATCGAAGGTCAGCGGGTTTTTGCGCTCGGGCCGGTTCAACGTGATGGTGGCCACACCGGGCTTAAGTTGCCAGTCAAAGTGCTGCGCACGGTAGCCCGCCAGCGGCTTGCGGTTGCCGGCCAGCAGGGCCGGATCGATGCGCTCAGGGTCTTGGTCAGTCATGGCTTGTCCTTTTTGCCGGATGTGGCGTGAGCGTCCGGCACCAGGTCCGGCAGGTTCATCAAATGGACCCGCAGGCTGCCGAGCTGGCGGTAGACGTGTTGCACGGCGCCGGCATCGAGCCCGGCAAACAAGTCCAGGATCCATTGCTCGTGCTCGCTGGCCATCAACTCGAAACTGCTGCGCCCGGCATCGGTCAGGCGCACGATCCAGGCACGGCGGTCACCCGGGCTGGGCTCACGCTGCACCAGGCCCTCTCGGGTCAGCTCATCGGTCAGGCCGGTGACGTTGCCGCCGGTCACCATCAGGCAGCGCGACAAGTCGCCCATCTTCAGGCCCTCGGGCCGGCGGTACAACTGGGCCAGGTAGTCGAACCGCGGCAGCGAGATGCCAAAGCGCTGGCGCAAGCGGCGGCCGATCTGGTCCTCGACTTGCGTGGTGCAGGCCAGCATGCGCAGCCAGAGCTTGAGCGCCGCATGGTCGCCCGGCTCGGTGCGCGACTCGAAGCCCAACTCATCGGCCTGGGCCAAGAGGCGGTGGCTGGTATCGGCTTTCATGCCACGCCCTGGGCGGCTTGCTGCTGCGCGCGCTGGGCCAGTGATTCGAGCTGACGTTGGGCTGGCTGGTACGGCGCGGGCCAGGGCATCGCGGTGTAGCCGATGCGCGCCGCCTCGGCCAGGGTCCATGCCGGGTTGGCCAGGTGCGGCCGGCCGACGGCACACAGGTCGGCCCGGCCGGCAGCGATGATGCTGTTGACATGGTCGGCCTCGCTGATCGCGCCCACCGCGATGGTGGCGATGCCGGCCTCTTGCCGGATGCGGTCGGCAAACGGGGTCTGGTACATGCGGCCGTAGGTCGGTCGCTGTGCCGGGCTGACCTGGCCGGACGAGCAGTCGATCATGTCGGCGCCGGCGGCCTTGAAGGCGCGGGCGATCAGCACCGCATCGGCGGGCGTGATGCCGCCATCCACCCAGTCGTGCGCCGAGATGCGCACCGACATTGGCCGCTCGGCCGGCCAGGCGGCACGCACGGCGGCAAACACCGCCAGCGGAAAGCGCAGGCGATTGGCCAGGCTGCCGCCGAAGTTGTCGCTGCGCTGGTTGGTGAGCGGCGAAATGAACGACGACAACAGGTAGCCGTGGGCGCAGTGCAGCTCCAGCCAGTCGAAGCCGGCCTCGGCGGCGCGCTGGGTGGCAGCGACAAAGTCGGCGGTCACCCCGTCCATGTCGATCTCGGTCATCGCCCGCGGCACGGCGCCGTCCACCCGGTAAGGCTGGGCGGACGCGGCAATCAAGGGCCAGTTGCCGGCGGCCAGCGGCTCATCAGCCCCGGCACCCTGCCACGGTGCATTGGTGGACCCCTTCGGACCGGCGTGGCCGATCTGCAGGCCGATGGCAGCGTCGCTGCGCTGGTGGATGTGGTCCACGATACGGCGCCAGGCATCGCGCTGGGCATCGGTCCAGATGCCGGGGCAGCCGGGCGTGATGCGGGCATCGGCCGACGTGCAGGTCATCTCGGCCATCACCAACGCCGCGCCGCCCAGCGCACGGGCGCCCAGGTGCACCAGGTGGTAGTCGCCAGCCACACCGTCGGCCGCCGAGTACTGCGCCATCGGCGAGACCACGACGCGGTTCTTCAGCGTCAACCCGCGCACTGCGTAGGGCGTGAACATCGGCGGTGGTGCGGGCTGGTCGTCGGCCACGGCCACGCCGGCGCGGCGTGCAAACCAGCGCTCGTAACCGCCCAGCCAGGCGGCGTCTCGCAGGCGCAGGTTCTCGTGGCTGATGCGCTGGCTGCGGGTGAGCATGGACACCATGAACTGCGGCGCCTCCAACTGGTCGCAATAGCGCTGGCCGCAAACCTCGAACCACTCCATCGCGTTCCAGGCGGCGTTTTGCAGGCGCAGCACGTCCACATTGCGCAGGGCCTGGTAGCGCGCCAGCAGGTCCGGGATGGGCTGGGCTGATGCACCGGCCTCGACCCCGGCACCGGCACCGGCGCCCTGTCGCTCGCCCAACAATCGCGCCAGCTCGATTGCGTCCTCGATCGCCAGCTTGGTGCCCGAGCCGATCGCAAAGTGCGCCGTGTGCACCGCGTCGCCCATCAGCACCACATGGCTTCGGCCGTTGAACAACGACCACTGCGCGCAGGTGATGCGCTGGAAGTTGAGCCAGGCCGAGCCGCGCAGGTGGCGCGCGTTGCTGAGCAGCTTCTCGCCCTGCAGGTTGTCGGCAAACAACTGCTCGCAGAAGGCAATCGACTGCGCAGTGTCGGCATTGTCCAGCCCGTGCGCCAGCCAGACCGACTCCGGGCACTCGACGATGAAGGTGGCGGTGTCGGCATCAAATTGGTAAACATGGGCCTGGAACCAGCCGTGCTCGGTCTTCTCGAACAAGAAGGTGAAGGCGTCGTAGTGCTTGTGCGTGCCCAGCCAGATGAAGCGGTTGGGCCGGGTCACGATGTCGGGCTTGAAGACCTCGGCATGGCGGCTGCGGACCTTGGAGTTGATGCCGTCGCTGGCGATGATCAGATCAGCATCCGGAAAGTCGGCGTCCGACTCGGCGTCGCACTCGAACACCAGCTTGACCCCGAGCTGCTCGCAACGCGCCTGCAGGATATTGAGCAGCTTTTTGCGGCCTATCCCCACAAAACCGTGGCCGCCCGAGCGGATCACTTCGCCCTTGAAGTGCAGTTCGATGTCGTCCCAGTGGTTGAACGCCAGCTCGACCTGCGCGGCGGTGACCGGGTCGCAGCGCCGCATGTTGTCCATCGTGGCGTCCGAGAACACCACGCCCCAGCCGAAGGTGTCGTAGGGCTGGTTGCGCTCGACCACGGTGATGTCGTGCGCCGGGTCTTGCAGCTTCATCAGCAGGCTGAAATACAGGCCGGCCGGGCCGCCGCCGATGCAGACGATGTTCATGTGCGCTCCTGATCGCCGATGCTGCAGCGACCTCAAGGATCTAAATTAGATTACATATAAATATTTTACTGCTAAACAAAAAAGATGCAAGCCAGACATCCGGCATGCCGAGCGGGCGGACAGCGGGTGACCGGCACCGGCTTACCCGCTGGCGCTCAGACCGGGTCCCAGGTGAACACGTCGCCCGAGCGGTCCAGGCTGTAGAAGTTGGCCTGCAGCGCCGGCATGGCGTGTGACGCCACGGTCTCGGGCGTCCAGCCCTCGCTGCGGTGCACGCTGCGCTCGGGCCGCGGCTGGCTCATCAAAAATATCTCGTTGTTGCGCACCGCAAAGATCTGGCCGTTGACCGCCCGGGCGGCGTCGCTGGCCAGGTAAACCGCCACCGGCGCGATCTTGGCCGGGGTCATTTGCTGGATCTTGGCCACCCGGGCCTGCTGCTCGGGCGTGTCGGTGGGGATGCTGCCGATCATGCGGCTCCAGGCAAACGGGGCGATGCAGTTGCTGCGCACGTTGAACTTCTGCATATCGAGCGCGATGCTCTTGCTCAGCGCGGCGATGCCCAGTTTGGCCGCCGCATAGTTGGCCTGGCCGAAGTTGCCGATCAGCCCCGAGGTGCTGGTCATGTGCACATAGGCGCCGCTGCCCTGCTCCTTGAAGTGGGTGGCCGCCGCCCGGCTGACATAAAAGCCACCGTACAAGTGCACCTTGATCACCGTGTCGAACTCGTCTGCGCTCATCTTGTGGAAAAAGCGATCCCGCAGGATGCCGGCGTTGTTGACCACCGCGTCGATTCGGCCGAACACATCCATCGCCGTCTGCACGATGTGGTTGGCGCCGGCCACCTCGGACACGCTGTCGGTGTTGGCGGTGGCCTCAAAGCCGGCGGCGCGGATCTCCTCGACCACCCGCTGCGCCGGGCCGGCGTCACCGCCCTCGCCCGACACCGACGCCCCCAGGTCGTTGACCACCACCCGGGCGCCCTGCGCCGCACATTGCAGCGCGATGTCACGGCCGATGCCGCCACCGGCACCGGTGACCAGAACGACCTTGCCTTCGAGCATGTTGCCTTGTGCCATTTTCAAACCTTGGAGTTGGGAGAGGATGTCTGGGACGCGGCCGGAAACTGAAAAGCCGCCGGCTGCTTGTCGATGAAGGCCTGCACCGCCTGCACGTGGTACACGCTCTGGAAGCACAGCGCCTGGTGGTCGGCTTCGGCTGAAAGCGTGGTGGACAGGTCGGTGGCCAACGCCATGCCGAGCTCACGCTTGATCAGGCTGGTGGCCAACGGTGAGGCACCGATAAAGCTGCGCGCGAGCGCATCGGCGCGGGCCATCAAGTCGGCCGCGGGCACCACCTCCATCGCGATACCCAGGCGCAGTGCCTCCTCAGCACCGACCTCGCGGGCCGACAGCATCAGCTCCTTCGCGCGCTGCACACCCACCACCCGCGGCAGGCTGTACATCGCCGCAAAGTCGGGCACCAGGCCGACCTTCATGAACGACATGCAAAAGCGGGCTCGGGGCGAGGCCAGCACAAAGTCGGCCATCAGCGCCAGGCTGAATCCTGCGCCGTAGGCCGCGCCGTCCACCGCGGCGATCAGCGGTTTGTCCAGCTCGACCAGCGCCCGCATCCAGGGTTGCACGTCCTGCATGCGATTGCGCCAGCCTTCAATGTCCATGCTGCTGCGCGAGGCCATCATGCCGCGCAGGTCGCCGCCGGCACAAAAAGCGCCGTTGGCACCGGTCAGCACCACCGCGCGCACCGCAGGGTCGCGCGCCAAGGCGGGCACGGCCGCGGCAAAAGCGTCTTTCAGCCCGTTGCCGAGCGCGTTTTTGGCCTCGGGCCGGTCCATCGTGAGGGTGGCGACGCCATCGGCGAGGTGGATGTGCAAGTGGGGCATGGGCAGGGTTCCGTCAGAAGTTCTGGGGGCATTCAATGGGCTTTGGCCAGGGGGCGTTGCGCGTCAGACAGACCCACAGAAAAGCGGGCCGGGCGCTCAGCGCTTGCCGCCGTCCATGGTCCGGGCGATCAGCTCTTTCATCACCTCGTTGCTGCCGCCGTAGATGCGACCGACGCGGGCGTCGGCGTAGAGCCGGGCGATCGGGTATTCGTTCATGTAGCCGTAGCCACCGTGCAGCTGCACACACTCGTCCACCACCTGGCCCATCATCTCGCTGACCCACCACTTGGCCATGGCGGCCGTGGCCAGGTCCAGCGTGTCGGCCAGCGAGCGCACGATGCAGTCATCGACAAAGCTGCGTGCGATGCTGAGCTTGGTCTGGCACTCGGCCAGCTTGAAGCGGGTGTTCTGCATCGCCATCAGCGGCTTGCCAAAGATCTGCCGCTGCTGCACATAGGCCAGGGTCTCGTCCACCGCGCGCTGCATCGTGGCCACGCTGCCCACGCCGATGATCAATCGCTCACGCGGTAGTTGCTCCATCAGCTGCACAAAGCCGCGGCCCTCTTCGCTGCCCAGCAGCTGGTGTTTGGGCACCCGCATGTCGTCGAAAAACAGCTCGGCGGTGTCCACCGTGTGCTGGCCCACCTTGTCCAGCAGCTTGCCGCGCCTGAACCCCGCCAGCCCGTCGGTCTCGACCATGACCAGGCTGATGCCCTTGCCGCCTTGCTCCGGCCCGGTGCGCGCCACCACGCAGATCAAATTCGCATGCAGGCCATTCGTGATGAAGGTCTTGGCGCCGTTGATGACATAGTGGTCGCCGTCGGTCTTGGCCGAGGTGCGTATCGCCTGCAAATCGGTGCCGGCGCCGGGCTCGGTCATCGCAATTGCCGCCACCATCTCGCCGGTGGCCATCTTGGGCAGCCAGCGCTGCTTTTGCGCCTCGTTGCCGTAGCGCAGGATGTAGTGGGCAACTATCCCTGAGTGCACGCTGTTGGAGAACCCGCCTGCCATCTTGTAGGCCAGCGCCTGGGTGATCACCACCTCGTGGCCGAAGTGGCCGCCGCCACCGCCGTACTGCTCGGGGATGCTGGCGCACAGCAGGCCGGCCGCACCCGCCTTGGTCCAGATGTCGCGGTCGGCATGACGTTGGGCGCGCCAGCGCTCGTCGTGCGGCAGGCAGTCGCGGTCGGCAAAGCGGTTGGTGGTATCCGTCAACTGCACCAGGTCGCTGTCCATCCAGCTCGGTTTGGGGACGATGATGCTCATGGTTTTCCTCCGGCGCAGACCAGGGTCTGGCCGCTGATGTAGTTGCTCTCAGGCGAGCAGAAAAGATAGACCGCACCGGCCGCCTCCTCCGGCGTGCCGGCACGGCCGATCGGGATGGTGGTTTCGACGGACTTGAGGATGTGCGGGTTCACGCCCACCAAAATTTGCTGGCCGTCGATGTCGATGTGGCGCTGCCCGTCCGCCGCGGCTTCGGTCAGCCGGGTCTTGATCAGGCCAAAGGCCACGCTGTTGACGTTGACCTTGTAGCGCCCCCACTCCTTGGCCAGCGCCCGGGTCAGGCCGTTGATGCCGGCCTTGGCGGCCGCGTAGTTGGCCTGGCCGGCGTTGCCGTACACACCCGAGGTGGACGAGATGTTGACCACCTTGCGGAACACCTCGCGCCCGTCGGCCGCCTCTTGCCGGGCGGTCTCGCGGACAAAGCCGGACGCCGCACGCAGGATGCGGAACGGCGCCGTCAGGTGCACGCCCAAAATCGCCTCCCACTGCTTGTCGTCCATTTTCTGGATCACGTTGTCCCAGGTGTAGCCGGCGTTGTTGACGATGATGTCCAGACCACCGAGTTGCTCGACCGCCGTGGCCACGAAACGCTCGGCAAAGCCGTCCGACGTGACGTTGCCGACGCAGGCAATGGCCTGGCCACCGGCGGCCCGGATCGCCGCCACCGCCTCATCGGCGGTGCCGGAATCCAGGTCGTTGACGACGACACTGGCGCCCTCGCTGGCCAGCTTCATCGCGATCGCCCGGCCTATGCCCCGGCCCGAGCCCGAGACGATGGCCACCTTGCCTTGCAGCTTGCCCATGGTGATGTCTCCCAGTTGGAAAGTGCGGGTTGAAATCGGTTCAGTGTGCCGCGTGTCAGTCCAACGCGATCACAGCATCACCCGTCAGCTTGACCTGGCCGTGCTGGTTGGTGGTTTGCAGCGTCAACCGGGCGCGACGCTCGGTGCCGTGCGCCACTTCGGCCTCGAACAACTCGGTCACCTGGCCGCTGCAGGTGATTTGCTCGCCCACCTGGGTGATGGCCACGAACCGCACACCGTACTCGCGCAAATGCTGCTGCGGCACCCAGTTTGTCAGCAGCCGGCCCAGATACGCCATCGACAGCATGCCGTGGGCAAAAACATCGGGGGCGCCGCCGGCCCGGGCAAAGTCGATGTCCACATGCATCGGGTTGTGGTCGCCCGAGGCGCCGCAATACAGCGCCAAGGTCAGGCGCGACACCGGCAGCGTGGTGAAGGGGGGAAGGGCATCACCCACGTCGAGTTGTCGGTAGTCAACCATGTCGCACCACCGTGATCCCGTTGAGGTCGGCCACATGCGTGCCGAACTGGTTGGTGACGCGGGTCTCGCGCACCACAAACTCCAGCAGGCCGCCCTTCTTGCTGTAGATGTCGGCGATGCGCTGCTCGAAGCTCAGCGTGTCGCCGGCAAAACACATCGCGTGGTAGATGAAGCGCTGCTCGCCGTGCAAGACCTTGGCGATCGGGATGTCCAGCAGCTCACGCAGCGCGCCGGGGTTGGGCGCGGCCATCTCCAGGCAGAACAAGAAAGTGGGCGGCACCGGCAGCGCGGGATGTCCGGCGGCTTCAGCGGCGGCTTCGTCGGTGTAGACCGGGTCGGTCTGACCACACGCCAAGGCAAAAAATTTCAGCCGGTCGGCATCGATCCTGGCGCTGAACGTCGGCAGACTGTGGCCGATGTGGCGGGTATCGATCATCAGGCGTCCACCTTTTCATACAGCGTGACGACGCAGGCACCGCCCAGGCCCAGGTTGTGCTGCAGCGCCAGCCGGGCACCCTCGACCTGGCGCTGCTCGGCCTGGCCGCGCAGCTGCCAGGTCAGCTCGGCGCACTGCGCCAGGCCGGTGGCGCCCAGCGGGTGGCCCTTGGACAGCAGGCCGCCCGACGGGTTGGTCACGACACGGCCGCCGTAGGTGTTGTCACCGTCCAGGATGAACTGCTCGGCCGTGCCCTCGGGCGTCAGGCCCAGCGACTCGTAGGTGATCAGCTCGTTGGCGGTGAAGCAGTCGTGCAGTTCCACCACGTCCAGGTCCTCCGGGCCGATGCCGGCGGCGGCATAGACCTGGGCCGCCGCGGCACGTGCCATGTCGGCGCCCACCAGCTTGCGCATGTCGTGAGAGGCAAAGGTGGACACGGTGTCGGTGGTCATGGCCTGGGCAGCGATGCGCACCCGGCCATCCAGCCCGTGTTGGCGGGCAAAAGCCTCGCTGCAGACAATGGCCGCGGCCGCGCCGCAGGTGGGCGGGCAGCATTGCAGCCGGGTCAGCGGATCGAACACGGTGGGCGAGGCCATCACCTCGTCCAAGGTGACCGGCTGGCGGAACACCGCCAGCGGGTTGCGCGCCGCATGTTGGCGGGCCTTGACGGCGATGCGGGCAAAGGTGGACGCCGCGATGCCGAAGTCCGCCATGTAGGCCCGCGCCGCACCGCCAAAAAACTGCGCCGCCCGCGGCAGCGCCGGGTCCCAGCCCTGGTCGGTGGCCATCGTGTCGAGAAACTTGGCCAGCGGGGACGGCCGATCCGTCCAATTGCCCTTCAGCGGGCCCGGCACCATCTGGTCGAAGCCCAGCGCCAGCACACACTCGGCGCTGCCGCTGGCCACCGCCTGCCGCGCCAGAAACAGCGCGGTCGAGCCGGTGGCGCAGTTGTTGTTGACATTGATCACCGGGATACCGGTCATGCCCACGCCGTAAACCGCCGCCTGGCCGGCGGTGGAGTCACCAAAGACATAACCCGCATAGGCCTGGTCGATCAGGCTGTAGTCGATGCCGGCGTCGTCCAGCGCCAACTGCGCGGCTTTGGCACCCATCAACGCGTAGGACTCGCTGGCCCCGGGTTTGGTGAACGGGATCATGCCCACGCCCACCACATGCACGGCTTGTGTCATCGCTTCGTCCTCATGGCTTGTTCTTGGGGTGCTGGGCTCAACGCGCAAGCGCGCTGGCCTTGGGCGCGCAAACCAGCGTCAACAAAGGCCAAAGCTGGTTTCTGAGTTTTACGCCGTGTCACTTCATTGAACCGGATCGCGATGCAAGTTTGCACCGTCGCGGCGGCCGCTGGCAATGGCAGGATCGCTCGCCGGGCATGGCCTGACCGTTGCGCGCCGCAGTCACTCGAGGTCCTGCAACCTGTCGTTTGCACGCCCTATCACTCCCCCGCCAGCGATGTGCCGGCCCCACCCGGCGCACCCGGCACCTGCGGCGCCCGGTAGCGAAAGGTGCCCATCGCCTTGGCCGTAACCTGGCCCGCCTCGTTGGTGATCTGTGCCTCGCAAAAACACACCGAGCGCCCACCGCCGGTGGCGCGGCCGGTGGCGGTGAGCCGGCCGGTGCCGGGTTTCATGAAGGCGATGTGCATGTCGATGGTCACCACCTCGCGGCTGTAGTCGATCTTGCTCAGCGCGGCATTGGCCATCGCGCTGTCCAGCAAGGTCATCACCACACCGCCGTGGCCACCGCCGTGGTTGTTCAGCAGGTCAGCGTGCAGGTCGAGTTGCACCACCGCCACGCCGTCCTGCTCGTGCACCAGCTGCGCGCCCAGCATCGCCAGGAAGGGGATGACGCGGGCGCGGCCGGTGTTGGGCGCGCCGGGCAGGGCGGGCGCCGGGCTGGTGGAATCACTCATGGCCACAGCATGCGCTGTTTGCCGCGCCCAGGCCATGGCCGGCCCGCGCAAAGTGATGGGCCAAAACGGTCATCCCGGCGGGTCGGACCCGGGGTTCGACATTGGGGGTGGGCGTCAAGCCGGCGACACCGCCACCCCCTGCCCGGTCCTAGAGTCGCGGTTGGTTCGGACTCGATCCGGACCCGACCCGACCCCGACAACCATCCAAGGAGAACACCCGATGCGCAACTGGTTCACCCCCTGCCTGGCCGCCGTCACGATGGCGCTGTCGGCCTGTGGCGTCATGCCGCCCTCGCGCCCCGCCGGCTGGGCCGCCCCCGAGGCATTGGTGGCACCGTCCAGCTTCACCGGCGTGCACGGCCTGGCGGTGGACAAGCAGGGCCGCTTGCTGGCCGGCAGTGTGGTCGGCAACGCGATATGGCAGGTGGACCGCCAGACCGGCGCGGCCAGCATCCTGATCGGCGGGCCTGAAGGCCAGGCCGACGACATCGCCATCGGCCCCAACGGTGAAATGGCCTGGACCAACTACCTGATGGGCATGGTGCGCTACCGCGAAAACGACCAGGCGCCGATGCGGGTACTGGCCAAGGACCTGCCGGGGCTGAACTCGCTGGATTTCGACCGCCGCAACGGCAAGCTGTATGCCGCGCAAGTCTTCCTGGGTGACGCGCTCTGGGAGCTGGACGTGGCCGGCATCAAGCCGCCGCGGCTGATCGCCAAGGACCTGGGTGGCTTCAACGGCTTCGAGGTCGGGCCGGACGGCATGCTCTACGGCCCGCTGTGGTTCAAGCGCAGCGTCGTCAAGATCGACCCGTCTAACGGCGCGGTGTCGGTGATCAGCGCCAGCTTCGACATACCCGCCGCCGCCAACCTGGACGGCAAGGGCAACCTGTGGGTGGTGGACACGGCCACCGGCGAGCTGTCCAAGGTGGCGCTGGACACCGGCGCCAAGACCGTGGTGGCCAAGCTGGCGACCGCGCTGGACAACCTGGCGATTGCGCCCGACGGCACGGTTTATGTGTCCAACATGGCCGACAACTCGATCCAGGCGGTCAACCCCGACACTGGCGCGGTGCGCACCCTGACCAGCGGCAAGCTGGCGGTGCCGGCCGGCCTGAAGGTGGACGGCGGCTCGCTGTACGTGGCCGATGTGTTCGCCTTCCGCCAAATCGACATTGCCACCGGCGCGGTGACCGACCTGCGGCGCATGCAGTCGAGTGAACTGGAATACCCGTTTGCGCTGGGCCTGTCGGACAAGAAGATCGCGCTGGCCTCGTGGTTCACCGGCACGGTGCAGGTGATCGACCGCGCGACGATGAAGAGCGAGATCATGACCCACGGCTGGAAGGCGCCTTATGACGCTTTGCCGCTGGCCGACGGCAGCGTGCTGGTGGCCGAGATCGCCACCGGCAACATCACCCAGGCCAGCGGCCCCAACTTTGATACCCGGCGGGTGATCACCAGCGGCCTGGCCGGCCCGGTGCAGATGGTGCTGGGCCCGGACGGCGGCCTGTTTGTGTCCGAGGCGGCCGGCAACATCGTGCGCATCAATCTGGCCGACGGCAGCAAGAGCACCGTGGCCAGCGGCCTGGCGCTGCCCGAAGGCCTGGCCTTCACGCCCTGGGGCACGCTGGTGGTGGCCGAGGCCGCCGGTACCCGGCTGACCGAGATCGACCTGGCCAACAACCAGCGCCGCACCTTGGCGGACAAGCTGCCGATCGGCCTGTCGGGTGGCCCCGGCATGCCGCCGCCTTACGTGCCGACCGGCGTGGCGGTGGGCGCCGATGGCTCGGTCTACTTCAGCGCCGACCGCAACAACGCGGTCTACCGGATCAAGCCGCAGCGTTGAGGCCTGGCCAGCGGGCGCGGGCCTGCAGGTGCGTCGGCAGGTGGGCCTGCAGGTGCGTCGGCAGGTGGGCCCGCAGGTGCGCCGGCCCGCCCTGTGCTGGCGGACAAGCACCCGCCAGCGCCTCAATCCACCAGGTCGCCGCCTATCCACTGCCGGATCTGCGCCACGGTGGCCTCGCCCAGCACCATTTGCTCACGCTCGCACAGGAACAGCACCTGGTTGACCAGGCGCTGCGCCAGCGTGCGGGCGTCGTCCTGACCGCGGCCGAACACATGCCCGTTGAGTTGCATGCCGCGCAGGATGAACACCACGTCTCGCATCGCCACCTCCAGCCCGCGCTGGGCCAGGCACTGCTCGCAGATGCGGCGCGCGGTCAGCGTGGGCTCATAGGGCTGCTGCGCCAGGTCCTCGCACAGCAGGTCCAGCACCGCGCGCACCACCGAGGGCGGCAGCAAGGGTGCACCGGTCAGGTTGCAGACCTCACGCGCCACCGGCAACAGCGCCTCGAAACCGAGCCAGCGGCCGTCGCGGTCGACGGCGGGGCCGTCGGGCTCGACCACGCTGGCGGCATCGATGGCGTGGCGCGACGGGTCGGCAATGCGGCCGCCCGAGCCAGCGATCCAGACCAGCCGGCTCAAACCCAGCGAGCGGAAAAACGGTTTGAAGGTGCCGTGGCCGTTCCAGTTGTCCAACGCTGCGGCAAATTCCTGGCGCAGCCGGGACGCCAGCTGGCCGGCGGCCACCGGCTGCGGCGACTGCTCCACCGCCTGCTCGATGCGGCGGGCGATCTGGGCCAATTCGTCGTCGGTCGCGGTGCGGGGTGGCGCGGCGGGCGGGGCGGGCGCCACCGGCAGTGCAGCGGATGGGGCAAGCGGCACGGCAGGATGATCGGGCACCAGATGGGGCCCTGCACCTCGCATGGGGTCGGCACCCGCCAGGCTGTCACTCCCCATTGCGGGCAGCGCCGCGGCTGCGCCAGCGTCGCCCGGCTCCGCCGCCAGCCCCAGCGCCTGCTCGATGAACAGCCGCTCGTCGATCAGCAGGTCGGCCGAGGCCTGGTAGGCCGCCGACGGAAACCCGATCGCCAGCACCGAGGTGCGCCGGTCATAGCGCCGCAGCTTGCGCAGCACCGGGGTGAAGTCGGCATCGGCCGACAGCACGATGAACTCGTCGTAGCGGGTCTCGTGGGCCAGCAGCTCCACGATGTCGAGCACCATGTGAATGTCGGTGCTGGTCTTGCCCTGGCTGGTGACGGGCGGGCAATCGACGATCTCGAAGCCGGCGCGCAAAAAGGCGTGGCGGTAGGTTTGGTACCAGTTCGGGTTGAGGTAACAGCGCCGCACCAGCAACCGGCGCCGGGCCAGCGGGTCGTGGCCGACCGGAATCTCCAGCGACTCGGTCAGCCAGCGAATCCACTCGATGGGCTGGCGCGCAAAGCGCTCGGCCGCGGCCGGTTGCACCTGGCGCAGCTGGGTGTAGACATTGTCGAAGTCGACAAACAGTGCACTCTTCATGAACCCTCGGGCAACAGCATTGGCAGCCCTGCATTGTGCCGGGCGGCAGCGGCGGGCTCCGGTGGTGCCGGCCCCGGCGGTCCGGATCCCGGCGGTGCGGATCCCGGCGGTGCGGGTGCCAGCGGTGACGGCGCAGCGATCCGGGTCAGCCGGTACTCACCCGGCGCCACGCCGGTCCATTTCTTGAAAGCCCGGCAGAAGGTGCTGGCCTCGGAGAAGCCGACGCGGTTGGCGATGTCAATCAGCGTCAGCGTCGGCTGGGCCAGGCAGGCGATCGCGGTGTCGCGGCGCAGCGCGTCCTTCAGCGCCTGAAAACCATGGCCCTCCTCGCGCAGCCGGCGGCGCAGGGTTTGCGGCGTCATCGCCAGCATCTCGCCCACGGCGTCCAGCGACGGCAGCGCGCTGTCCAGCCGGCGCTGCAGCAGGCGCCGGATGCGCTCGGACACGCTGCTGGCGTCGCGGTAGCGGATCAGCAGGTTGGCCGGCGCGTCGGCCAGAAACTCCTGCAGACTCTGCCGGTTTTGCACCACCGGCAGCGCCAGCCAACGGGCATCGAAGCAAAAGCCGATGTGCGGCGCGTCATAGCGGATCGGCGCCTGGTAGACCCGCGAGCTGTCGCCGCGCGGGATGGGCTCGGTGTAGTCCACCGCCAGCAGCGGCACCCGGCGCGCCACCAGCCAGCACACCAGGCCGAAGCAAAACAGCAAAAACGCCTTCTGCGCGTAGTCCAGCGCGGCGGGATCGTGCGCCCTGCCGGCCGCACCGCTGGGCGCGCGCCGCACCAGCTGCACCCGTGCCACGCCGTGCTGCACCGTCAGGCGGCCGACAAAGTCGTCGATCTGGCCATGCAAGATGCAAAAGCCGCGGCGCAGCGCCGCTTCCAGATCGCGGCAGCCCAGCAGCTGCGCCGCACACTGGCCAAAACTGCCCACCCGCAGTGGCGTGCGGCACAGGCCCCACAGCTCGTCGCGGGTGGCGCGCCGCAGCGCCCGGATCAGCAGTGCGTACTGCGCCAGCGACACCCGCGCCAGCGGCGCCTGCAGCAGCGTCGGCGGAATACCCGCCCGTTGCAGCAACGGCGCGATGTCTCGGCCCTGCTGCAGCACACCCTGCAGGATGTGCTGCACCTGCTGGATGGCTACGGTGTGCTGGGTCATGGCAGGGGGATGGCGGGTGGACGGCGATAGCGGGCGGTGGCAAGGCCGCATCCTACGCAAGCTGTTCAAGCCAATAGGACAAGCCAACGGGTCAAGCCAACGGGACCAGGCGGCAGCGGCCGTGCTTTTCAGCAGATCGGGCGTGCCGGACCCACGGTAAAAACCAGGCCATGCCCTGTACCGCGGTGACCCATGCCTGATCCAATGCGCCCGATGATCCTGTGCCTGATGACCTTGCTCGGCCTGGCCGCCTGCGGTGGCGGTGGCAGTGGCAGTGGCACCAGCCTGGCTGAAACCGTCAGCGTCGCGGCGACGGGCGTGGCCAGCAGCACCGCCGAGGTGCCCGCATCGCCCGGCGCAAGCCAGGCACCCGAGGCAACGACAGCCGCAAACCCGCCCGCCACGCCCGCCACGCCCGCAACACCCGCAACACCCGCAACGCCCGCAACGCCCGCCGTCACCCCGGCGGCCCTGCAGGCCCCCAGCCTGCCCCGCGCCGGTCTGGTGGCCGCCGACCTGGCGGTGCTGATCGCGGCAGGCGACCCGCTGAGCGAGGCGATCGGCCTGGCCTACCAAAAGGCACGCGGCATCCCCGAGGCCAACATGGTGCGGGTGCCGGTGCCCACGGGCAGCGACGTGATCAGCGCCAGCGATTTTGCCGGCCTGAAGGCGGCGATCGACGCCCGGTTGCCGGTAGCCGTGCAGGCCACACTGGTGACCTGGACCCAGCCGTCCCGCGTGGTGGGCCTGCTGGGCACCTGCGGCATGGGGCTGACCAGCGCCCTGGCCTTTGGCTACAGCGCTTCACGCTGCGGCGGCTGCAACCGCACCGAGGCCTCGGCCTATTACGACAGCGACAGCACGCGGCCCTTTGCCGAGTTGAACGTGCGGCCGTCGATGATGCTGGGTGCGGCCACGCTGGAGGCCGCGCAAGCACTGATTGCCCGCGGCGTGGCGGCTGACGGCAGTGCGCCCAGCGGCACCGGCTACCTGCTGCGCACCAGCGACGCGGCCCGCAGCGTGCGCTACACCGACTACCTGGCCCTGCCCGCGGCCTGGGGCACGGCACCCGGCCTGGCGCTGCGCTACACCGATGCCAGCGCGGCGGGCACCAGCGCCCAGACCGTCAGCGACCAGACCGACCTGCTGTTTTACTTCACCGGCCTGGCCAAGGTCGGCCAGTTGGCGAGCAACCGGTTTCTGCCCGGTGCGGCGGCCGATCACCTGACCTCGTTTGCCGGCATGCTGCCGGGCGGCAATGGCCAGATGCCGGCCACCGACTGGCTGGCCGCCGGCGCCACCGCCAGCTACGGCACGGTGGAGGAACCCTGCAACTACGCCGAGAAGTTCTCGCGTGCGTCGGTGCTGATCGAGCACTACCTGCGGGGCGCCACGCTGATCGAGGCCTACTGGAAGTCGGTGGTCTGGCCGGGGCAAGGCCTGTTTGTCGGTGAACCGCTGGCCCGGCCCTGGTCGCAGGCCCCGACCGCCGCGATCGAAGCCGGCGACCTGGTGGTGCGCACCCGGTCGATGCGGCGCAACAGCCCCTACCGGGTGGACTACCGTGCGGCGGGGGCCAGCAACTGGACCACGCTGGCCAGCCTGACCGCCGGCCAACCCCGACCCATTACCTGGCGCGTGCCCCTGCCGGCCGACGGCGCCGGCGGCCAGTTGCGTTGGGTGGGCCCCTGCCCTACGCAGACCTCGCAGGCTTGTGTGCTGGGCAGCTCACCCTGATCGGCGCTCACTGCCCGGCAGACCGGCAGACCGGCAGTCGGCAAAAGCCGTGCAAGTGCACTGCGGCGGCCTGCGCCGCTTCAGGCGCTGAGCCGCATCCGGTAGCGCCGCACACCGTCAGCGCCGGTTTCGCTGACCGCTTCACCCAGCGCCACCAGGTGGTTGATATGGGCCAGGCTCTCGCCGGTGGCCATGCCCAGCAACTCGCCCTTGCCGTCGATCGGTCGGGCAAACAGCGCACCGAACACGTCGATCGCACGTTTGGGTGAGTCGGCCAGGCTGCGGCGCAACCGGGTCAGGCCGCGCTCATGCCCGCTGGCCAGCCGGTCCAGCCGGGCATGCAGACCGTGAAACGGCTCACCGTGCGCCGGCAGCACCAGCAACTGGTCGCCCAACGTGGTGCGCAAATGGGCCAGCGAGGCCAGCCAGTCGCCCAGCGGGTCGGCGTCGGGCTCGGTCGGAAACACACTGACGTTCGACGAGATGCGCGGCAGCACCTGGTCGCCCGAGATCAACAGGTCCAGGTCCGGGCACAGCAGGCAGGCGTGCTCGGGCGAATGGCCGCGCCCGACGATCACCCGCCAGCCGTGGCCGCCGATGCTGAAGGTCTCGCCGTCGCTGAGCCGGCGAAAACTGTCGGGCAGCGCATGCAGGTACTTGCCAAACCCGCCAAAGCGCGCCCGGTAGACGTCCAGCGCCTCCTCGGGCCAACCCGCTTGTTGATAAAAGCGGATCGCGTCCTCGGGCGCCTCACGCCCGGTGTCGGCGGCCAACGTGCGGCAGGTCAGGTATTCGAGCCGGGTCATCCACAGCCGGCACTGGAACTTGCGCGTCAGCCAGCCCGCCATGCCGACATGATCGGGGTGCATGTGGGTGCAGATGATGCGGGTGATGCGTGCGCCCTGCGGCGTGGCGGCCAACGGGCCGTCGGCGGCAATCAGGGTGCGCCAGGCGGCCAGGGCCTCGGGCGTCTTGGTGCCGGTGTCGACGATGGCCCAGCCGCTGCCCTGCGCGTCAACGTCCGCGATCGCCCACAGGTTGATGTGGTTGAGCGAAAACGGCAAGGGCATGCGCAGCCACAGCACACCGGGCGCGACGGTCTTGAACTCGCCGGGCGCCGGCGGCTCACCGCAGGGGTAGCGCAGGGCGTGGGCCGCATCGGCAGGCGCGCCGGGCGCCATGCCGGCAATCGCCGCATCGGGTCGGCCGTCGGAGGTGGGGGTATCGGACATGCCTCAATTGTGACGGGCAGCGCCGGCGGGCACTGTCACCTCGGCGGGTGCGGGCCGCGCCGCCGTCAGGCTCAGGGGCTCAGCCAGGACAGCAGGCGGCGGTAGACCGCCGGGTCGCTGAGCAAGTCCAGGTGGTGGATGCCGTGGCCCAGCCAGGTGTGCGATTTGGCCAGCCCCAGGTCCAGCGCCGAGCGTTTGTGGCGGCCCAGCCCACTGTCGATCATCACCAGCCCATCACCCAGCATCGACCCGGTGCTGCCGGCATCACCGGCGGTGCTGGTCAGCGCATAACAGTCCACCCCGGCCGGCAGCGGCACGGGCGTGCGCAAGTCGCGGTGGTCGAAACGGCTGGCGCCCTGCCAGTCGGATTCAAGCAGGTTGCCGTGGCGCAGGTCGGTGATGCCGGCGCTGCGGATGCTCGACAAACGGGTGAACGGCGCCACATAGGGGCTCAGGTCCATCACCCGGTGCAGCCAGTTGCCGGCACGCTCCAGCGGCGCACCGTGGTGCGGCGTGCCCAGGAACACCAGCTTCTTGAGACGTTGCGGCCACTGCTGGCCCAGCAGCGTGGCCTGGTGCACGGCACTGCGCGCCACCAAGCCGCCCATGCTGTGGCCGATGATCACCAGTTCATCCAGCGGCACCGGCCAGTCGGCCAGCAGTTGCTCCAGGGTATCGGCCAGGTCGCGGCCGTTTTCGGAGATGTGGCGGCCCGAGTTGTACCAGGCATAGACCGGCGCTGCGCCCAGCGCCTTGCCCAGCAACACACCGTGGTCGTGGCCGTTGCGCAGCCAGCCGCCGTCGCTCATGCACAGGCCGTGCACCAGCAGCAGCACCCGGCGCGGCGCATCTGGACCTGGGCCCAGTGCTGCCGCATCCAGACGCTGGCCGTGCTGGCGCAGTTGCATGGGGATGGCCAGCGGATTGCCGCTGCGCAGCAGGTGGTCGCCGAGCACGCCGTTGAGCGCCGCCACCAGGGCGTCGCGCCGCGGCGAAGCCGGGCCGGCGCCAGACACGCCCGCCAAGGCGCTGTCGAAAGGCGCCAGCAGGCCGTCCAGGCCGTCGCCCACCAACCGGGTACCGCCCTGGATGCTGCGGTAGATCAGCCCGGTCAGGCCGCGGGTGCGCGGCAGACCGTCGGTGTCATGGGCATGCAGGCCAGCGCGTGCGGGCTCCGTCGCGCTGCGGCGGCGCAGCGGTGGCGCCACCCGCAAGATCTGGCCATGCAAGGCCTCGACCAGGCCGGTGATGTGGCGTGTGCCGTCCACCACCAGTTGCAGCCCGCCCCGGGCGTCGGCCACGGAGCCTTTTCGGGGCGTTGCAGCCGCGCCCCCCACTGCGGGCTTGCGACCCTTGCCCTTGCCCTGCCCACTTTTAGATTCGGTCATGTGCCGCGCTCCTTGCCTGCGCCGGCCGTCCGCCCAACACGCCGTGGCGCCGAGCTTTGGGCCAGCAAGCCGTCATTACAGGGCCGGATCGGCCCCCGGGTTTATGTTGCAGGTCAACCATTGACGGGGAAAACCCGCGGGATTACAGCATGTCAAGCCCAGGATCAACCGGCGCAGGTTTGGCCCATCCGCCCGCCGGGCGAGCAGGCTGTCACGCTGGCGGCGGTGTTGGCACGCTGAGGGCGTGCAGTGCGCCCGCCTGCCGGTGGGCCCGATCAGCGCCAGGCCTCGGCGCGGGCCGCGGCACGTGCTGCGGGGCTGTCGCCCAGCACGGTCAGCGCCCGCGATCCGGCAAACAAATCCCGCGGCTTCAGGCCGTAGACATGGCGGATCGAGTGGCTGAAGTGGGTGGAGTCGGGGTAACCGGTGTCGAGCGCCACATGCACCAGGTTGGCCGCGCGGGTGACATGGTGCAGCAGGCTGCGTGCCCGCTTCCAGGTGCGAAGACTGCGGAACGGCGTGCCCACCTCGTCCTTGAACAAATGCAGGAAGCGCGAAAACGACAAACCGACGGCCGCTGCGCAGTCTTGTGCCGTGGTGCTGCGGGACGGGTCGTTGCGGATGTCCTCCAGCACGCTGTGGATGCGGGCGTCGATCTTTCGAGGCGCCAAGCGGTGACCGAAGCAGCGCAGGTCGAAGTCGGCGGTGGACAGGTCGGTGCCGCTGCCCTGCTCGCGCAGCCAGGCATGGGCGGCACGCACCCGCTGCAGCACCGCTGCGGCCTCTGCGTCGCCTGCCGGCACCGCGCCGAGGTGGCGGCGCATGAAGGCCGGCAAACCTGCAAGGTCCACGGTTTCGGGCTCGATCGTGATGCTGCAGATCAGCCGCGCATCACAGGCCACCCGGTGCGGCTGGTACGGCGGCAGCACGGCCAGATCGGTGCTGTGCCAGCAGGCGCGGTCATCAGCGCCCGGCGCTGCTGCATCGCCCAAGGCAATGCGGATCGGTGCACCCAGCGAGGCGTAGACCAGCCAGCCGCCCATGGTGCGCACACTGACCTCACCCAGCAAGCCGGCGTAGAAGACCCGGTCGTTGTTGAGCCACATCACCCGGTTGCGCTTGTCGGCCATCGGCAGTGCCTGGCCGGGCAGCATGGGGACGGGCTGGGCTTGGCAACCGCCGTGTTGGAGGGCGATCTTGCGGGAGGACTGCGGCATCTGCGGTGGGGCCTGACGAAAGTGAAGGCAAACGAGACTCGAGCAACGGGGGTTGACGGGCTGAGAACGCTACCCGAGTTGCCACGCTCGGACCAGCGGGTAAGTCGCAGTGCGGCATCCAGCACGGGTGGCAGTGTCGCGCAGGTGACCCCCGTGCTGCAGCCTCACATCACCCGGCCTGCCGCTGCCCAGTAGGGCTCACGCAGCAGGCGCTTGAGCACCTTGCCCAGCGCGTTGCGCGGAAAGTCGTCACGAAACTCCAAGGTGGCCAGCCGTTGATGGCGCGCCAGGCGCTGATTGGCCCAGGCCATCAGCAACTCGGCGTCAAAGCTGGCGCCGGGCCGGCGGATCACCAGGGCCAGCACCGTCTCACCCCACTTGTCGTGCGGGATGCCGATCACGGTGACGTCCAGCACCTCCGGGTGTTGGCCGACCACCGCCTCGATGTCGGTCGGAAACACATTGAACCCGCCCGAAATGATCATGTCCTTCTTGCGGTCGACCAGGGTGATGAAGCCCTGCGC
Organism: Burkholderiales bacterium; assembly: GCA_038236495.1. Taxonomy (GTDB): domain Bacteria; phylum Pseudomonadota; class Gammaproteobacteria; order Burkholderiales; family Burkholderiaceae_C; genus Pseudaquabacterium. The sequence goes on from JBBRZR010000016.1 coordinate 25,190, forward strand.
ATCGACCCGGCCCAGGTCGCCCGAGCGGATGAAGCTGCGGCCGCGCTCGTCGCGCCAGACCAGGGCCGCCGTCTGCTCGGGCCGGCGGTGGTAGCCCGACATGATGCCGGCGCCATAGCCCGCGATCTCGCCCAGCTCGCCGGGCGGCAGCACATTGCCGGCGTCGTCCAGGATGCGGGCCTCGAAGCCCAGCGCCGGCCGGCCCACGCTGTCGAAGCGCTCGGCATGCTGGTGCGGCTTGAGCATCGCGGCAAAGCCTTCGGAGAATCCGTACAGCTCGATCAGCTTGTTGCCGAAGCGGCGCAGCACCTCGCGCTTGGTGTCACGCCGCAGCGGCGAGCCGGCGCACAGCAGGCTGTGCAGCGACGAGGTGTCGAAGTCGTCGAAGCCGGGCTGCGACAGCACCATCAAAAACTGCGCCGGCACCATGAAGCTGTGGCTGATGCGCTCACGCTGCACCGTCGCCAGGAACTCGCCCGCATCAAACGCCGGCATCACCACGCAGGTGCCGCCCACAAACAGCGCCGGCAGCATCACCAGCCAGGTGCCGTTGGAGTAGAGCGCGGTGGTGGTCAGCGCCCGGCTGTGCTCGTTGAAACCCTGCTCCAGTGCGGTGAACATCGCCCAGTGGGTGCGCACGCGGTGGGTCTGCACGATGCCTTTGGGCAGGCCAGTCGTGCCCGAGCTGTAGATGATGTTGAACGGCAGGCTGGCGTGGCAGTTGGCGAGTGGCGCACACGGGCCACGGCTGTCCGGATGGGCGAGAAACACCTCGAAGGGCTGCCAGCCTGGCAACGTGTGGAACACCGAGATGCAGCCATCGGGCCGCAACTTTTGGCAGGCCGCGCGGTGCTCGCCCAGCCGTGCGCTGAAGTCTGGCGTGGCAAACAGCATTACCGCGTCGCTGTCGTCGATCAGCGTGGCCAGCTGCTCACCCGTCAGCAGGCCCGACAGCGGCACCACGCAGGCGCCGGCCTTGACGATGCCGAACACCACTTCGAGCATCTCCACCGCGTTGCCCATCAGCACGGCCACCTGGCAGCCCGGGCCGATACCCCGCACCGCCAGCGCGTTGGCGACGCGGTTGATGTTGGCGTTGAAGTCGCCCCAGCAGCGGCGCACGGCACCGCAGACCACCGCATCCTTGTCGGGTTGGGTGCGGGCGTGAACCTCGAACACGTCGGGGATCAGCACGCTGGTGTCGTCCAGGGTGTGCATGGGCTAGCGCCTTGCCGTTGTCACGATCGCCGCAGGCTAGCAGCCAAACAGGGGTTGGGTAAGCGGGAAAGTTGGGATCGGGCGTGGCGAACGCACACCGGGCGGGCGTTGGGACCGGCGATGGGGCGGTGAACCCGCTGGCCATGGCGTGCGTACCGATTTGTAGCTATCATCTGTAAGATAGGTATATATCAGAGACTGAACCATGCCCCCA
>JBBRZR010000017.1:0-26350 GCA_038236495.1 Burkholderiales bacterium
CGCTCGGACATGGCGCGCTCGATCAGCGCACGCGTCAGCCGCTCGCTCAGCAGCTCGGCAAAGGCAAAAACGAAGTGCCGCAGGTAGGCGCCGCGCTTGAACGCCACCCGCGAGGTGTTGGGGCCGAACAAATGGCCCACCGGGCGCCAGGCCAGGTCTCCACCGGGCGGGTCATCGCGCACCGCCATCTCGGCCACCAGGCCCACGCCCATGCCCAGCCGCACATAGGTCTTGATGACGTCGGCGTCGATGGCTTCGAGCGCGATGTTGGGCTTGAGTCTGGCCTTGGCAAAGGCCGCGTCGATACGCGAGCGACCGCTGAACATCGGGTGGTAGGTGATCAGCGGCTCGGCGGCCACCTGCTCCAGCGTCGGGCGCTCGATCGAGGCCAGCGGATGCCGCGCCGGCACCACCAGCACATGCTGCCATTCGTAGCAGGGCAGGGTGACCAGGCCCTCCACATCGACCAGCGACTCGGTGGCCAGGCCGATCTCGGCCACGTCGTCCAGCAGCATGCGCGCCACGTCAGCAGGGGTGCCCTGGTGCAGCACCACCTGCACCTTGGGGAAGCGCTGGCGCAGCTTGGCCACCGGCTCGGGCAGCACGTAGCGCGCCTGGGAATGCGTGGTGGCGATGGACAGCGTGCCGGCGTCCTGCTTGGAAAACTCCTCGCCGATGCGCTTCAGGTTGGCCACCTCGCGCATGATGATCTCGACCGACTGCAGCACCAGCCGGCCCGGCTCGGTGATGCGGCGCAGGCGCTTGCCGTGGCGGGCAAAGATGTCCACGCCCAGCTCTTCTTCCAGCTCCAGGATGGCCTTGCTGATGCCGGGCTGCGAGGTGTGCAACGCCTTGGCCGTCTCGGTCAGGTTCAGGTCGCGGCGCACCGCCTCCTGCACAAAGCGGAACTGGTGCAGGTTCATCGTGCGCGCTTCATCGCACAGGCACTTCGGTGCTGGCCGGCGCCAGCGCCACCGCCGCCATCGCGTGGATCACCGCATCCGCCTCGCCGATGGCCGGGCGCAGTGCAAACCGCACCTCCGGGTGCTCGGCTTGCAGGCGCGCCATCAGCACCGGGATGTCCTTGCGCACATGACCGCCGGCGCCCAGGAACAGCGGCACAACATCGATCCGGCTGCAGCCACCGGCCACCAGCCGCGTGCCGGCGCTGACCAGGTCGGGCGTCATGAACTCCAGGAACGCCAGTGCCACCCGCTGCGGGCCCACCGCCAGCGCGCAGCGCGCCGCCACGGCCTCGAAAGGCCGGGCCCACTGCGGGTCGCGGGCGCCGTGGGCAAACAGCAGCAGGCCGGTGCTGGCGGTGTCGGCGATTGGGGCGGAAGGGGTGTGATCGGTCATGGGCAGCGGCTTGGGCTAACGGTATCGAACCAGCCAGGCAAAGGCGCCCAGCGAGATCAGCAGGTACAGGCCGCTGGGCGCAGCGGCGGCGATCCAGGGGGTCCACTGGCGCAACAGGCCCAGGTGGCCACTGGCGTTGTTGAGCAGCACGAAGCTGATGCCCAGCATGATGCCGCCAAACACCTTGTAGCTGACACCACCGGCACGGGCATGCAGGTAGGCAAACGGCAGCGCCAGCGCCACCATCACCACGCAGGCCAGCGGGTAGAGCGCTTTTTTCCAGAACTGGATCTCATAGCGTTGCACCGCCTGGTCCTGGTCGGCCAGGTGGCTGGTGTAGCGCCACAGGTCCAGCGTGGACATGGTTTGCACCGGCAGCAGGGCCGAGGCCACCACGCCGGCGTTGAGGGTGGTGGACCAGGCCACCTGCTGCAATGACGCCAGCTTGAGGGCCGTGCCCTGCACCGCGGCGTCGGGCGTTGGCCAATCGGTGCGTTCAACCCCGCGCAGATCCCAGGTGCCGTCCTTTTTTACCTGGGCCGACTTGGCCTCGATGCGGGTGCGCAGCCGGCCGGCCGAGTCGAACTCGAAGATCCGGACGCCCTGCAAGTCACCGCTGCCGGTGGCCGCGCTGACGTTGACCGAGATGCTGCGCTCGGTGTCCGCGGACCCGTTGGACGGTGCCGCGCCGCGACGGTCCTTGAGCCAGGCCCCGCCACTGCCGAACGACAGGCCGCCGCGGGCGCCGGCCTTCAGCGCCACCGCCTGGCGCTCCGCCTGCGGCGCCACGTAGTCGCCGACGACGAAGGTGATCAGCGCAAACACCAGCCCCGGCAAGGCCAGCAGGGTGAGCGCCCGCCCCGGCCCCAGGCCGGCGGTGCGCAGGATCGTGAACTCGGAAGACTGCGCCAGCCGGGCCATCGCATAGATCGTGCCGATCAGCACGGCGATCGGGAACAACTCGTAGAAGTGGCCGGGCAGCAGCAGCGTGCAACGCAGCACGGCGTGACCCAACGTGTAGCCGCCGCGGCCCACGCTCTCCAGTTCGTCGACGAAATCAATGAAATAGAACAGGCTCAGGAAGGCCACGGCCACGAACACCACCGACCAGATGATGTCGCGGTAGAGCAGCCGGCGCACGGTCTTCATGCGGCGCTCCGTTTGCCGAACGGCCGCCACACGGTGCCGTGGTCACGCCAAACGATCAAGGCGATGCCCAGCAGGCAGGCGCCGCCGTGCATCAGGCCCATCAGCGGCGCCGTGCTGTAGCGGCCCGAGGCAATCCAGGCCTGGGACAGATTGACCCCGTTGAAATACGCCACAAAGGTCAGCAAGGCCAGCAGCAGGTTCCAGTTGCTCGCGCGGCGCGGCTGCGTGGCGGCCAGGCCCACGCCCAGCAGCAGCAGGTTGGCCGCCGCAATCAACATGCCAAAGCGCCAGGCCAGCTCGGCCTGGTGGCGCGGTGTCGGGCTGCGCATCAGGTCCAGCGTGGCCATGGTCTTGGGTGGGCTGTCCTGGGCATTGCGGGCCGCCGTCTCGCCCACGATCACCCGGTAGCTCTGAAAGCTGGCCAGCGTGTGTGCGCCGCTCAGGGCGTCTACCTCGTTGCGCTGGCCATCGTCGAGTTGAAGCACGCGGTCGTCGCCTACGCTCTCCAGACGGCCACTGCGCGCCGAGACCACCGATTCGATCGGCGGCTTGCGCGTCAGCACAAAAACATGGTGGCCCTCGACGTTCTCCTGGCTGGCGCGGTCGACGAAGAACACCCGGCTGCCGTCGCGCGAGGTCTGGAACACCCCCGGCGCCACCCGGGACAGGTCGGTGCGCTGCTCGTAGCGGCTGCGCAACTCCACGCTGCTGCGGTTGCCCCAGGGCCAGACAAACAGCAGCAGGCCGGCCGACACACCCAGCACCGGCCAGGCCATCTGGAACACCGGCCGCACGAAGCGCCCCAGGCTCAGGCCGCTGGCAAACCAGATCGCCATCTCGCTGTCGCGGTACATCCGGCCCAGCGTGACCACCACCGCCACGAACAGGCTCAAGCCCAGCATCATCGGCAGGTAGCCCAGCGCCGTGTAGCCCAGCAGCAGCACCACGTCCTCGGGCGCCACCTCGCCGCCGGCGGCCATGCCCAGCGTGCGGATCAGCATCATCGTGATGACGATGGTCAGGATCACCACCAGGGTGGCGCCGAAGCTTCGGCCCAGTTCACGGCGCACAGTTGAATCGAATAACATCGTCAGCTCTAATTACCAGGGCTAATTATGGACTTCCGCACCCAACTGACTGTCACTGGCGTTGCAAGCCGATCAAGCGCCGATGCCTTGCTGCTGCTGGTGCTGGGTGACACCTTGCCGGCCGGGCTGGACGAGCCGCTGGCGCAGGGCTTGTCGGAGGCGATAGCCCAGGGTGACTTTGCACTCAAGCCGGGCAAGACGGCCTACCTGCGGCAATTGGCCGGGGTCAAAACGCCTCGGGTGGCCGTGGCCGCCGTGCGCGACAACAGCGCCAAGGCCTTGAAGGCTGCTGCCGTTGCCGGGCTGGCGCTGCTCAAGGGCCTGGGTGTCAAGCACCTGGCAGTGCAGGTGCTCGGTGGTGGCAGCGTGGGCGCGGCCGAGGCCGAGGCGATTGCCGCTGCGGCCTCGGAGGCGGTGTATGCCTACACCACCACCAAGCCCAGTGCGACGCCGGCGCCCGTGCTCAATAAACTCAGTCTGTTGGTGGCCAGCAAGGCCGAGGCCAAGGCCGCAGACGACGGTCTGGCGCGAGGTGCGGCCATCGGCGAGGGCGTGGCGCTGGCGCGTGAGCTGTCCAACCGCCCGGGCAACCACTGCACGCCCACGCTGTTCGCCCATGAGGCGCGCAAGATGGCCAAGGCGCAGGGGCTGAAGATCGAGGTGCTGGACAAGAAGCAGATCGAGGCGCTGGGCATGGGCAGCTTTTTGGCCGTGTCCCAGGGCTCGGACGAGCCGCCGCGCTTCATCGTGATGCACTACCACGGTGCTGCCAAAGACGAGCCGCCGCTGGTGCTGGTGGGCAAGGGCGTGACCTTTGATTCGGGCGGTATCTCGCTCAAGCCCGGCGGCGAGATGGACGAGATGAAGTTCGACATGGGCGGTGCGGCCAGCGTGGTCGGCACCTTGCGCGCGGTGGCCGAACTCAAGCCCAAGCTCAACCTGATCGGCGTGATCGCGGCCTGCGAGAACATGCCCAGTGGCAAGGCATTGAAACCCGGCGACGTCATCACCAGCCTGTCCGGCCAGACCATCGAGGTGCTCAACACCGACGCCGAGGGCCGGCTGATCCTGTGCGACGCGTTGACCTATGTCGAGCGCTTCAAGCCCGCCGCGGTGGTGGACATCGCCACACTCACCGGCGCCTGCGTGGTGGCGCTTGGCGCCGTGCGTTCGGGCTTGTTCTCGACCGACGACAGCCTGGCCGCCGAGTTGCAGGCCGCCGGCGATGCGGCGCTCGACACCTGCTGGCGCATGCCCACCGACGACGAGTACGACGACGGGCTCAAGAGCAACTTTGCCGACGTTGCCAACATCGGCGGGCGGGCGGGCGGCGCGATCACCGCGGCGATGTTTCTCAAGCGTTTCACCGCCAAGCTGCGCTGGGCGCACCTGGACATCGCCGGTACCGCCTGGAAGTCCGGCGCCGCCAAGGGCGCCACCGGCCGACCGGTCGGTCTGCTGACGCACTGGGTGATGTCGCACGCCAAGTGAGCGCCGGTTCTGCAGCCGCGTGGCCGTGACGGACCTGGCCTTCCACAGCGGTGTGGCCGACAAGCTCGGCTACACCTGCCGCCTGCTGCGCAAGGCCTGGCGCGCGGGCAGCCGGGTCTGGGTGGCCGGATCATCGGCCCAGCTGGCACGGCTGGATGCTTTGTTGTGGGCCTTCGAACCCGGCGAGTTCATCCCCCACGTTCGGGTGCGCGCCGGGCAGACTGTCGCGCCACTGCTGGCACCCACACCGATCTGGCTGGGTGAGACACCGGCCGATCTGCCAGCCAACGCTGCCGCCTGTGATGTGCTGGTCAACCTGGGCCCCGGCATCCCGCCGGGTTTTGAGCGCTTTGCGCGGGTGATCGACATCGTGGCCGAACCGGCTGACGAGGTCAGCGCCGGCCGCCAACGGTGGCGTCAGTACCTGGCCGCGGGGCTGCAGCCCAGGAATCTGCCGCAAACCCAGCCGCAAACCCAGCCGCAAAACCAGACCCGGCCCCAGCCATCGACGCCAGCGAATCCGTCACCACCGGGCGCCGCATGAGCGGCCCCGCACACTTGCCCGAGCATCTGCCGTCGCTGACGGAGGACGGCGGGTTGGGCCTTGTGCAGGCCCTGGCCCAACCCGGCGGCCGGGCGTGCTGATCGGGCTGCGGCTGCGGCTGGGGCAACGCGGCACGGGCCTTGCTGGTTGACCGGTCTGGCGCCGGTTCAAACTAGGGCAAGCCCCGAGCCGGTGCACGTCAGAACGGTGCCTTAACGGGTGTATCGTCTCGCCCGTTGGGAAACCCCCTGCAGAACTGTCATGTTTCTCTCAACATCCTCATTTGGAGCTTCGCATGCAAATCAAACTCAACGTGATCGTCGCGGCCGCCGCCGCTATCCTGGCGGGTAACGCGATGGCGCAGGACATGGTGGTCAAGATCGGCCACGTGGGTCCTGTCTCCGGTGCCCAGGCCCACTACGGCAAGGACAACGAAAACGGCGCCCGCATGGCCATTGAAGATCTGAACGCCAAGGGCGTGACGATCGGCGGCAAGAAGGTCAAGCTCGAACTGCTGGCCGAAGACGACGCTGCCGACCCGAAGCAAGGCACCGCTGCAGCCCAAAAGCTGTGTGACGCCAAGGTCAATGGTGTTGTCGGTCACCTGAACTCAGGCACCACGATCCCTGCATCAGCGATCTACAACCAGTGCGGCATCCCGATGATCACGCCGTCGGCCACCAACCCGAAGCTGACGCAGCAGGGGTTCAAGAATGTCTTCCGCCTGCTGGCCAATGACAACGCGCTGGGCGCTGGCTTGGCATTGCATGCCGCCAACAACTTGAAGCTCAAGCGGGTCGCCATCATCGATGACCGCACCGCCTATGGCCAGGGCGTTGCCGAGGTGTTCAAGAAGACCGCGCTGGCGCGTGGCATGGTGGTGGTGGACGAGCAGTTCACCAACGACAAGGCCACCGACTTCATGGCCATCCTGACCGCGATCAAGAGCAAGACGCCTGACGCCGTGTTCTACGGCGGCATGGACCCGCAAGCCGGCCCGATGCTGCGCCAGATGGACCAGCTCGGCCTGTCGAACGTCAAGTTCTTCGGTGGCGACGGCATCTGCACCGCCAAGCTGGCCGAGTTGTCGGGTGGCGCCAAGTCGCTGGGCGGCGTGGTCTGCGCCGAAGGGGGTTCATCACTGGAAAAGATGCCCGGCGGCACCGCCTGGAAGACCCGCTACGACGCCAAATACCCGAACCAGTTCCAGGTCTACTCGCCTTACGTCTATGACGCGGTGCATGTGCTGGTCGACGCGATGGTGCGCGCCGGCTCGGCCGACCCCAAGGTCTACCTGCCCAAGCTGATGGACACCAGCTACCAGGGCGTGACGACCAAGGTGGGCTTCGAGGCCGACGGCGAACTGAAGAACCCGGCGATGACCCTGTATGTCTACAAGGACGGCAAGAAGGTCGCCTTGAACTGATTGCTGATGTCCGGGCTGCGGCCCGGCTGCAAGCACAAGGGCGCCGCGAGGCGCCTTTTTTTGTGGCTAAGGTGCCGCTGGCGACCGTCCAAACAGCCGCGTCAGCTCAGCCAGTCGCTGGCTGTGCCAGGGGTGAACCTGTTGCCAGGTGAAGCGCCAGACCCACCAGCCCGAGGCGCTGCCGGGCAGGTTCATGCGGTGCTGGGTCGGCAGGGCCAGGATGTCCTGCATCGGGTGCACGGCGGTGTCGGCCACGGACGACGCGGCAGCCCGTATCAGCGCCCAGGCGATGTCGTGACCGTCGGTGGCCAGGTAAGCGCGGGCGTGGTGGCGCTCCTGGTCGCTGGCGCTGGCCCACCAGCCCACAGTGGTGTCGTTGTCGTGGGTGCCGGTATAGACGGCGCTGTGGTGGTGGTGGTTGTGCGGCAGGAAGGGGTCGCTGGCGTTGCCGGCAAATGCAAACTGCAGGATTGTCATGCCGGGAAATCCGGTGGCCTCCAGCAGCGCGGTGGTGGCGTGTGAGTGTTGGCCCAGGTCTTCGGCGATCAGTGGCACCGGCCCGAGCGCTGCACGGATGGCATCGAACAAGGCCATGCCTGGCCCAGGCAACCAGCGGCCATGGATGGCGGTGGGTTCGGACGCCGGGATCTCCCAGTAGTCGGCAAAGCCGCGGAAGTGGTCGATGCGCACGGTGTCGAACAGCGCCAGCGTGCGCTGCAGGCGCCGCACCCACCAGGCGTAGCCGTCAGCGGCGTGCGCTGCCCAGCGGTACAGCGGGTTGCCCCAACGCTGGCCGGTGGCGGCAAAGTAGTCCGGCGGCACGCCAGCCACCACGGTGGGCCGGCCGTCGGTGTCCAGCTCGAACAGGTCCTGGCGCGCCCAGACTTCGGCGCTCTGGTAGGCGATGAAGATCGGCACATCACCAATGATGCGCACACCGCGGCTGTGGGCATGGGTGCGCAGCGCCGTCCATTGGCTGAAAAACCGCCATTGGCAGAACTTGAAAAATGCGATTCGACCGGTGTGTTGCTGCCGGGCCAGGGCCAGCGCCGCGGCGTCGCGCCGCGCCAGCCCGGGTGACCAGGTGCACCAGTCGGCCCAATGGTTGGTCTCGCACAGCGCCATGAACAGCGCGTAGTCGTCCAGCCAGTCGGCGTGACCAGCGCAGAAGCTGTCGAAGTCGCTGCGCTCGGCCAGACTGGGGTCGCCGGCAAAGGCCAGGGCCGCGGCGGTCAGACACTGCATGCGCCAGGGCACCATGACGCTGAAGTCGATGCGGTTCGGGTCGGCCGCCGGCGGCGTGGCCAGGGCTTTTGCGTCCAGCCAGCCGCGCTGTTGCAGCTCGCTCAGGTCGATCAACAGCAGGTTGCCGGCAAACGCCGAACTGCTCATGTAGGGCGAATTGCCCGGTCCGATGCCACCCAGCGGCAGCATTTGCCACAGCGTCTGGCCGGCGCTGTGCAGCCAGTCGACAAAGTGGTGTGCGGCGGGGCCGAGGTCGCCGCTGCCGTGCGGACCGGGCAAAGAGGTGGGGTGCAGCAGCACGCCGCTGGCGCGGGGAAGTCGCATGGGGGTCAAGCCTCGGTGTGCGGGGGCGGGGGCGGGTGTGGGCGTGGGTACGGGGATTGGGGAGCGGTCGGACCCGCCAGCAGCACCACGCTGCGGGCGCGCAGCGGGTACGGGCTGCAGGCGTTTGTCGCCCGTGCCGTTGCGGCGCCCGACGGCCTGGTGTCGGGGGGGGCGGCGGAGTCCACGGTGCTGCTGTCCAGCAACATCTGCCACGGGCCATCGGGCAGGTCGAAGCTGGTGTCGTTGGGTTCTGCGTTGAACAGCAACAGCAGGCGGCGTGCGCCCCGGCCAGGCATGCCGATCAGCGCACCCAGCACACGGGATTGCGACTGCGTCCAGTCCCAGTCGCCCAACGCCATGCCGTTGCGGCGCAGCCAGCTCAGGTCGTATTGGCCGCTGGCGTCTTGCAAGCCGGTGTACCAGGTCGGGCGCAGTGGCAACCACTGCCGGCGCAGCGCCAATAGCCGGCCGGTGAAGGCCAGCAGGTCAGCGTCGGCCTGCGACCAGGCTATCCAGCTGATGGCGTTGTCCTGGCAGTAGGGGTTGTTGTTGCCACGCTGGCTGTGGCCCAGCTCGTCGCCTGCGGCCAGCATCGGCGTGCCCTGGCTCAGCAGCAGCGTGGCCAACAGTGCCCGTTGCAAACGGGCGCGCAGGGCCAGCACTTCGGGGTCGTCGGTATCACCCTCGATGCCGCAGTTCCAGCTCAGGTTGTGGCCGTGGCCGTCGCGGTTCTGCTCGCCGTTGGCCAGGTTGTGGCGAAAGTCGTGGCTGACCAGATCGCGCAGCGTGAAGCCGTCGTGCGAGACGATGTAGTTGACCGACTCGGTCGGCGGCCGGCGTCGCGCTTGCAGGCGCTGCGACGAGCCGGCCAGTGCCTGGGCAAACTGGCCTCGGGTGACCGCACCGCCCAGCCAGAACGCCCGCACGGTGTCACGGAAGCTGTCGTTCCATTCGAGCCAGCCGCGCGGAAAGTTGCCGGCCTGGTAGCCGCCGGGGCCGATGTCCCAGGGCTCGGCGATCAGCTTGCCGTCGCTCCACAGGCGGGACAGCACCGGGTCTTGCAGCACGGCCTTGAAAAACGGGCCGTCGCGCTCGAAGCCGTGGTCGCCGCGGCCCAGCACCGGGGCCAGATCAAACCGGAAGCCGTCCACATGCATCTCGCCCACCCAGAACCGCAAGCTGTCCATCACCCACTGCAACACCCGCGGCTGGCGGATGTCGAAGGTATTGCCGCAGCCGCTGTAGTTCTCATAGCCCGCGCGCTGCTCGGACGGCAGGCGGTAGCTGCCGGCGTTGTCCAGGCCACGCCAGCACAAGGTGGGGCCGAGCTCGTCGCTCTCGGCGCTGTGGTTGAACACCACGTCCAGCAGCACCTCGATGCCGGCGGCGTGCAGCCGGCGCACCATGCGGCGGAACTCGTTGCGCGCATCGGCCGGCTCAGCCGCCAGGCGCGGCGCCGGGCAGAAAAACCCCAGCGTGTTGTAGCCCCAGTGGTTGCGCAGGCCCATGGCCACCAGCCGCTGTTCGTCCAGCCCCTGCATCACCGGCAGCAGGCTGACGGCGGTGATGCCCAGTGTTTGCAGGTGGGCAATGACGGCATCGTGGGCCAGGCCGGCATAGGTGCCCCGCAGGGGCTCGGGCAACGCGGGATGCTGGCGGGTGTAGCCCTTGACATGCAGCTCACAGATCACGGTGTCCGCAAGCGGGGTGCGCAACGGACGGTCGTTGCCCCAGTCGAAGTGCTCATGCACCACGCGGGACTTGAGCGCGCTGGCCGCGTTGTCGCGCGGGTCGGGTTGCAGCGGGTGGGCGCCGTCGTGGCCAAAGTGCTCGGGGCCCCAGTTGAACTCGCCGACGATCTCGCGGGCGTACGGGTCCAGCAGCAGTTTGCGCGGGTTGAAGCGCTGGCCGCGCTCGGGCCGCCACGGGCCATGGGCCCGGAAGCCGTAGAGCTGGCCGGGCCGGCCCAGCATGGCGTCGGGTGCCAGAGCGTCCGGCGCTGCGGCGCGCAGATAACCATGCCAGACATCCTGGGTGCAGCCGGGCAGGCTGGCGCGGTGGGTTTCGGTCTGGCCGCTGGCGTCGAACAGGCAGAACTCGACCGCATGGGCCGCGTTGGACACCACCGCGATGTTCAGGCCTTGACCGTCCCAATGCACACCCAGCGGGCCGGGCCGGCCGGGCTCCAGCACCAGTGGCGCCGGTGTCGGCCAAGCGCTGGCCTGCGCCAGGCCTGCCGTGTCGACTAAGCGGTCCATTCGAAAAACACGCAGGCCAGAGGCGGCAGGTCGACCAGCACGGATTGCGGCCGGCCGTGTGCGGCCACGGCCTGGCTGCTGGCGATGCCCAGCGGTGTGCCGACGTTGCTGCCGCCGTAGTGGGCCGAGTCGGTGTTGAGCCGCTCGACCCAGTGGCCGGCGCGTGGCACACCGAACCGCAGGCCGCGCTGCACCACCGGGGTGAAGTTGCACAGCACCAGCACCGGGTGGGTCTCACCATCGCCGTGGCGCACAAAGGCCAGCAGGCTGCGGGCGGCGTCCTGGTGGTCTATCCATTCGAAGCCGTCGGGCGTGAAGTCGCGCTGGTGTAGCGCGGGCAGGTTGCGTTGCAGCGCATTGAGGTCGGCCACCAGGCGCTGCACGCCGGCGTGGGCCGGGTCCCCCAGCAAGTACCAGTCCAGGCTGGTGTCATGGTTCCACTCGCGCACCTGCGCAAACTCACAGCCCATGAACATCAGCTTCTTGCCCGGGTGGCCCCACATGAAGCCGTAGTAGGCGCGCAGGTTCGCGAACTTTTGCCAGGTGTCACCAGGCATCTTGCCGATCAGCGAGCCCTTGCCGTGCACCACCTCGTCGTGCGAAAGCGGTAACACGAAGTTCTCGTTGAAGGCATAGACCAGGCCAAAGCTCAACTCGCCCTGGTGGTGGCTGCGGTGCACCGGGTCGCGCGCCATGTAGGCCAGCGTGTCGTGCATCCAGCCCATGTTCCATTTGTAGTGAAAGCCCAGCCCGCCGGCATAGGTCGGGCGCGAGACGGCCGGGAAGGCGGTGGATTCTTCGGCCAGCGTGATGGCCTGCGGCCGCTCGGCGCCCACCACCTCGTTCAGGCGCTTGAGGAAACTGATGGCCTCCAGGTTCTCGCGCCCGCCGTGCACGTTGGGGATCCATTCGCCGGCCTTGCGGCTGTAGTCGCGGTACAGCATCGACGCCACCGCGTCCACCCGCAGGCCGTCCACACCAAAACGCTCCAGCCAGTACAGCGCGTTGCCGATCAGGAAGTTGCGCACCTCCGTGCGGCCCAGGTTGCAGATCAGCGTGTTCCAGTCCGGGTGGTAGCCCTCTCTGGGGTCGGCGTACTCGTAGAGGTGGGTGCCGTCGAACAGCCCCAGGCCGTGGGCATCGGTCGGGAAGTGGGCCGGCACCCAGTCCAGGATCACGCCCAGCCCGGCGGCGTGCGCCCGCTCGACAAAGCGCGAGAAGCCCGATGCATCGCCAAAACGTGCGGTGGGTGCGTACAGCCCCAGCGGCTGGTAGCCCCATGAGCCGTCGAACGGGTGCTCGCTGATCGGCAACAGCTCGACATGGCTGAAGCCCAGGCCGGCGGCATACGGGATCAGGCTGTCGGCCAGTTCGTCCCAGGTCAGCCAGCGGTTGCCGTCCTCGACCATGCGCCGCCATGAGCCCAGGTGCACCTCGTAGATGCTGATCGGTGCACCCAGCGCGTTGGCGGCCTGCCGGGCGGCCGATCGGGGCACCGGTGCGGGCAATGGCGCGACCACGCTGGCAGTGGCCGGGCGCAACTCGGCGGCGCGGGCCATCGGGTCGGCCTTTTGCGGCAGCAACTCGCCATGGGGGCCCAGCAGCTCGTACTTGTAGTGCGCGCCGCTGGCCACGCCGGGGATGAACAACTCCCAGACGCCGCACTCGCGACGCAGCCGCATCGGGTGGCGGCGACCGTCCCAGTGGTTGAAGTCGCCGACCACGCTGACCCGGCTGGCATTGGGCGCCCAGACGGCAAAGCCGGTGCCGGCCACGCCTTGCATCATCTGTGGGTTGGCCCCCAGCACCTCGAACGGCCGCAGGTGCGTGCCCTCGGCCAGCAGCCAGGCATCCATCTCGCCCAGCAGCGGGCCGAAGCGGTAGGGGTCGTCGCTGACCTGGCGTTGGCCGTTGGCCCAGGTGATGTGCAGGCGGTAGGCCGGCAGGCCGGTGGGGGTCAGCGCCTGGGTGCCGGCGGCCAGCGCCACCGGCCCCTCGAACACGCCGTCGGGGTGAAGGGGGATCAACGTGCCCAACTGGCGGGCATCGGCGGCGCCGATCACGGTCACCGCGCTGGCGCCAGGCAGAAACGCACGCACCCAGGCCTGGCCGTCCGGGGCACGGTGCAGCCCCAGCAGGGCAAACGGATCGGCGCAGCGGCCGCTGCAAAGTTGGGCAATCTCTGGGGTGCTCAGCATGCGGTGATCGTAGCGGGCGCGTGACAGTGCTGGGTTCGGGTCAGGTCAGGTCACGGGTTTGGACCCCGCTTCAGGCCTGCGGGCTGACGTGCCAGATTTGCTTGGCGTATTCGCGGATCGTGCGGTCGGCGGAAAACGGCCCCATGCCGGCCACGTTGGCAATGGCCTTGCGGGCCCAAGCCTCAGCGTCCTGGTACAGCGCATCCACCCGCGCCTGGGCATCGATGTAGGCGCGGTAGTCGGCCAGCAGCAGGTAGTGGTCGCCGCCCCACAGCAGGCTGTCGATCAGCGGCCGGTAACGGGCCGGCTCATCGGGTGAAAACACGCCGGCGGCGATGCTGTCCAACACCGCTTTGAGCTGGGGATCGCCCTCGTAGATCCGCATGGGCTGGTAGCCGGCGGCGCGGATCGCGGCCACCTCGTGCGCCAGCTTGCCGAAGATGAAGATGTTGTCGTCACCCACGTTTTGGCGGATCTCGATGTTGGCGCCGTCGTCGGTGCCGATCGTCAGCGCGCCGTTCAGTGCCAGCTTCATGTTGCCGGTGCCCGAGGCCTCGGTGCCGGCGGTAGATATCTGCTCGGACAGATCGGCGCCCGGCATGATGATCTCGGCCACCGACACGCCGTAATTCGGGATGAACACGATCTTGAGCCGGTCGCCGATGCGCACGTCGTTGTTGACCACCGTGCCCACGTCGTGGATCAGCCGGATGATGTTCTTGGCGGTGGTGTAGCTGGACGCTGCCTTGCCGGCAAAGATCACCGTGCGCGGCACCCAGTCGGCCTGTGGCTGGGCCAGGATGGCGCGGTAGCGGGTGACCACATGCAGCACATTGAGCAACTGGCGTTTGTACTCGTGGATGCGCTTGACCTGCACGTCGAACAGGCTGTCGGGGTTGACGCTGATGCCGGTCGAGCGGTGGATCAGCGCCGCCAGTTTGTGCTTGTTGTGCTGCTTGACAAGGCGGAACGCGTGGCGAAAGCCGGCGTCATCGGCCTGCGGCAGCAGGCCCTTGAGCAAGTCCAGGTCGCGCCGCCAGCCGTCACCCAGCGCGCCGTCGATCAGTGCGGTGAGGCCCGGGTTGGCCTGGCTCAGCCAGCGCCTGGGCGTGACGCCGTTGGTCATGTTGGTGAAGCGGTCGGGCCACAGTGCGGCGAAGTCGGCAAAGATGGTCTCGACCAGCAAGTCGCTGTGCAGCTTGGACACGCCGTTGACCTGGTGGCTGCCGACGATCGACAGGTGCGCCATGCGCACCCGGCGCTCACTGCCGCCAGCACCCTCGTCGATCAGCGACAGCCGGCGCTGGAACGCCATGTCACCAGGGCGCAGCGCCTCGGCCAGCAGCAAGAAGTCATGGTTGATGCGGAAGATGATCTCCAGGTGGCGCGGCAGCACCTGCTGCATCAGGGCCACTGGCCAGGTCTCCAGCGCCTCGGGCATCAGCGTGTGGTTGGTGTAGCTGAAAGTTTTTTGGGTGATCGCCCAGGCGGCGCCCCAGGCAAAGCCGTGTTCGTCCACCAGCAGGCGCATCAGCTCGGCCACGCCGATGGCCGGGTGGGTGTCGTTCAAGTGGATGGCCACCTTGTCGGCCAGGTTGGTCAGCACGCCGTGCTCGGCCAGGTGGCGGGCCAGGATGTCCTGGATAGACGCCGAGGTGAAAAAGTACTCCTGGCGCAGCCGCAGCTCGCGTCCGGCCGGGGTGCTGTCGTTGGGGTAGAGCACCCAGGAGATGTTCTCGAACTCGTTCTTGAACGCGGCGGCGCGGGCATAGTCGCCCGAGTTGAAGGCGTGCAGGTCGATGTGGGCCGGGGCGACGGCCTTCCACAGCCGCAGCGTGCTGACCCGCTCGGTGCCGTGGCCGGGCACCACAAAGTCGTAGGCCTTGGCATTGACCAGGCCGGCATGGCGCCAGACCGGCACCGTGTCCTTGCCCATGCCGGGCGCCTCGGTGCGCTCGACCCAGCCGCCAAATCGCACCGGGTAGTGCACGCCGGGGCGCGGAAACTCCCAGGGTGTGCCGTCCTCCAGCCAGGGGTCCGGGTGCTCGATCTGACGGCCGGCCTGGATGCTTTGCGCAAACATGCCGAACTCGTAGCGGATGCCGTAGCCGTAGCTCGGCAGGCCGACGCTGGCCATGGCGTCGAGAAAACACGCCGCCAGCCGGCCCAGGCCGCCGTTGCCCAGCGCGGCATCGGGCTCCTGGTCCTCGATGTCTTCCAGCGTGCGGGCGTGCTGTGCCATGCTGCCTTCTGCGGCCGTGTCCAGGTCCAGCGCGGCCAACGCATTGCCCAGGCTGCGGCCCATCAAAAATTCCATCGACAGGTAGTACACCCGGCGTGCCTTGGCGTGGCGGTCAGCCGCATCACCGGCCACCCAGCGCCGCGAGAGCTCGGCGCGCGCCACCTGGGACACCGCACTCATCAGCTCGACGGGTACGGCCTCGGCCGGTGCCACGCCCACGGTGTGCAGCAGGTGGCGCTCGACCCGATCGGCCAGGGAGTCTGCGGCCGATGTGGCGAACGATGCGGCGGCGGCGGTGTAGGGCGGTGGGTTGGACATGGTGGGGTCGGTTCGGCAGGTTGGGCCGGTGGGGCCTTGGGGTTCAAGCCGGCACCCGAATTGGCCGGCCGCTTGTCGGCAGGGCAGCATTATTCATGCCTTGCCTGGGCAAAAACCGACACCAGGCATGGCACCATGCAAGATGTAACTACGTTGTTGCTCGCAAAGCGTGCCGGCAATGAGACAGTGGCCCCTGGAGACCCCACGACATGGACAACAGCGAACTTGCCTCCAGTTTTGATCTGCCCAGGCGCACCATCGCGCTGGTACTGGCCGGTGGCCGGGGCAGCCGGCTCAAGGACCTGACCGACCGCCGCGCCAAGCCGGCGGTGTACTTTGGCGGCAAGTTTCGCATCGTCGACTTTGCGCTCTCCAACTGCCTGAACTCCGGCATTCGGCGCATCGGCGTGATCACCCAGTACAAGAGCCACAGCCTGCTGCGCCATTTGCAACGCGGCTGGGCTTTCTTGAAGAGCGAGATGAACGAGTTTGTCGACCTGCTGCCGGCGCAGCAGCGGGTGGATGAAGAGAGCTGGTACCGCGGCACAGCCGACGCGGTCTACCAGAACCAGGACATCCTGGCCGCCTACGGTGCCGACTACATCGTGGTGCTGGCCGGTGACCACATCTACAAGATGAATTACGCGCTGATGCTGGCCGACCACGTGGCGCATGGCCGGCCCTGCACGGTGGGCTGCATCGAGGTGCCGCGGGCCGAGGCCAGCGCCTTTGGCGTGATGGCCATCGACGAGCAGCGCAACATCACCCAATTTGTCGAAAAGCCCGCTGACCCTCCGCCCATGCCCGGCAAGCCGGACCGCAGCCTGGCCAGCATGGGCATCTACATTTTCAATGCCCGCTACCTCTACAAAGCGCTGGAGCGCGACCTGGCCGATCCCAACTCGACCCACGATTTTGGCAAGGACATCATCCCGGCCGCAGTCAAGAACGGCCAGGCCGTGGCCCATCCCTTCGACATGAGCTGCGTCGGCACCAAACCCGGGCTGGAGCCCTACTGGCGCGATGTGGGCACGATCGACGCCTACTGGGACGCCAACATCGACCTCACCGCCACCGACCCCGAGCTCAACCTCTACGACACCCGCTGGCCGATCTGGACCTACCAGGCGCAATTGCCGCCGGCCAAGTTCGTGCACAACCAGCCGGACCGGCGCGGCACAGCGGTCGAATCGATGGTCTCGGGCGGCTGCATCGTCTCGGGCAGCGTGTTCCGCTCGGTGCTGTTTTCCAGCGTGCGGGTGCACTCTTACAGCAGCGTGAACTGGAGTGTGCTGTTGCCCGAGGTGCAGGTGGGGCGCGGTGCCCGGCTGACCAAGGTGATCGTGGACCGCGGCTGCAGCATCCCTGACGGCATGGTCATCGGCGAGGACGCCGAGGCCGATGCGCGGCGCTTCCACCGCAGCGAGCAGGGTGTGGTGCTGGTCACCCGCAACATGCTGGTCGCCTTGCACAGTTGATCGGCAGCATGGGCAACATCCCGGGCCCGCAGCGCCTCAAGATCCTGCATGTGGCTGCCGAGGTCTACCCGCTGGTCAAGACCGGCGGCCTGGCCGACGTGGTGGCTGCGCTGCCGCCGGCACAGGCGGCAGCGGGTGCCGATGTGCGCTTGCTGCTGCCCGGTTTGCCGGCCATCCTGGACGCCGTGCAATCGGCCCGCACGGTGATCGACATCGGCGCCTGCTTCGGTGCGATGCGGGTGCGCCTGTTGCAGGCACGCCTGCCCGGCTCGCAACTGCAGGCCTATGTGATCGATGCGCCGCACCTGTACCGGCGCGGCGGCAGCCCGTACCAGGACAGCAGCGGCGCCGAGTGGTCGGACAACCTGCAGCGGTTTGCGCTGCTGGGTTGGGTGGCCGCCCACCTGGCCGCCAACGACGCCGACCCGGCCTGGGTGCCCGACATCGTGCATGCGCACGACTGGCACGCCGCCATGGCCTGCGCCTACATGGCCGACCACGGACCGACGCAGGCCGCCTCGGTCTTTACGGTGCACAACCTGGCGTTTCAGGGGCTTTTTGCGCACCACGATTGGGCCTTGCTGGGGCTGGGCTCACGCTTCATGTCGCCGACCGGGCTGGAGTTTCACGGCCAGTTGTCGTTCATGAAAGCCGGGCTGAAGTTTGCCGACAAGATCACCACCGTCAGCCCCAACTACGCCGCCGAGATCGCCACGCCCGAGTTCGGCTGCGGACTGGACGGCGTGATCCGCGGCCGCGCGTTGGACGTCAGCGGCATCCTCAACGGCATCGACCCGGCGGTCTGGGACCCGGCCACCGACCCGGCCATCGCTGCCCGCTACGACCGTGAGCGCCTGGCCGGCAAGCAGACCTGCCGCCAGGCCTTGCAGGCCGCGATGGGCCTGGCCGCCGATCCGCAGGCGCTGGTGTTGACGGTGGTGAGCCGGCTCACCTCGCAAAAAGGCCTGGACCTGGTGCTGGCCGCGCTGCCGGCGCTGGTGCGGGCAGGGGTGCAGTTTGCATTACAGGGCACTGGCGAGCCGGCGCTGGAATCGGCTTTCCTCATGGCCGAGCAGGCTTTTCCGGGCTGTGTGGCGGTGCACATCGGCTACGACGAGCCGCGTGCCCACCAACTGATCGCCGGCGCCGATGTGATCGCCGTGCCGTCGCGCTTCGAGCCCTGCGGTCTGACGCAGCTGTACGGCTTGCGCTACGGCACGCTGCCGGTGGTGCGGCGGGTGGGTGGCCTGGCGGATACCGTGACCGATGCCGTGACAGGCACTGCGGCAAACACCGGGACGGACACCGCGACAGACACCGTGGCCGACCGCTGCAACAGCAGTCAAACCGGCTTTGCCTTCGACGCCGCCACACCTGCCGCGTTCGAGGCCAGCATGCGGCGTGCGCTGGCACTCAAGGCCGATGCGGCGGGCTGGCAGGCGGTGATGCAACGTGGCATGGCGCAAGACCTGTCCTGGGACGGGCCGGCGCGCAGTTACCTGGCGCTGTACCGGCAGGCGATTGCTGCGCGCGCGGCGTCACCGCGCAGCGCAGGCGGCTGAGGCCGCAGCGGCGGCAGGCAGGTAGGCAAGCAGATCCCTGATCCACCACGCTGCTCAGGCAGCGCTGTGGGCGATCGGAATGGACACCGTTGCGCGAAGGCCGGGCTGCGTCTTGTTGTCGGCGTCGTCGAGTCGAAGCTGGGCACCGTTCCGATCAAGGATGGCCTTGACGATGGCCAGCCCCAAGCCGGAGCCCACTTGACCGCTGCCCAGCGTGCGGTAGAAGGCGCGCAAGACACGCTCGCGCTCACCAGGCGCTATGCCGGGCCCGGCGTCTTGGATCACCACTTCGGCCAGGGCCCCTGCGCGCCGCACGCCGATGTCGATCCGCCCTGCTGCCGGCGTGTACCGGATGGCGTTTTCGACCAGGTTCTTCAAGACGGTGCGCAGATCGGTCTCGCTGATCGCGACGAGCGCATCCTCCTCGCCTTCCAGGCCGATATCGATGTGCTTGGCTTCGGCCAGCGGCAGCAGGTCCTCCAGGACTTGGCGCACCGCGAGTCGCAGCCCGCTGCTGGCGGGTAGCGCGGGTTCTACGCTCTGCACGCTGGCATAGGCCAGCAGTTGTTCCAGCAGCGCGCGGCCGCGTTCGATGCCGCGCTGCAAGACGCCCAGGCGATCGTGCGCCTCGGCAGAAAGCGCGGTGTCGCCCAGCCGTTCGGCCTGCAGCGATATCGCCGTCATGGGCGACCGCAGTTCATGGGCAGCGTCGGCAATGAACCGTCTTTGCCCCTCCAGCACCGCCGAGACGCGCCCCAGCATCCGGTTGATGGCCACCACAAACGGTCGAATCTCCGTCGGCAAGCCCTGCTCAGGCAGCGCATGCAGTTCACCATGACCACGCCCTTCGATGTCGGCGGACAACTGGGCCACCGGCTGCAGCAACTTGCGGACGATGTAGGTGACCACCCCCAACAAGATGGGCGCCAGAACCAGCAGTGGCAGCACGGTGCGCGTGGCGCTGTCCGTGGCCAGTTCGTCACGCACGGCCGTTTCCTGCGCAACGGCGATGCGCTCACCGGTTGGCAACCGGGCCACCAGCACGCGGTACGAGGCCTGCGGCAATGCAACGGTCTGAAGGCCGTCGGCCAGTGTGCTCGGCAGCGGCAGCGTTGCTGCCGATCTGCGCGGCGTGCCCGACGGTGCGAGGTACTGCACAAACAGCCGGGTTTGTGGGTCGGCGTCGCCGGCGTCGCCGGCGTCGCCGGCTTCGCCGGTATCGAACAGGGCCGTGCGCTGGTTTCGCAGCAACGAGGCCACCTGGCGCAAAACATCGTCCTGCGTCTCGTGGGCCTCGCCGTAGGCGCCGACGAACGACAGCGAACCCGCAGCAACGGCCATGGTCAGGATGGCTGCCGACAGCCACAGCGAGAGGCGAAACCGGATCGACCGCGTCAGACGCTCTTTGAAACCATCCATCCGACCCCCCGCACGTTCTTGATGCTGGTGCTGCCCAGCTTTTTGCGCAACACGTGAATCAGGTACTCCACCGCGTTGCTGTCGACTTCCTCACCCCAGCCGTAAACCCGGTCCTCCAATTCGGCGCGCGACAAAATCGCGCCGGGTCGAACCATCAGCGCCTGCAGCAGCGCGAACTCGCGGTTGGACAGTTGAACGGGCGGCAGGCCGTCGCTGGTGGCCTGACGGGTGGCGGGGTCGAGGACAACGCTGCCGTTGCCAAGCGTCGCCTGCGCCGCACCGGCCTTGCGCCGCAGAACGGCGCGCATCCGGGCCAGCAGCTCGGTCATCGCAAACGGTTTCAGCACATAGTCATCGGCGCCGCCATCCAGGCCCTGGATGCGTGTTTCGAGTCCGTCGCGCGCGGTGATGATGAGCAAGGGGACGGCGTTGTCGCGGCCTCGAATCGTGCGCAAAACATCGAGGCCGTCCTTGCCGGGCAGACCGAGATCGAGCAGCACGAGGTCATAACGCTGCGACGCCGCGGCGTGCAAGGCCGCCAGCCCGTCGGTGACCCAATCGGTGGCGTAGGACGCGTCGCGAAGCGCGTCCTGCAGCGCCTTGCCGATCATCGGGTCGTCTTCGACCAACAGGACGCGCATTCAGACTCCCCCGCTGCGTGGCAGCGTTCAGTGCGCCGTGCGGCTGGCGCGCTGCGGGAACACCAGGATGCATCCCATGACGAAGACCAGCAGGGCGGCCGTTGCACTGTAGCGGCTCAAGGCCAGGCCGCCAGCCGCCAGCGGTTTGTCGAGCCAGTCGCCGACCACCGCGCCCAGCGGTCGGGTCAGCACAAAGGCGGCCCAGAACAGCGCCGTGCGCGAGAGCCTGGTGCGGTAGCAGGCAAACACCAGCAACGCCAGCAAAGCGCCGAAGACCAGCGCGGCGCCGCGGTAGCCCAGGCCCGCCGTACCGGCCGTCCAGTCGCCCAGCGCCGTGCCCAGCGTCTGCGAGAACATGATCGTCACCCAGTAGAAAATTTCCGCCCTCGGGCTGCTGACGGTCGAGACCGACACCGATCCCAGCGTGAGGTACCAGGCGGTGAACGAGGCCAGCAGCAGCGCGGCCAGCAGCGTTGTGCCGCCGGCATAACCGATGCCCAGCGTCCGGTCGGCAAAATCCGCAAGCGTGGTGCCGACGGTGGTGGTGGCGATGATCGTCGTCCAGTAGCGCAGCGGCCGGAACTGTCTTGAGCTGATCTGGCTGAACACGGCCACGGCAAAGAGCGCGGCAAAGATGGCCGTGCCGACCAGGTAGCCGAGGTTCATCGACATCGAGACGGCGTCGCCCCCGGTCTCGCCGAGGGTCGTGGCGGCGATCTTGATGATCCAGAACAGCAGGGTGACCTCGGGCACCTTGTTGAGCAATTGCCGCGGCGGGCTGAGGGTGCTTGTTTTCATGGCAGAACCTCGGGCATAGGGCTTGCTCAACGGGCAGTCAGGCGCAGCGGGGGGTGGGCCGGACAGGGCCAAGGGTCCCGTGGCGCTTGCAACGTGTGCGCCACGGCGGCCTGGCGCGGACCGGATCCGCGCCAGGCGGGTGCCAGAGCCAGCGTCAATCGCGTTCGTCGTGTTCGTCGTCACGGTCGCCGCTGTCGAGCGTGGACGCGAGTACCGTGCCGGTTGTCGCGTCGACCTCGACGTCGAATACTTTTGCACCCGTCACCACTTCCACGTCGTAAATCCAGCCATGCAACTTGCTGTGCTCGTATTCGGCCTTGGCTGCCCGGCCCCCCACCTTCTGCTCGGCTGCCGCGATGGCCTGGCTCAGCGTGATGGCGGCCTGGGTCACGGACCCCGCGTCGTTCTGCGCGGTTTGGGTGGCAAACGCGGCCGCACCCCCGGCGACGACCCACACTGCAGCGAGCAGTGCAAAAAGTGATTTGCGAACCATGGTGAATCTCCTGTCAAGTTGCGCAGGAATCTGCGTGTCCGTGACGGTAGGGCCGCTGACTTAGGTCAGCCTGAGGCGCTTGGTCTGGCGTGCTCGGCAGGCTTGGCCCGGTTGGCCAAGCCTGCAAAAAGGCCAGCGTCCGTCGCCACTACTTTGGCGCCTTGCGGCGTCTTTGGGCGACATCACCGCGCAGCACGGCTTTTTTCAACGGTGCAGCGCCTACCGAGGCCTGGTCCAGCCACAGCAGCGCATCGACATGGGCCATGAAGTGCCTGAGGTAAGCCGGCGAGGTCTGCTGCATCAGCTTGAGCGCCCTCAGCACCAGCAGGTTCGAGTTCAACGGGCCGGCGTTTTCAGGCGCCTTGGCCAGCGACTCGGTCAACTGCTGATCCACGCTGAGCTTGGACCAGGTGCTTCTGAAGACGCGCAAGGTCCTCAGTTCGATGGGGGGCGAGGACAAGGTCACGCCCGCTGGCGCCGAAGCACTTTCCACCT
Organism: Burkholderiales bacterium; assembly: GCA_038236495.1. Taxonomy (GTDB): domain Bacteria; phylum Pseudomonadota; class Gammaproteobacteria; order Burkholderiales; family Burkholderiaceae_C; genus Pseudaquabacterium. The sequence goes on from JBBRZR010000017.1 coordinate 22,529, forward strand.
CTGCCGCGGCGTGCTGGGCGATGTGGCGCAGCAGGTCGGCCAGAGGCCTGCGGGGCGCTTGCTCAGCCCCATTGGCCTGGGCTGGCCCGTGGCTTGCCAGCTGATCGACTGCGCGGTGGGCAAGCCCCTGGGCCGGGATCAGCCTGTTGCCACAGTCTTGCAGCGCCTGGGCCAGTTTGCCGTCCATCCACTGGCGTGCGGCGCCGCTGTGCCGAGCGGCGCGGCGCGCCAGGGCCTCAATAAACTCGAACCGGACCGGATCAAACCGTGGCGCACCACGCTCACGCAGCGCGCTGATCGCAACGCTCAAGTCCACTGGCGCCGCAACAGACGCGTCCGGTGCATCCAGCCCGTCGAACGGTCCAGTCTCATTCACGGGTTTGGGCTGGCGCGCTGGACATCGTGGAAGTTCTGGGCAACGGGGCCATCTCGACCCGCCGGTTCCTGGCCCGGCCTGCCGCATCGGCGTTGGACGCCACCGGTTGCTCCGGCCCGAACGCGGCGGCAAAGACCGATGACGCGGGCACGCCGTCGTCGATCAGCGCCCGGGTCACCGTCAAGGCCCGTTCGGCCGACAGCGCCCAGTTGTCGGCAAATTGCCGGTTGCTGTCCCGCACCGGCCGGTCATCGGTAAAGCCGCTCACCATCAACAGCTCGTTGCGGGTGGCCAGGTAGGCCGCCAGCGGCGCGGCCAGGCTGTTCAGCAGTTGCCGGCCCTCGGGCTGCAGTTGGTCGGAGTTCAAGGAAAACAGCACGCTGCCGCTGATGCCGATGCGCCCGTTGTTCAACGTGACCCGGCCCGAGGCCAGCGGCACCGCCAGGGCCTGCTCTAGAGTCTGGCGGCGTTGCTGCTCGGCCTGGCGCATCTTGACCTCGGCGTCCAGGTTGCTGGCCAGTTGCAACTGCACGCCCAGCACGCCCACCAGGATCAGCACAAACGCGCCCAACAAGCCGGCCATCAGATCACCAAAGACGGCCCACACCGGGGCGGTCTGCTCCAGGCCGGCGTCGCTGTCGTCCATCAGGCCGGCTCGCCGACGGCAGCGGCCGGTCGGGGCGCGCGCTGCTGCAGGTCATCAACCATCTGCTTTTGCGACAGCAGGCTCAGGTCGATGATCTCCCGCGCCTGCGCCACGTAATAGGCGAGTTGCTCGTCACTGCGCACCAGCGATTTGTTCATGGCGGCTTCGATGCGCTGCAGCTGGGTCATCAACTTGTTGTTGGATTCACTGAACAGCTGGACGGCAAAGCCGAACGATTCACCCAGGCTGGCCACCTCGACCGCACCGCCGGTGACCTGTGCGGCGGCAGTGGCCATGCGTGCGGATTCGAGGTCGATCTTGTCGCTGAACCGGGCGCTGGCGCGGTCCAGCAGCGACGCCGACGACAACACCAGCGCATCGATCGCCCCGCGCTGCGCGGTGGACGTTTGGTTGACGGCGTCGAGCAGGGTGTTGAGCGTGGCCAGGGTGCGGCTGCGCTCGTCCAGCAGCTGGTTGTCGCGCGCCAGGCTGTCCGAGAGCTTTTCTCGCAGCAGGCCTATCGCTTCGGCCGCGGCCCGGGGCGCATCGCCTGCGGTTTGCAGGAGCTGGGCGATCTCGGTGACCGTGGTCTTGGCTTGGGCCTGGGCCTGGGTGCTGATGTCGCGGGCAGTCCGGTCCATCGTCTGGCAGAGGGCCTGCTGCTGGCTCAGGGTGGCTGCACCCGCTTGCTGCCATTCCCGCTGCAGTGCCGCGGCCATGGCCTCCAGCGATCGTGCCAAGGCCGCCAGCCGCTGCTGGTCTTGCGTTGCCAGTTCGGCCTGCAAACCGGCGTGGCGCTGGTCCACTGCCGCCAGCAGCGCGGCGGCACGCGTCTCGAAGCCGGCTTCAAACGCCGCCATCGACTGCTGCGTGCTGCTGCGCAGGGCCTCGCTGCTGCGCCCGTGCTGGGCCAGTGCGTCCTGCCAGGTGGCTGACACACGGGCGCTGGTGTCGGTAAAACCGGCTGTGATGCCGTCGAGCTGGCGTTGGACTGCCGCCCCCATCGTCTCGTGCAGCACGCTGGTTTGCCGCGCCATGCCGAGCAGCGTGGCCTCGACCACCGGCTGGATCGCCGCGCCGGCAGCGCGGGCAGTTTCAGTCAGGCTGTGCTTGAGGGATTGATCGACCGAAGCCGCCAGGCTGGTGTAGACAAGCTCGGTGTGGCGGTGAAAGCTGTCCTGACGGCTGAGCATTTGTGCGCTCAAGTCCTGGTGCTGTCGGGTCATCTGCGCCATCTGCAGCATGGCGGCCTGCAGTTGCTCGACCACGGCCGGCAGCGCCTGGGCCTGGAGCTGCAGCGACTGGTAGGCTTGCTGCCGCTGATGGGCAAGCGAAAAAGGACGCAGCACGGTGGCGATGCGGCTGTCCAGCGCCTGCGCCGCTTGCAGCCGCTCGCGCCGGCACAGGGCCGACAGCAGACCCAGCATCGCCGACGCCGCAACCCCGGCGACCGAGGTGCCAAAAGCCAGCCCCAATCCTTTGACCGGCGCAGCCAGCGACGCCCGGATGGCCTGCAAGTCGGTGGTGCTCTCCAGCGCCATGACCGCGCCGTTGAGGGTCACCACCATGCCCAAAAAGGTGCCCAGCATGCCCAGCAGCACCAGCAGCCCCACCAGGTAGGGCGTCATGGCCGGGCCGGGCAGGCCGACGCGCTCGCCCTCGACGCGCAAGCGCACCGGGTTTTGCAACGAGGGGTGCAGCTTGCCCAGCCAGTCGTCCAGGCTGGGCAGGCGTGCCGGTATGGCCGTCAGCGCAGCGGCCAGGCTGGCAGTGGCCTGGTGGAAGCGCCGCAGCTCCGAGGCGCCCATCAGGTAGAAGGCCAGGATCAGCGCGGTCATCGCCAGCGCCAACGGATGCGCTACGGCATAGCCTGCGCCCACCCAACACACGGCGATCAAGCCCACCCCGAAGGCGGCGATGCCCAGTTGTTTGTTCATGTCTGCGTTGCCACCCCATTGCTCAGTGCTTCAACCAGCCCCTGGACCGGCTGCAATCGAATATCCATTTCAGCCTCCAGCACGCTTTGCATTTCTCGGCAAGCCAGCGCCAGCCAGTCGTCCGTTTGCGTTTGCCGTTGCGGGCCCTGGCCTGGGCTTTCGAACCCTGGCGGTGTGGCCTGCGTCGCCAGGTGCGCCCGCTGCAAGCGCGCAAAACGCGCCGCCAGCAATGACGGCACGGTCGCCAGCAGGCTGCGCTCACGTGCCGCCAGTGCCTGGTCCAGCACGCCGTCCAGCGCGGCCAGCTTGCCCAGGGCCGCGGATTGACCCGCCAGGGTTTCCCGTACCTGGGCACGCAGGGGCGCGATGCGGGCCTGCATCAGCCGTTGATGCGCCTGGTAGCAGCGCCGGTAGGGCGAAAAGTCGGTGTTGTGGCCCCCGTCGGCGCTGGCAGCCGACGGGGCCTGCCGGGTGCCCGGCACAGGGCTTGTCAGCAGGGCGTCGGTGGCGATTGCCTGCACGACCTCGGCCCGCACGCGGGCCATGGCCTCGGCTGCAGCGGTGCCTGCGGCACCGGCCGCAGGTTTGGCCGAAGCCGTGTCTGGCGCGGGCGCCGGCGCGGCGGCATGGAGCGCTGCCGATAGCGGGATGGCGACGGTCCAGTCCAGCCACAAACCCAGTCTTTCCGCGAAGGGCTGACGTGAGACCTCGACGTCCGCCACGGCCAGCTCAGACAGCAGGCGGATGAAGGTGGAGCTGTTGAAGCTGATTCGCGGTGCCGCGCGCGCCATGCCGAACTCAATGTCCAGGAAGCAGTGCGCTGCCGCGCAGCGCACTGCTGCAGCCGGCCCGTCGAACTTGAA
>JBBRZR010000018.1:0-26269 GCA_038236495.1 Burkholderiales bacterium
AATGGTCGGGACGGCGGGATTCGAACTCGCGACCCCTTGCACCCCATGCAAGTGCGCTACCAGGCTGCGCTACGCCCCGACTGAGCCCAATAGTATAGAGCGAAAAGTAGGATTCAGACGGTTAGCAAAGCTCGGATCGATAAAAGCTCGGCCCGCAACTGGGAAGGCGCCAGGTCGATCTGGTTGGCCAAAGGGAGTTCCACAAGTTCTAGGTCGCCGCTGAGCAGGGTATCGTCTTGCGCCAGCTGCGTTTCTGACTGTGCGGCTTCGGCGTCCTGGCCCTCCAATTGCCCAGCCGGGCGCGATCCACCGACCAATTCACCCAGTTGATTGCGGGCGCCACTGATGGTGAAGCCCTGGTCGTACAGCAAATCCCGGATACGGCGGATCAGCAGAACCTCATGGTGCTGATAGTAGCGCCGGTTACCGCGCCGCTTCATGGGCTTGAGTTGGCTGAACTCCTGCTCCCAGTAGCGCAGCACGTAGGGCTTGACGCCGCACAGGTCGCTGACCTCACCGATTGTGAAGTAACGCTTTGCCGGTATGGCGGGCAGCAGTTTCTCCATAAAAATCAATGAGGTGTGGCCGAAAACTCAGACTCTACTCGAAGTCTTCCCCGGCCGGTGCGTCGCCTTGCACGATCGTCTTGAGCTTGTGGCTGGCGTGAAAAGTCACCACGTTACGCGCCTTGATCGGGATTGCTTCGCCGGTGCGGGGATTGCGACCGGGGCGAGGTGCCTTGCGCCGGATGTTGAAGTTGCCAAAGCCGGATAGTTTGACGTCCTGACCTTGCACCAGGGTGTTGTGCACCAGCTCAAAAAAGGCTTCGACCATGTCCTTGGATTCGCGCTTGTTCAGACCGAGCCGCTCGAACAACAACTCGGCCAGTTCGGCCTTGGTCAGCGTCGGCGTCTCCAGCGACGGCAGGATCACGCGGTTGGGCGCCTTGTCCTCGATACTCATGGTGTGTTCGATTGAAATTTGGACATGAAATGCTCAGGCGCGCAGGCGTGCGCCCTGGGCTTGAGCCGCACGCGACAAGGCCGCGGCAACGGCGCTGTCGATGCGGTCCTCGGTCAGGGTGGCGGTGTCGTCCAGCAACTCCAGCCGTAACGCCATGCTGCGTTCGCCTGCGACAAAATCTGCGCTGGATCTGCTGGGCCGGTAGACATCGAACAAGGTGACGGATCGCACCAAACCCGCGGGATCATTGCGCAGAGCACCGACCAGGGCGTCGTGCGTCGCCGACTCTGGCACCACCAGCGCCAGATCGCGCCAGGCACTTTGGTGCCGTGCGATGGGTTCGAACCCGGGCACCGGCTGCGCCAGCACGGCCGCCAGGTCCAGCTCGAACAGCACAGGCGCCTGCGGCAGGTCGTAGCCCTGGCGCCAGCGTGGATGCAACTCGCCGATCATGCCGATGACCAGGCCATCGAGGACCACCCGCGCGCTACGGCCCGGATGCAGCGCCGGGTGATCGACAGGCTCAAACTTTGGCCGGCGCGGTAGTAGCAAGGCTTCGACGTCGCCCTTGAGGTCGAAGAAGTCGACCGTCCGCTCTTTGCTGCCCCATTGGGTGGCATCCACCGGACCATAGGCCAGCCCTGCCACGCGCATCGGCTGGGCGATTCCCGCCACGCTGCTGTCACCAGCCAGCACGCTGGCGTCTCGGCGGGCGACACGACCAAGTTCAAACACGCGCACTCGCCCGGTCTTGCGGGCCAGGTTGTGGCGCAGCACCTGCACCAGGCTGCCGACCAGACTGGACCGCATCACCCCCAACGGCGCGGCAATCGGGTTGAGCACCTTGATCGGGTCAGGGTTGCCATGCAGTTCATGCTCCCAGCGGCCCTCGACAAAGCTGAAGTTGATGGTTTCCTGAAAGTCCAGCGCCGCCAACGCACGCCGCACCGCGAAGGCGCTGCGCTGCGACTCGGGCCGGATGCGGGGCACAACCGGCGCCACAGGCGCGGTGGCGGGCAACTGGTCGTAGCCGATGACGCGGATCACCTCCTCGATCAGGTCTTCTTCGATGGCCAAATCGAACCGCCAGCTCGGCGGGCTGACCGTCAGCAGGCCGGGCGCCTGGGTGAACGCCAGGCCCAGCCGGGTGAACACTTCGGCGCACTGGCCCTGGGTGACGGCCATGCCGATCACCTTGCCGGCGCGCGCCACACGCAGCGTCACCGGTGCGCGCACCGGCATGTTGACAATCTGGTCGTCGATGGGCCCGCAAGCCGTCTCGGGCGTGCCGCAAATGTCGGCGATCAGCCGGGTAATGCGCTCCAGGTTGTCAACCGTCGTGGATGGGTCCACACCGCGCTCGAACCGGTGGCCGGCATCGGTGTTGAAATTGAACCGGCGTGAGCGCCCGGCCACCGCGTCGGGCCACCAGAACGCGGCCTCGACATACACGTTGCGGGTGTCATCGGACACGGCGGTAGCGTTGCCGCCCATGATGCCGGCGAGCGATTCAACCTCCTGCGCGTCGGCGATCACGCCCACCTGGGCGTCGAGCTCGACGGTGTTGCCGTTCAACAGCTTGAGGCTTTCGCCGGGCTGGGCCCAGCGCACCACCAGCCGGTCATGGATCTTGTCGAGGTCGAAGATGTGCGAGGGCTGGCCGTACTCGAACATCAGGTAGTTGGAGATGTCCACCAGCGCTGTGACCGAGCGCTGGCCACAACGCGCCAGCCGGTCCACCATCCAGGCCGGCGTTTTGGCCTGGGTGTTGACGCCATGTACGGTGCGGCCTGAAAACCGTCCGCACAGGTCGTGTGCCTCCACCACCACAGGCAGCACCGAGGCCGAGGCGACCGTCACTGGCCGGATGGTCGGCACGGTGAGTGGGGATCCGGTGAGCGCAGACACCTCACGGGCGATGCCGAAAATGCTCAGGCCGTGCGCCAGGTTGGGGGTCAGCTTGAGGGTGAACAGCGTCTCGTCCAGCTTGAGCACTGCCCGCACATCGGCGCCCGGCACCGCATCGCCGGCCAACTCCAGCAAGCCGCCGTGGTCATCGCTGAGTTTCAATTCCCGAGCCGAACACAGCATGCCCTGGCTTTCTACGCCCCGCAGCTGGCCCATTTGAATCTTGAACGGCGCGGTGCCCTCACCGTCGGCCGGTGGCAACTCCGCGCCCACCAGCGCCAGCGGCACCTTGATGCCGACCCGGGCGTTGGGTGCGCCGCAAACCACTTGCAGCAAGCCGTCTTTCGAGAATTCGCCGGCATTGACCTGGCAGACGCGCAGGCGGTCGGCGTTGGGATGCTGCTCGGCGGAGACGATCTCGCCCACCACCACCCGGGAAAACGGCGGCGCGGCGGCATGCAAGGCTTCGACTTCCAGGCCGGCCATGGTCAACAGGTTGGCCAGCTCGGCAGTGGACAGCGGCGGGTTGCAGAACTCGCGCAACCAGGATTCAGGGAATTGCATGGTCTTGGACGGTCTAAAGGCTCAGGGAGAGGATAGCGACAGCTCAGTCGGGCCGGTCAGGCGCAGCAGCACAAAGCAGCGCGATTCAGCGGAACTGCTGCAAAAAGCGCAGATCGCCATCGAAAAACAACCGCAAATCATTGACGCCGTAGCGCAGCATCGTCAGCCGGTCCGGCCCCATGCCGAAGGCAAAGCCGATATGGCGCTCCGGGTCCAGGCCGTAGTTGCGCACCACGTTCGGGTGCACTTGACCCGAGCCGGCCACCTCCAGCCACTTGCCCTTCAGCGGCCCGCTGGAGAAGGCGATATCGATCTCCGCCGAGGGTTCGGTGAACGGAAAGTACGACGGCCGAAAGCGCAGTTGTAGATCATCGCTCTCGAAGAATTTGCGGCAGAAATCGGTGAACACCACCTTCAAGTCCTTGAAGCTGACGTTCTCGCCAATCCACAGGCCTTCGCACTGGTGGAACATCGGCGTGTGCGTGGCGTCGCTGTCGATGCGGTAAGTGCGGCCCGGCGCGATCACCCGGATCTCGGGCATGACCCCGCCGGCGGCGATCACGTCGGCATGCTTGGCGGCATGGGCGCGCGCGTAGCGCACCTGCATTGGCGAGGTGTGCGGCCGCAGGTTCAGCCAGTGGCCGGCCTCGTCCTTCATGTCGACGTAAAACGTGTCCTGCATAGACCGGGCCGGGTGGTTCTCGGGGTTGTTCAGCGCCGTGAAACTCATCCAGTCGGTTTCGATCTCGGGGCCTTCGGCAACATCAAAGCCCATCGAGCCAAAAATCTCTTCGATACGTTCCATCGTGCGCGACACCGGGTGCAGGCCGCCCATACCACGCTGGCGGCCGGGCAGCGTCACATCCAGCGCCTCGGCCCTGAGCTGGGCGTCGAGCTCGGCTTCAGCCAGCGCCTGGCGACGGGCAGTGAGTGCGGCTTCGATGCGCTGCTTGGTCTGGTTGATCTCGGCGCCGCGGGTTTTTTTCTCGTCATGCGAGAGTGCACCCAGGCCCTTGAGCAACTCGGTCAGGCGGCCGGCCTTGCCCAAATAGCGGGCCTTGGCGTTTTCCAGCTCGGCGGGGGTGGGTGCAGCCAAGAAGTCGGCTTGCGCCGTGACTGCGAGTTGATCGAGATCGGTCATGTCAGCGTCAGAAATAAAAAAAGGCCGCCCACAGGTGACGGCCTTCTAAGCTTGGTGGCAGCACCGGCACCCGTTGCGGGGCGCGGGTGCCGCGGGGATCAAGCGAGCTGGGCCTTCACCTTGGCAACGATGCTGCCAAAAGCAGCCGGGTCGTTGACCGCGAGTTCAGCCAACATCTTGCGGTCGATGTCGATCGCAGCCTTTTTCATGCCGGCCATGAACTTGCTGTAGGTGATGCCCAGACCGCGCGCGGCGGCGTTGATACGGGCAATCCACAAGGCGCGGAACACGCGCTTGCGGGTACGGCGGTCACGGTAGGCATATTGGCCTGCCTTCATCACCGCCTGTTTGGCGATGCGGAAGACGTTTTTGCGGCGGCCGCGATAACCCTTGGCCAGAGCCAGGATCTTTTTGTGGCGGGCGCGTGCGGTTACACCACGTTTGACGCGAGGCATGGAGTGCTCCTTTGTCCGTCAGTTGATCAGAGACCGGCAAAAGGCAACATCTGGGCAATGTGCCCCATGTTGGTCTTGTGCACTTCCACAGTGCCACGCAGGTGGCGCTTGTTCTTGGTGGTCTTCTTGGTCAGGATGTGGCGCTTGAACGCTTGACCGCGTTTGACGGTGCCACCCGGACGGACGCGGAACCGCTTTTTAGCGCCGCTCTTGGTCTTCATTTTGGGCATGTACTGCTCCTTCTAGGTTGCCATCTGCAGGCGGACGCGATGGACGTCGCGACACTTGTGGAGCCTGCAGCAGCTTCTTTCACATCGCCCCAGTGACCAGACCGGGGCGCGGAATCTTCAAAAACTCAAACGCTTTTGGCGCTTGCGCTTGTGCTTTTTATTGCTTCTTCTTGGGCGACAGCACCATGATCATCTGCCGGCCTTCGAGCTTGGGGAACTGCTCGACGATGGCCACGTCAGCCAACTCGTCGCGGATGCGCTCCAACATGCGCATGCCAATGTCCTGGTGGGTGATCTCGCGGCCCCGAAAGCGCAGCGTGATCTTGCCCTTGTCGCCGTCCTCGGCAATGAACCGCCGCAGGTTACGCATCTTGATGTTGTAGTCGCCGTCATCGGTGCCAGGCCGGAACTTTACTTCCTTGACCTCGATGATCTTTTGCTTCGACTTGGCCTCGGCGGCCTTTTTTTGCTCTTGGTACTTGAACTTGCCGTAGTCCATCAGCCGGCAAACCGGCGGATCGGCGGTGGGCGCAATCTCGACCAAATCAACGTCAGCCTCGCCCGACAGGCGCAGCGCCTCCATGATGCTGACGATGCCCAAGGGCTCGTTTTCGATGCCGTTCAGACGCACAGTGGGCGCCATGATCTCGCGGTTGAGCCGGTGCTTGCGCTCTACGTTGGGTGTCCGGCGATCAAGAAAAGTAGCGATGGTGCAAACCCCTTCAATCCATTCGAGGCCCGAACCCCAAGGCAAGCAATGGGCTCAAGCCGAACAGAAACCAGAAACAAACATGCGCGCCAGAGGGCTGCATTCAACGTTTGGTGGTGATGTCGTCGGCGAGCTTGGCGATGAAGTCGCTCAACGGCATCACGCCAAGGTCGAAATTGCCCCGGGCGCGCACGGCAACGGCCCCGCTTGCCTTCTCCTTGTCGCCAGCGACCAGGATGTACGGAACCTTTTGCAATGAATGCTCTCGGATTTTATACGTGATTTTCTCGTTGCGCAAATCGGCCTGAGCTCTAACTCCTTGTTTTTGCAGCGCTTTCACCACTTCAGCCACGTATTCGGCTTGCGAGTCGGTGATATTGGCCACCACCACCTGCACCGGCGCGAGCCAGGCGGGCATGGCACCGGCATGCTGTTCGATCAGGATGCCGATGAATCGCTCCAGGCTGCCGACGATGGCGCGGTGCAGCATCACCGGGTGGGCGCGGCCACTCTCGGGCGTGACGTACTCGCCGCCCAGGCGTTCAGCGGTGTTGAAGTCGACCTGCATCGTGCCGCACTGCCACTGCCGGCCGATCGCGTCTTTCAGGGTGTACTCGATCTTGGGGCCGTAAAACGCACCGTCGCCGGGCGAGACGATGAAATCGCAGCCCGAGCGGCGCAGCGACTCCATCACCGCAAACTCGGCCTTGTCCCACAACGCGTCCGAGCCAACCCGCTTGTCGGGCCGGGTCGCCACCTTGTAGATGATGTCGGCAAAGCCGAACTCGCGGTAGACCTTTTGCAGCAGCGCGGTGTAGGCGATGCATTCGTCCAGGATCTGGTTCTCGGTGCAAAAAATATGGCCGTCGTCCTGGGTGAAGCCACGCACCCGCATGATGCCGTGCAGCGCACCGCTGGGCTCGTTGCGGTGGCACTGGCCAAACTCGCCGTAACGCAGCGGCAGGTCGCGGTAGCTGCGCATCTGCGAGTTGAAGATCAGCACATGGCCGGGGCAGTTCATCGGCTTGAGGGCGTATTCACGCTTCTCAGACTCGGTGGTGAACATGTTGTCGCGGTAGTTGTCCCAATGGCCGGTCTTCTCCCACAGGCTCTTGTCCAGGATCTGCGGGCCCTTGACCTCCTGGTAGCCGTTGTCGATGTAGACCGCCCGCATGTACTGCTCAACCTGCTGCCAGACCGTCCAGCCTTTCGGGTGCCAGAACACCAGGCCGGGCGCGGTTTCTTCCATGTGGAAGAAGTCCAGCTCGCGACCGAGCTTGCGGTGGTCGCGCTTTTCGGCCTCTTCCAGCATGGTCAGGTAATGGGCCAGCTCGTCCTTGCTGGCCCAGGCCGTGCCGTAGATGCGCTGCAGCTGCTCGTTGGCCTGGTCGCCGCGCCAGTAGGCGCCGGCCACCTTCATCAGCTTGAAGTGCTTGAGCTTGCCGGTGGAGGGCACGTGCGGGCCGCGGCACAAGTCCTCGAACGCGCCTTCGCGGTAGAGCGACACGTCCTGCCCGGCCGGGATGCTGGCGATCAGCTCGGCCTTGTAGTACTCACCCAGGCCCTTGAAATAGGCGACCGCCTCGTCGCGTGGCAGCACCCGGCGCACCACCGGCTCGTCCTTCTTGGCCAGCGCTGTCATGCGGGCTTCGATCGCCACCAGGTCGTCGGTGGTGAACGGCCGCTTGTACGCAAAGTCGTAATAGAAGCCGTTTTCGATCACCGGACCGATCGTGACCTGGGCTTCGGGGAACAAGTCCTTGACCGCGTAGGCCAGCAGGTGGGCAGTGGAGTGGCGGATCATCTCCAGCCCGTCCGCGCCCTTGTCGGTGACGATGGCCAGTGATTCGTCAGTGTCGATCAAATAGCTGGTGTCGACCAGGCGGGATGCGTCGCCCTGCCCCACCCGGCCCCCCAACGCGGCCTTGGCCAGGCCGGCGCCTATGGACGCGGCCACCTGGGCCACGGTAACGGGTTGCTCGAACTCACGTTTCGAGGCATCGGGCAGCGTGATCGTGATCATGGGAACTCCGTGTATCAGGCAAGAAAAGCAGGCAAGAAAAGCGGGCAACAAAAAAGCGCGGGGGGCGCCGCGCTTGGGTGTTCGAAGGGGGAGTGACGAACAGGCGTGGCAGCGCGGCCGCTCAGGCGGTGGCGGTGAAGACCGGCGCAGTTCGCGGTGTCATAACCAGGGTGCCTTCCTCGCTCTTGCGGGTTAAAGATTTGCCAATTGTAGCGGCGCGGGCACTGGCGGGATGCCGTGCGGCGCCCGGATCAGCCGGGCAGCAGTCGCCAGTCGCTGGTACGTTCCACCAGCCAGACCACGGCCATCAGCAAAGCCGCAGCCGATCCGCCGCGCAACACCAACGCCACGTAGCGGGTGCGCAGGCGCAGTGCAAACAGCAGCGGCACCACCGTCAACACCAGGCAGAGCTGGCCCAGCTCCAGGCCGAGGTTGAACTGAAACAAGGCCCAGCCGAACTGGGCCGGCGGCAGTTGCAGCTCACCCAGCACGCCGGCAAAGCCAAAACCGTGGATCAAACCAAAACAGAAGGTGACCCAGCCACGCCAGCGCAACAGCAGCGGCCGCAGGTTGTCAAAGGCCGCCAGCATGATGGTGGCGGCAATCGCCGGCTCGACAAACGACGGCGACAACTTGACCCAGAAGTGGCAGTACGGCATGGGCACCGTCGTTGCGCTGCTCCAGCGCGTGACCGGTGACGGCAAAGCGGCAGCCCTCCACCACCAGCGAGGCCAGCGCCAGCGCATCGATGCGCGGCCACGCGGCGCGGTTTCGCCCCAGGTCAGGTCGCGGTTGCCGTCGGTGTCGAGCGTGAGGGCGACGTCCAGGTCGCGCAGGGCGATGTCCCAGCGCAGATCGCTGCGCGCCCGCATCCCCGGCGGCGCGGGCGCAGCGCGCCAGCAGCCACAGATCAATCGGTTCACGCCGGCGCGTCAGGTTCTTGCGGGCATGCACCAGTGCCTTGGCGGGCAGGTCCAGCAGGTCCAGCGTCACCAGTGCTCGTTCGCGCTGGTGGCCGCTGTCCTCAGGCCGCAGCTCAGCCTGGGCATGGCGCTCGACGATTTCGCGGTGCAGTGCGGCAGCCTCTGGCAGGCCCAGCCGCTTGGCGGCGATGGCGCGCCGCAGCACCACACCCTCGCTGGCGGTGGCCGGACGCAGCAGATCCCAGGCTTCTTGCGGGCGCTGCTGGTCAAGCAGGAAGTCGGCGTAGCCGACGGCGGTATAGGTCTCGAACCCGGCCTGCATCGCCTGGCGCCAGGCGGTATCAGACGCCGCGGTCTGGCCGGCGTGCTGCTCCAGTTCGGTCAGGCTGGTGAGCAACCAGTTGCGGGTGGACGGCTGCGTGGCGCGGCCGATCAAGGCCTGCAGGCGGCCGCGCGCGGCATAACACTGGCCGCGCAGTGCGGCGTTTTCAGCAGCGCAGGCCTCGGCATAAGGCTGAACCCGCAGTTGGGCCAGCACCGCACAGGCCTGGTCGGAGGGGCCGTAGCGGCCTTGCACCCAGTGCAGTGTGGCCAGCAGCAGCCAGACCTGGGCCTTGGCGGGTTCTCGTTGGGTCAGGGCTTGCAGTCGGCGCGTGGCGCCGTCGAAGTCATGCAAATATTGCTCGGCCTCGGCCAGGGCCAGCAGCACCTCGGCCGGCGCCCGTACGGCCTCGGACGCGGGCTGTCAAGCTGCCAATAGCGCCAAGGCACGGCCCGCAAAGCGCGGGTCCCCCTCGCGCCGGCTGGCGGTCAGCAGGCTGCGCGCCTCGGCTGCGGCCACGGCCGGGTCGGTGCTGGCGCTGGCGCTGGCGCTGGTGCTGGCGCTGGTGCGGGTGCTGGGCGGCCGGCGCTCGATCACCTGGCCATCACGGGTCAGCGTGATCGGCGTGGCGGCGGCGGGCCTTGGCGTGAGCCCGACGGCCAGCAGCAGCAACACGGCCGCCACCACCCGGTGGACGGCAACGTTGGCAGCCGCCGTTGCGGCCGCCGCTGAAGTCGAGGTGGCCATCGCAACGGGCAGCTCGCCACCGATCAAGGCGGGCATAGCGGGCATGGCAGCGTGGGGGTCGGGAGATCGAAGGACCGGCCCCGGCCCCGAGCGATGTCGGGAGCGGGGCCGGCCGCAGCGGTCGGCAAGCCGACCGCGCAGGCCTACAGTGCCTGCGGCTCGGTGGTGTCGCTGGTGGGCAGAACCACGGCCGTTACATCGATGGCTTCTCGCGTTTCGCTCGGGTTCTGGTTCAGCACGTTGAGATAGTCCACCGTGCCGGCCACCGACTGGGTAGCCGAATCGGGTACCGCTGCCAACGGGTCGGCCGCGGTGGGGGTATCACTGCTGTCATCGCCCCAGCAGCCTGCCAGCGCCAGCGGGATAGCCGCCAGCGCCAGCCAAGTTGAGAATCTTGGTTTTGTCATATCAGGTTCTCCTCAGTGCTTAGCGGGTGCCGCCGATCGGGGTGTACAGGTACGGGAATGCGCTCAACAACGGCACCTTGGCCTGGTCCACCGCGTCGTGCAGCTTGAGCGACGTCGCGCCCAGCGGCACCGCCGACGGCTTGCAAGCCGCACCCATGGCCAGTGCGTTCGTGTCGCCGTTGGCCATGCACAGCCCGCCCATCACTGCAGCCAGCGAGACGTCCACCACATCATCCTTGGGACGGCGGCCGTTCGGGAAACCGGCCAGGTCACCGCCCAGCACGCCCAGACGGTTCTGGTTGGCTTCTGCCGTGGCAGCGATACCGGTGTTGAGGCGCAGCATTTCAGCACCCACCACACCGGCCGGTTGGTTCACGCCTTTGATGCCGGTCAGGAAGGCGGCGACCAGGTCGGTGCGCGGGAAGTTGGTCGGCGCGATGTTGGGCGCGCCCAACGCGATTTCGAGCAGGGCCGGCAGCGACGGGTTGGTCACGTAGTCGGCAAACTGGGCGTCGTCCTTGGGCTTGCTGCCGTTGAAGCGGTCCTTGTCGGGCAGGCCGATCACCACCTCGTTGACCAGCGGCATGCCCAGGCGCGAGACCTGCACCCAGGCACCACCCACCTTGGCGGTGGTCTGGTGGCCCTTGGCCGGCAGCGGGTTGAGCAACTGGGCCTGGCGCAGGCTGGCCGTGGTCCAGCCGCCGATCACCGGCTCGGTGCCTGCGGTCAGGCAGCTGGCGTGCACTTCAAGCGCCAAGGTGGTGACGTTTTTGTCGTCCAGGGTATTGGGCGCGGCGTTGATCAGCGCCGGGTCGGTGATCACCGAGACCGGGGCATTGACCAGGTCGAAGATGGTGCCCAGGTTGACCGCGAACGGGTCCTTGCGCTGGCCCACGAACACCCGCGCCGGCATCGCGCAACCCGGGATGTTGACGGTGTAGATGTGCTTGGCGGCATAACCGGCGTAGTCCGGCAAGGTCTTGATGCCGATGTTGTCGACCGGCTTGTCGAAGGTGGCCGCACCGCCGCTGGCGTTGGTCACCGAGGCCCGCGTGCCGCTGCGACGGTCGCCGCGCACGATGTCGAGAGTGAAGCTCTCGTTGAGATTGAGCGTGGCCGCCTTGGGGTCGGTCACCCCGCCAAACTGGATCAGCGGGATCGCGATGTCCTTGCCGTTGATGGCCAGGGTCTTGGCCTTGAGCGCGTTCTTGAAGCGGAACTGGAAGCTCAGGTCTTCCTTCGCGTCGCCGTTGTTGTCGATGTGGATCTCGTACAGCGCGTTCGGGTCCAGCGAGAAGTAGTTCGGGCCACCGTAGCCATCCTGCAGCGGCAGGTAGTTGGCCAGCAGCGTGACGTAGCCCGTGCGGCCGGGCTCGTAGCTGGCAAACATGTAGAAGTCGGCGCCGTCGACCTTGGGCTGGGTCGCAATGTAGGGTGCCTCGCGGTGGCTGGACGCCTGGGCGGCGGGCAGTGCGCCGGCAAGTGCCAGCACAGCGGCTGCCACGGGCAAGAGACGGGCGGCGGGATGGGTCAGTACGTTCATCGGGATCTCCTCGGGGGTGGGGTTGAACACCCAGCCCTTGCAAAGCGCGAGGTGTCCTGTTTGAAGATACGCAGCCCTGTGCACACTGGATGCAAGCCAATCCAGCGCCTTGATGTAGGACAAGCGCCACCGGGCAGAACTGGAGCGGCAAGGCGTCGATCAACGGTTGCGCCAGCCATGCTGCAGCCTCGTCGGCCAGTTGCACGGCCGCAGCGACAGCCTGGGTCCAGGCTGCGATCCGCCCGGCAGGGTCATGGCGCAAGGTCTTGAAGTCCTGCAGGTTCGGCAGCTTGCCACCGGGCAGGCGGCGCACCCCGTCGGGATGCGGCGCCATCACTACCACGTTGTCGAGCAAGCCGGTCGCGCCGTGACGGTGCTTCAAGCCCTTGTCCAGCCAGCCCGGCACCAGCGCGCGGGGCCGGCCAATACCTGCAGGGCACGGGGCGTGGACATCGTCGGACCGCAGGGACTTGATCAGCAGTGGGATCAGTCGCCGGAATGGCGGCCACTGCGCCAGTGACGCGTGTCGCCAGCGCCCATGTTCATCGGGTGCAGATCAGCGTTTGGGCTGCAACTTGGCAAATGCCGCGGCCATCGCACCACCAGCTGCAGGCTGCGCCTGAGCACGCTGCCCCTGCCCACCCGACCCGCCACCACCGGCCCGCTCATGCCGGCCCGCCGGCTTGAAGCCGTTGTCACTGCGCCCTGCCCCGCCGCCCTGCCCCGGCTTGGCGTCGAGCTTCATCGTCAGCGAGATGCGGCCGCGCGCCAGGTCCACCTCCAGCACCTTGACCTTGACGATGTCGCCGGTCTTGACCACCTCGCGGGCGTCGCTGACAAACTTGTGTGCCAGCTGGCTGACGTGGATCAGGCCGTCCTGGTGCACCCCCAGGTCGACAAACGCGCCGAACTGGGCAACGTTGCTGACTGTGCCCTCCAGCACCATGTCCACCGCCAGGTCCAAGATCCGCTCGACGCCATCCGTCAGCCTCGCCACCTTGAAGTCGGGGCGCGGGTCGCGACCGGGCTTTTCCAGCTCGGCAAAGATGTCCTTGACGGTGATGGCGCCAAATTTATCGTCGGCAAAAGCCTCGGGCTTCAAGGTGCGGATCACGTCGGCCTTGCCCATCACCTCGGCGGCCGGGCGTTGCAGCTTGGCCAGCAGGCGCTGCACCACCGGGTAGGTCTCGGGGTGCACACCCGTCTGGTCCAGCGGGTTGTCGCCGCCGCGGATGCGCAAAAAGCCTGCGGCCTGCTCGAAGGTCTTGGGGCCCAGACCGCTGACCTCCAGCAACTGCTGGCGGTTGCGGAACGCGCCTTGCGCATCCCGCCAACGCACGATGGATGCCGCCTGTGCGGCCGACAGGCCGGCCACCCGGGACAGCAACGGCGCGGACGCGGTGTTCAGGTCCACCCCCACCTTGTTCACACAATCCTCGACCACCGTGCCCAGCATGCGTGCCAGCTCGCTCTGGTTGACATCGTGCTGGTACTGGCCCACGCCGATGCTCTTGGGGTCGATCTTGACCAACTCGGCCAGCGGGTCTTGCAGCCGGCGGGCGATGGACACCGCACCGCGCAAGGTCACGTCCAGGTCGGGCAGCTCCTTGCTGGCAAATTCGCTGGCCGAGTAGATCGACGCGCCGGATTCGCTGACGACGGCTTTTTCGATCTTCAGGTCGGGCGCAATGGCCAGCAAACGCTTGATCAGGTCACCGGCCAGCTTGTCGGTCTCGCGGCTGGCGGTGCCGTTGCCGATCGCGATCAGGTTGACGCCATGGGTGGCACACAGCTTGCCCAGCGCATGCAGCGAGCCCTCCCAGTCGCAGCGCGGCTCGTGCGGAAACACCGCGGTGGTGGCCAGCACCTTGCCGGTGTCCGACACCACCGCCACCTTGACGCCGGTACGGATGCCGGGGTCCAGCCCCATCACCACGCGTTTGCCGGCCGGTGCGGCCAGCAGCAGATCACGCAGGTTCTCGGCAAACACCTTGATCGCGGTGGTCTCGGCGGCCTCACGCAAGCGGGTGAACAGGTCGCGCTCCAGGCTGAGCGAGAGCTTGACCTTCCAGGTCCAGGCCACCGTCTTGCGGATCAGCTCGTCGGCCGGGCGCTTGGCATGGCGCCAGCCCAGGTGGATGGCGATGCGGCCCTCCGCCTGACCGGGCTGACCCGCCACCGTCTGCTCATTGAGCACCAGCTTGGCGTCCAGGATCTCCAGCGTGCGGCCGCGAAACACCGCCAGCGCCCGGTGCGACGGCACGTTGCGGATCGGCTCGTCATAGTCGAAGTAATCGCGAAACTTGGCGTTGTCAGCGTGCAGTGCATCCTTGCCGTCAGCCAGCGTGCTGCGCAGCAGGCCTTCGGACCACAGCCATTCACGCAGCTTGCCCACCAGCAGCGCGTCCTCGGCCCAGCGCTCGCTGAGCAGGTCACGCACACCGTCCAGCACCGCGAAGGCATCGGCAAAACCGGCCTCGGCCAGCGCGGCAGCACCGCCCGGGTAGGCGGCGATCAAGGCCGCGGCCTCGGTGTGCGGGTCCAGCTTGGGGTCGGCAAACAAGCGGTCGGCCAGCGGCTCAAGCCCGGCTTCACGGGCGATCAAGCCCTTGGTGCGGCGCTTGATCTTGTAGGGCAGGTAGAGGTCTTCCAGGTCCTGCTTGGTGGCAGCGGCCTCGATCGCGGCCTGCAACTCGGGGCTGAGCTTGCCTTGCTCGGCGATGCTCTTGAGCACCGCGCCACGCCGGTCCTCCAGCTCACGCAGGTAGCCGAGTCGGGCCTCGAGCTCTCGCAGCTGGATGTCGTCGAGGCCGTCCGTTGCCTCTTTGCGGTAGCGGGCGATGAAGGGCACCGTGGCGCCCCCATCGAGCAACTCGACCGCAGCCTGGATCTGGCGCGGCGCAACCTTCAACTCGGTCGCAATTTGCAGGAGGATCTTGTCCAAATCAGCCGGCCCGCGAGGGGCCCTCTCGGGAAAGCGCAGCAGTGTGCCACAGGCGCTGGGCACCGCCGACCGGTGCCGGCCAGTCCAGGACGGTGCCAGGACGGGCAGCTTCAGCCGCCCTTGGGCTTGGCGGGCTTCGGTGTTGAATGGTCGTTGGCCTGGCCAGGCAAGGGCATGGCCTTGGACTCCTGGTCCCGGGTCATGGTACTGGGCGGGCTGGCATTGGCCGCCGGCGCGGTACCCGGCGTCGCCAGCGCTGCAGCGGTCTCCGGCAACGAGGCGTCGCTTGCACCGCCGGTGACGGGCCCGGACGCGGCGACAGCGGGCGTCGGGGCGGTGACAACCGCCGGCGTGGCCTCATCCTTCCGGCCGCAGGCGGTCAGCGAGCCGCCGGCGGCGAGAAGCACAAACAGCATCGACGCACAGCGGTTCATGGTCATGGTCAGGGTGGTGGTGTCAAGGGTTGTTGGGTGCCGGCCATGCCTTGTGGTGCGTACACCGGGCGGCACAGCCCGCTCGGCGTTGATCAGATGCGCGGCTCGGCCGGGTACAGCTTGACGCCGTAGTAGCTGTGGATGTCGCGTGCCCAGGATTCATCGGCCATGTTGGGCCAGCAGTCCTTCTCAAAGCCGGGGGCGCTTTCAAGCCGGTCTTTGGAGACATTCAAGGTGAAGCGCTTGTTCTCGGTGTCGAGCTTGAGCGCGCTCCACGGTACGGCAAACAGTTTGTCGGCGATGCCGAGAAAGCCGCCGTAGGACAACACGGCATAGCCGATCCGGCCGCTGCGCATGTCGATCATGATTTCCTTGATGTCGCCCAGGTCGTCGCCCTCGGCGTTGTAGACGTCGTTGCCCATCAAGGTGCCGGCACCCATCAGTTCCGGGCCGGGGCCGTGCCGGCGCTCGGTGCCGATGGCGTCGCCTGCAGTGACTTTGTACATACCGTAGGGGTCGCGGTCTTCGTAGCTCATGGTGGCTCCAATCAGGTTGGGGTTTGGCGGGACGCGTCGTGCGCGCCGGTTGGGTCTGGATGACCAGCCCATGCCCTGCACGGTAGGCCGGTGGCGGCGGGCGGTCGGTGCGCCAGCGCACGGTCAAGCGGAGCGCCCTGATCGGACCCGTGCCTGCGGCCTGCCAACCCGCAGTTGGCGCCCAGGCGGTCAGCTGTCCAGCCGGATCCGGCCGTCGGCGACATGGCGCTTGAAGTCCGACAACGGTATGGCCGCCGAGCCGTGGGTGT
Source organism: Burkholderiales bacterium (assembly GCA_038236495.1). Classification (GTDB taxonomy): domain Bacteria; phylum Pseudomonadota; class Gammaproteobacteria; order Burkholderiales; family Burkholderiaceae_C; genus Pseudaquabacterium. The sequence continues at coordinate 16,119 of JBBRZR010000018.1, forward strand.
CGCCGTCGGTCCAGCTCAAGGTGGCATCGCTGGCGGTGGTCTGGACGTCGACCCGGCCGGTGCGGATGGCAATGTTGGGGCCGTCGCCCTCGCGGTATTCGACGCGGCCGATGATGTGTGCAGTCTGGCTCATGGGTGGGCTCCAAGCGGATGGGGTTGACGTGCTGGGGGTTATCAGGGTGCGGCACGCAGTGCCAGCACGGCGTTGGTGCCACCAAAAGCGAAGGAATTCGACAGCATGGTGCGGCCAGCGGCGCCGGGCCGCGCGGTGTTGGGCACGTAGTCCAGATCACAGGCCGGATCGGGAACCCGCAAGTTCATCGTCGGCAAGGCCACGGCTTGCTGCATCGCCAGCAGCGACAACACACACTCGAGTGCGCCGCCCGCGCCCAGCAAATGGCCGTGCATCGCCTTGGTGGCACTGATAGGCACCCGGCTGGCCCGCTTGCCAAATACATCGTGGATCGCCGCCGTCTCGACGCCGTCGTTGGCGGCGGTGCCGGTGCCGTGGGCGTTGATCGAATCGACCATCGAGACGTCGATCGCCGCCGACTTCAGGGCCGCACGCATCGCAGCGGCCTGGCCGGCCACGCTGGGCCGGGCGATGTGGCCGGTGTCGGTGACCAGGCCGTAGCCGATCAACTCGCCGTGGATGGGCGCGCCGCGGGCCAATGCGCGGTCCCAGGTCTCGAGCACCAGCATCGCCGCGCCCTCGCCCAGCACCAGGCCGCTGCGGTCCTTGGCGAAGGGTTTGCACGAGGCGGCGGCGTCCAGCGGGTCGATGGCCGCCAGGGTGTGCAAGGCCTCCCAGGCCTTCATCGAGCCCAGCGACAGCGGCGCCTCGGCACCGCCGGCCAGCGCCAGGTCCAGCCCGCCATGGGCCAGCCGCAACCAGGCTTCGCCAATCGCCACCGACGACGACGAGCAGGCGGTGGAGTAGGTCAGGTTGGGGCCGCGAAAGCCGTGCTCGATGCCGATCCAGGCGGCGGGCGCGTTGTGCATGCCCATCAGGATCATCATCGGTTTGATACGGTCGGACGGCCCGCCGTACAGCGTCTGGTAGCCCTCGTCCATGCTGTGCGAGCCGCCCATGCCGGTGCCGACAAACACGCCGGCCGCCTCGCAGTCGGCCGGGCTGAGGTCCAGCGTGGCATCAGCCAGCGCACGCCGGGCGGCCACGATCGCAAACTGGCTGACCCGGTCCAGCAGGCGCAGCTTGGGCGCATCGAAGTGCGCCGCGCCGTCAAAGTCCACCGGCGCGACCAGCGGCGCCAACAGCCGCTGGCTGGCCGCGCTGTCGAGGCGGCGGATGGCAGACCGGCCGGCACAGGCGGCCTCGAAGACTTCGGCCGCACTGTGGCCCAGCGGCGAGACCAGGCCGACGCCGGTGATGGCCACGCGCCTCACGGGCCTGGCACCGTTGCCAAGCCGGCCAGGCCGGACGGCACCGGCTGCGCCTGTTGCGCGGCGATCAGCCCATCGATGAAGCGCGCCACGTCGGCCACGCTGGCCAGCGCCACCGGATCAGCGGGTACGCTGATCTTGAACTCGTCCTCGATGTTGAACAGCAGTTCGGCCACGCCGAGCGAGTCGATGCCCAGGCTCTCCAGCGCGGCATCGGGCGTGACCGTGCTGGCGTCCAGCGGGTAGTCGCGCAGCAAGATGCTGCGCAGGCGGTCGAATGTCGGGCTGGTATTCGGGTTGGTATTCGGGCTGAAATTCGGGCTGATGTTTGGGCTGATGTTCAGGCTCATGGTCGGCTCCAGGTCGATGGGGGTCAGGGCAAGGTCATCGCGCGCGCTGGTGGCGCCGGGCGGGCGTGTCGGCTGGCCGCAGCGGCAGCCAGTTGGGCGACCGCGTCCGGGTCGGCCGCACAGTCGAGCTTGCCGCTCCAGCGGGTGACACGCTGCGCGCCCCAGGCCAACAGGCCAGGCCAGCGCCGCAGCAACACCAGCAGCGGCACGGACAAAGCCGGCCGCATCGCCAGGTGGGCAAAAGCCGCGGCCAGACGCAGCCGGGGCAAAAAGTGCCGCCGCCAGTCTGCCTGGTAGCGGCGCTGCACGCCGGCCTGCCAGCGACCAGCCTCAGCCGGAGTCAGCCCCAGGCTGGTGGGCCGGTCGGCAAGCAGCAGGCGATGGCACAGCAGCCAGGCCGACTGCATCGCCATGCTCATGCCCTCGCCGATGATCGGATGGGCCTCACCGACGGCATTGCCGATGCAAAACGGCGCCTCGCCGCGCCGCCCATGCCAACCCGGGGACAGCGGCCCGGACGCCAGCCAGGCGCCGTCGCGTTGCGCGGCCTGCAGCGCTTGCGCCACGCCGGCGCAGTCCCGCTTGAGCATGGCCTCCACCACCTCGCCGGCGGACTGTCCGGGCGCGGCGCGGCGCAGCGCATCGAGGCGGTCGGCGCGGATGCAGCAGGCCAGGGTGGTGATGCCCTGATCAGCCACCACCAGCCCGCCGTAGCCGCCGGCAAAGCCCAGCACCGGCAGCAGGCCCTCGGCCAGCCGGGCACCTCGAAAATTGGCCTTGAACGCCAGCAGGTCACTGCCGCTGCGCGACCGCCGCGCCGCGGCCGGATCGGCCAGCCGGTGCAAGCCGGTGCCCTGGGCCAGGATCACGACGGGCGCCCGCACCACCTGCTGTTCGCCGGACTCGACATTGCGCACCTGCAGGCACTGATCGCCCGCCGGGCCGCTGAGCGACAGCGCCACCCAGGGCTGCAGCACCCGCGCCCCGGCACCGCGTGCCTGGTCGAGCAGCAGGGCATCCAGTGCCTCACGACCCAGCGCGCGGCCCCAGGGGTGATGCGGGTCGGCGGCCGGCGGCAGGTCGGCGACCAGGCAGCTGGCGCCTTGCCACAGCGCCACCCGGCGCAAGGCCGGCCCGGCGAGTGCGGCAAACCGGTCGCCCAGCCCCAGCGCGTCGAACAGGCCGAAGTTGCTGGCGGCGATGCAGTCGCCGCAGACCTTGCGGCGGGGAAATCCTTGTTTTTCGACCAGCACCACCGACCAGCCGGCACGGGCCAGCAGGATGGCGGCGGTGGACCCGGCGGGCCCGGCACCGACGATGACGGCGTCGCAGCGGGTCGGCGTCATGCGGCGGCTCCGACGACGCCCAAACCGCCCAAACCGTCCCTACCGCCGTCGCGCCGCTCGGCCCTGAAACAATGGCTGAACAGGCCGGCAGGTTGCTCCGTCAACTGCCAGGGGCTGGCGGCGGCAGGCCCGCCCGTCAGGCGCAGGGGCGCTGGCCACAGCGCCGCAAGCTCCTGGCCGCGAAACCCGGCGTGCACGCTGAGTACGGCGTCGTCCCGGGTCACGGCATTGGCGCCGATCAGCCCGACCAAATGGCTGCCGGCCAGTGCCAGCGCAGCACGGCGCGGTTCACAGGCCACGAAGCAGCGGCTGCGTGCGGCGGCGGCGGCCAGCAGCAGGGCCAGTGGCGCAGCCTCGAAGTGGTGCAGAAACAGGTTGGCGATGATCAGGTCCCAGGGCGGCGGCGCAGCGGCAGGCGCACTGCCCTGTGCCGGGGCCGGCTTGCCGCCCGCTGGGCTGGCCCAGTCCAGCACATCGACCACCAGCGGTTTGGCCGCCCAGCCACAGGCGGCAAATCCGGCCAAGGTCGGCGGCTGCACCAGGTCTTGCCGGTCCAGCAAGCGCAACTCGACGCTGGGCCAGACGCCGGCCAGGGCACGGGCCACGCCCAACATCAGCGTGCCATCGCCCGCGCCCAGTTCAAGCACGCGCAGCGGGCCGGCGCGCTGCCGGTACATCTGCGTGGCCTCAATGGCGCGCAGCAGGATGCTGCGGGTGCCCATGGCCAGGTGCACCCGTTGCAGATCGCGCCGCGACCGCTGCGCCGCCGGGTCGTCGGTGGCCAGGCTGTCCAGCGCTTCGGCAGCCACGACTCTGGCCCTCATGGCGGGCACCGTGCAGCCGGTGGGCCGTGCGGTTTTGTCGCCATCACTGCACCGCCAACAAGGCGCCGTGGCAGGCAAAGCCGGCGCCAAACGCCGACAACCACCACCAACCGGCCGGCGCGCGGTCAGCCAGCGCCGCTTGCAGCACAAAGTAGACAAAGGCGCTGGACAGGTTGCCGTACTCGCGCAGCATCGCCGCGCTGTAGCGCAGGGCCTCGGGGGGCAAATCAAAGCGTCGCTGCACGGCCTGCAGCACGTCGCGCCCGCCGGCGTGCAGGATCCAGGCCTGGATGTCGCCGCTGTCCAGACCGGCACGCGCCAGCACCTGGTGTTGCACTTGCTGCGCGTAGTCGGCGGCCAGCACCGGCACGGCACGGGTCAGCACATTGCGCAGCAGGCCTTGCCGCTGCTCGAACTTGAGCGCATCACGCTGCGCGGGCTCGATCAGCGAGGCACAGTCGATCCATTCGATGCGCCGGCCGAGGCTGCGGGGGTTGCCCGGGCTGTTCGACAGCACGGCCGCCCCGGCGCCGTCGCCGAACAGGCAGGCGCTGATCAGCACGCCCGGGTCGTTGTCGAGGTACATCGCGGCGCTGCTGACCTCGACGCAGACCGACAGCACCTGCGCGCAGCGGCCTGAGCCCAGCAAGGTCCAGCCCAATTCCATATTGGGCAAGGCGGCGCCGCAGCCCTGGCCCACCAAATCCAGCGCCATCACGTCGTGGCGCAGGCCGAGGCGTTCGATCACATGGCCCGACAGCCCCGGGCAGAGGCTGCCGGTGCAGGTGCTGACCACCACCGCGTCGATCTGCCGCGCGGTCAAGCCGGCAGCGGCCAGCGCGCGTTCGGCCGCCTCGGCGGCCAGCCGCGGTGCGTGCCGCGCAAAGCGCTGGGACAAGGTGTCCGGGTCGATGGCAAACACCTCGCCGAGGGTGTCTACCGCGAGGCGCCGGGCGTCGATGCCGTTGTCGCGCTGCAGCACGCTGCGGGCGATGAAATGGGCCCGGGCGTCGAGCCGGCCAAACCAGTCGGATTGCTCAAACGCCTGCAGGCACTCGGCCTTGGTGTAGCGCGTACTGGGCGTGGCGGTGCCCACGCCGCGGATGAACATGGGCGCGGCGGGCTGCAGCCGCTGCGGCGGCGAGACCTCATGGGTGGCTGTTTGCGACACGGACCGGCCTCAGCGCCACGCCGCCAGACGCCACGGACGGGGCGGCAGTTGCCGGCCAGAAGTGCAGTGGTGCAGGGTTTGGGTGGGGTTCAAACTGGGCGCTCCGTGGCGACGACCCCGAAAGCCGTGCCCGCCCTCAAGCTGGCCCGGCAGACCCGAAGGGTCGGGCCGCGGGTGTGCTGCCATGCTGCACCGAATGCCCGGCCTTGTATGTTCGCTGGCGAACCCAGGCGGCAATCGCGGCCTGCAACACCGTGCCATCGGCTGGCACGCCGGCTGCGTGGGGCGCCGCACAGACCCAGCCGCCGCGTTGGCGTTCACTGTGCTGCCCGAAACACCCTGCCGCCACCGTCAACCAACCGCCCTCACCGGCCCTGCCGCTAAAAAGGACTGAGATGACACAGACCCCACCCGCCCATATCGAACCATCCAAACACTCTACCCCGCAGGTGGATGACAAGTTGCGCCAAGTCGAGCGTCATGTCGACGCCGCGCCGGGTGCAGGATCGCCGGCGATCAAGCCGAACACCGCGCTGGGCGACAACGGCAAACCACTGAACGACACGCCCGACAACCCGCGTGCCTGAGGTCTGCCGCCATCGCCTGGACGGTGTTGGCGGCGCCCAGCCGGCACGGCTATCCTGCCGCGCCGGCCTTACACCGAAGAAAGCCGCACACCATGACCCCCTCATTCAACAAACCCACCCGCGCCCTGCTGGGTGTCTCGCTGCTGCTTGCAGCACTGTCGGTCGGCGCGCAAATGGGCAGCGGACCGGCCATGCCCATGGGCGCTGACCTGAGCCTGAGCGGCGACCAGGAGGTGCCCCCGATCACCACCGGCGCGGCGGGCGTTGGTCAGATCCGGGTGACGCCAGATGGCGCCGTCAGCGGCAGCGTCACAACCACCGGCGTGGCGGGCACCATGGCCCACATCCACATCGGCGCCATGGGCGCCAACGGCCCGGTGATCATCCCGCTGACCGGCACCAGCCCGGGTGTGTGGTCGGTGCCGGCAGGCGCCAAACTCAACGCTGAGCAGCTCAGTGCGTACCAGGCGGGCAAGCTGTATGTCAACGTGCACTCGGCCGTGAACAAGGGGGGCGAGATCCGCGCCCAGCTCAAACCGTAGGCCTTGGCGGCTTCGGCCGAGAATGCGGGCTTCGCTGCTGAAGCAGCCGACGCCCAGGCCGATGCCATGCCCACCACCCGCGTTGTCGCCGCACCCGAGCCCCACACGCTGCCGCAGCGGCGCCGGGTACTCGGCCACTGGCTAAGCCTGGCGATGGCCGGCTTGGCCGGGGCGCCGGACACCGCCCTTGCAGCCAGCTTGCCGGACGTGCCCGCGGGTCCGGGCTCCTCCAGTGCCAGGACCCACTTGCGCGAGAGCGCCCTGGCCCATGGCTTGGCGGCGTGGCGCCAGCACCACGATCTCAATGCCAGTTTCAGCAGCGCGTGGGTGCCTGGGTCGGGCTGGCTGGCCACTGACGCGGGGGGTGCTGCGGCCGCGGCTGATGCTGCGCAGTTGCGCTTGTTGCCGGCTGCCGGCCTGCTGGCTGTGCGTCACGGCCAGCTCGGCACGGGCCCGTGGGTGCTGAGGCGACAGGCCCGGTTCGGGCACGCAGCGTCCTATGACACGCCCGGGCAAGCGTCTCCGGGCGCAGCGGCGGAGGACCCGCAGATGGCGCTGGTGGCCGATGCGCTGGGCCTGTTGCTGCTGGGCCCGGTGGCGGTGTTTGACCGCGCCACGGCTGTGAACTGGGGGCCGCCCGATACCCTGGACGGACGACGTTGTGACCAGTTGGTGCTGACGGTGGCACCCGGGCTGGGGCTGGTGCCAGAGAGCCGGATGGCGCTGTTCATCGACCGCGAGGTGGGCTGGCTGCGCCGGCTGAGGTGGTCCGGTGAGGGGCCAGGCGCGGGTTGGCGCGGCTTGGCCGAGCTGGACTTTTTTGACCAATTCAAGCTGCAGGGCATGGTCTGGCCGCGGCGGTTTCAGTCGCCGTCGCGCTGGTGGCTGCCGGGCGCCCAGCTGCAAACCGGGTGGCTGACCGGGCTCGACCTGGACCGCGGCTACGGCGCCGAGGCATTGGAGGGCGATCGCTGGACCGGCGAGGCGGCGGCACCGGCGCGGCCGCTGCCGCCCGCCTGAGCCCGCGCCTGACTGGGCACCGGCGGACGACGCTCAGGCTGTCATACCGCGCGCAACGCCGCCCGCAACTGCGCACCCACCTCGGGCTTGTCGGCAAACGGGTCGGTCGGGTTGCGGCCCATCACCACGTCTTCCATCCGCGTCTGCACCGAGGCCAGTGCCTTGGGGTGGCTGAAGATGTAGAACTGGTTGTCGCGCAGCGCAGCAAACACCTTCAGCGCCACATCGGCGGCGCTGACCTTGCCGCTGCCCACCGCCTTTTCGCTCATGGCCTTGCCGATCAGCTGGCTGCGGGTGGGCTGGGCGTCGGCATCGGTCACCTCGGCCGGCCGGTTGCGGTGGCTGGCGGTGATGCCGGTGGGCACGAAGAACGGGCACAGCACATGGGCATGCACCTGCTCGGTGACCAGGGCCAGGTCCTGGTACAGCGTCTCGCTGAGCGCAACCACCGCGTGTTTGCTGACGTTGTAGACGCCCATGTTGGGGGGGCTCAGCAGGCCGGCCATCGACGCGGTGTTGACGATGTGGCCCTCAAAACCCGGGTCGGCGGCGGCGGCGGCCAACATCATCGGGGTGAACAGTCGCACCCCGTGGACCACGCCCCACACATTCACGCCCAGCACCCATTCCCAATCCTTGACGGTGTTCTCCCAGACCAGGCCGCCGCTGCCGACACCGGCGTTGTTGAACACCAGGCTGGGCGCGCCGAAAGTCTGCTGCACCGCATCGGCCAGGGCCTGCATCTGGTCGGCCTTGGACACATCGACCACGCGGGCCATCACCCGACCGTCGTGCAGCGCGGCCAGGGCCTCGACCTCGGCCCAGGCGGTGTTGAGCGCGTCGGCCTGCACATCGACCATCACCACGTTCATGCCCTCGCGGGCGGCGATGCGGGCGCATTCCAGGCCGAAGCCCGAGGCGGCGCCGGTGAGCACGGCGGTCTGGCCTTTGAAACTTTTCTGCGGGTTCATGCGGCAATCGCTTTCTTGATCTGGAAGCCGAAGCGGGGAAAGTGAACGTGGACCGTGCCGGCACGCGCGTCCTGGCGCCGGACCACCACCTCCTCAGTGGACAAGCCGACCAGGGTGCCGGTGACCGGGTCGCTGCCGTAGTCGGTGGCGGCCACGCTGATGGTCTGGCCGGGCTCGAAGCCTGCGGCGGCGGCGACCGCGACCGGGGCGTAGGTGTTGGCTGCGGCGGCTGCGGCAGCCACGGCGATCGCGTCGCTGCTGCTCAGGGTCTCACTGGCATGGTGGCCGATGGCCAGCAGCCGGCTCAACCAGGCCGCAACCGCCGGGTAGGCGTCGAGCAGGTGCGCCACCGGCTGCGCCAGCTGGATGAACCACAGGCAATGGCCCACCGAGAAATCGGCAATGCAGGGCGCAGCGCCCAGCAGCCATGGCCCGCCCTGGGCCAGTTGGGCGTTGAGGGCCGCGAGGTGGGCCTTGAGTTGCACCGTGCCATCGGGCAAGGTGAGCCTGGGCACACTGCCGCGCATCGCCGCCCGGTCGGCGGCAAAGCCCTGGATCACCTCGGGCGGCAGGCTGCCCAGGATGGCGGCCACGCCCGCCGGCTGCATCGCCCAGCACACGGCCGCCTGGAACAAGGTGCCGTCGGCCCATTGCGCCAGCAAGGGCGCCAACGGCGCGGTGGGCGGGTACAGGCTGGGCGCGGGCTGTTGCGCCTCCAGCAGGCGCGCGATCAGCGCGGTATCGCAGTAGACGTCGGCGCCCACCTGCAGCACCGGCGTCTTGCGGTAGCCGCCGGTCAGCGCCACCACGTCGGGCTTGGGCAGCACCGGCGGGATCAGCACCGACCGCCAGGGCAGCTGCTTGAAGCCCAGGATCAGCCGCACTTTCTCGGCAAACGGCGACATCGGGTAGTGGTGCAGGATCAGGTCGGGCATGGGGTTTTCTCGGTTCGGTGGGTTCATTGCAGCTGGGCGCGGGCGACGATGGCGCCCAGGTCCAGGCCGGCCGGCAGGGTGCCGTAAACGTCACTGGCCTCAGCCAGCCGGCTGGCGCAGAAGGCGGCAAACACCGCGTCGGTGGCATGTTGGCGCAGCAGCGCGGCCTGCAGCACCAGCGCAGTGTCGCGGGCCAGGCGGCGGGCTTGGGCTTCGTCGGCGTGGTCGCCGGTGCCGCCGTCCAGCCCATGCAGCACCCGGGCCAGCGCGGCGTCGAGTGCCGGGTGTGCGCCGTTGGCGGGCGCCATCTCGTGCGCCAGCGCGTCGGCCACCGCACCGGTGCGCAGCGCGCGCTTCAAGTCCAGCGCCATGATGTTGCCGGCGCCTTCCCAGATCGAATTCAGCGGCATCTCGCGGTAGATGCGGGCCATCACGCCCTCGCCCTGCTCCTCGACATAACCATTGCCGCCCAGGCATTCCATCGCCTCCTGGGCAAAGCCGGCGCCGCGTTTGCAGACCCAGAACTTGGCAATCGGCGTCAGCACCCGGCCGATCAGGGCCTCGTGGCCGCTGGGGTCGGTATGGTTCTCGGTGGCGTCCACGGCACGGGCCAGGCGCAGCGCCAAGGCGGTGGCGGCTTCGCTCTCGATGGCCAGATCGGCCAGCACGTTTTGCATCATGGGCTGCTCGATCAGGCGCTTGCCAAAGGCCTGGCGTTGCGCCGTGTGCTGCAGCGCGATCGACAGCGCCTGGCGCATCAGCCCGGCGGTGCCCAGCGCGCAGTCCAGCCGGGTGATCGCACCCATCGCCAGGATCTGCGGGATGCCGCGGCCCTCCTCGCCGACCAGCCAGGCGGTGGCAGCATGGAATTCAACCTCGGAGCTGGCGTTGGCCTGGTTGCCCAGTTTGTGCTTGAGGCGCTGAACCCGGATGGCGTTGAGAGTGTTGCCGCCCTGCCCTTGCTGGCCATCGGGCAACCAGCGTGGCAGAAAAAAGCAACT